>JALHTJ010000351.1 GCA_022865785.1 Candidatus Aminicenantota bacterium
CCGGCAGTCCATTTCCAGTTGGATGATCTCTACCTGCTCACGGCGCCAAGGTCCGCTGATCTGTGCCAGGTTGGGCCCGTAAAGGGCGACCAGCGGGGTCGCGGTCAAGGAAGCAACATGCAATGGGCCCGAATCGGCCCCGACATATACCGCCGCACTTGCGATCAATGCCAGCATTTCTCGGCTGGACAGAGGGCCGGAGAAATTATGGACATGGGCGATCTTGGCGAGAATCGCTGCTCGGGCAATCTCCTCCCCGTTGGCGCCGATCAGAAAGACCGGGATGCGCCGGGCGCTCAGGTGCCGGATCAAGGCGCTGAAATTTTCCATGCCCCAATCCCGGAAACGGTTGCCGGCTCCCAGATGGATCACGACTTTGGGCTGGATATTCTGGACGGCGGCCACTGGCGAGGACAAAAGGAAAGCATGGGTATCAATGACCGGTAAAGGAGGAAGGACATCGATGGCAATTCCGATCTTTTCCAGCAGCCTGGCCTGGTTGAAAACCGAATGAGTGGGATAGGGTGAACTTCTGCGGCTGACCAGGCGGTTGTAGGCCCAATTACGGTTAGGGGTGCGGTAGCCGATACGCCGGGTCGCACCGCTGGCAAATGTGAGCACTGCGCTGCCGGGCCCCGAATGGAAATCGATGACCGTATTAATGCCCAAACCTTTGATCTGGCCACGAAACGCAAGGATATCTTTCAAGCCGCGCCTGACAGGCACGGTTATGATGTGATCGATGCCGGGGATGATCCCGGCTATTTCAGCAAATCGCTCTTCCACAACATAATGCAAGCGGGTACGGGGAAAGCGGCGCTTAAAAAGTTCAATCGAAGGAATGGTGAAAACAATATCACCAAGAAGACGCAGGCGGATGAACAGCACATCGTCTTCGCCTGGTTCACCTTGAGCGCTTGACAATATATGTCCTCCAGTCGTGCGACCGCCCGGCCGCAGGGATGAACTGTATCAGAATTATACAATAATAGCCTGTATATATTGATTTTCGCATTTTCAGGGCAGTCTGTCAACGCGGTAGAGAAAATGGACTGTTCTGGTTGAAGTTTGCGAATCGTTGCCCCATGGTTGTCTCTGGTAATATCAATTACTATAGGTGTTCTGCGCATATGAAAAGTATGCAATCCAAGAGAAACCATACTCCATATGATTTTCTAAAGTTTTAAATAAAGATTTCCACAATTCTTGACAAAATTCCCTTACCACTGTTAGCCTGCCAAAGAAACCCAGCAAGCCATCTCAAGGTCCAGGGTATTCTTTTTTTTCAATACCGCCGTTTTTTTAAAAAAAGAGATGGCCAGATTCATTTTTTTCACGATCAAAAATGCGAGCCAGAAAATCCCACAGTTGATGTGAAATTTACCGATTGTCAATTAATAGAAAAAGTGTAGGTTTTCTCGCTCTTGTTGCCGCCATGATCATTCGCCCGCACCAGAAGGCGGTTTTTACCTCTTTGCAAATGCTTGAGATCTTTGATTAATATGTGTTTCCAATCAGGATCATACTCGGCATCGACAATCTGGCCATTTAAAAACACCGCCACCGTTCGTTCATCGATTCCCTTGCCCCGGTCACTGACA
>JALHTJ010000352.1 GCA_022865785.1 Candidatus Aminicenantota bacterium
ATATGCTTTTTTCATGAAATGCTCCTCTGTTTGATCTGGTTGTTTATCATGGAATGAAAAATATTTCTTATTTGACAAATTTCATTATAGGAATCCTGTTTTTTTATGTCAAATGGAATTGGCTTTTTGGGATTTGCGATTTAAAAGGGGTGAATCAACAAACAAGGGTTTGATGAATCAAACCCATCTTTGCCGACACGCCCTTTTGTTCGATGTTCGAAGTTCGAGGTTGGGAAAGCCTGGGGACGGGTTGTTGTTTTCATGCTGGAAATAAACCCTGTTGTTGTATTAAAAAATATTTACCAGTATTATTACAGCAGGTTAAAAAAAGGAGGATGCACATGAGAAGAATATTTACAAAACAATCCAACAAAACATCAAAAGGAAATAGAGCCGGTGCAATAGTAAAATATCTCCTGTTTCTATTTATGATTGGTGTTGGCTTTTCCATGAGTCAGGCGACTGAATTCAGGTTATTCCGGACCCCAACAACAGGAAACGTAGTAACATTAACCGCCCCAGCAAAAATAATGCAGGTTGTATATTCACAAAAACTTGAAAGATTTTCCATATGGAGAAATAACAGTCTATATTTTTCTGTTGACCGTTTAAAGTACACTGAGAAAAATGGCTTAAAAGGAATACTACCTCCTGGAACATATGTACTAAGAACCCTTGGCGGATCAGTAACTATCTTTTTAAATACAGTATTTAAACCGGAAAATGTCGTCTTGTGGGGAATGCAAACTGCCGTGGTAGAACCCCGATGGGACGGCAATGTGATTGTTATTTGTTCACCCACAAAAATAATAAGTGCTGCTTATACTGGAACTGATAGTATGGGAATCTTTGCTTACAGCCAACCACACCGGGCATTTTTATTATTTTATTCCCCTCATAACCACTTCAATCCGGGACCGAAAGTATTTAACAATGCCGGGGTGTATATGGGAAAAATTCTCGCAGGACAAACTCTTCCCCCGGGAGTTTATACAATTACTCCAGGCAGAGGCACTGCGGATGGGATTGTCAATGGACATATTGTATTTCAACTTAAATAGTGAAAGCCCAGGAAGCCCGGGGACGGATTGTGAAAATGTGAATTTGTTTATTATAAGTAAAAACTGAGACAACCAAGATTTACTTATTAGGGAGCATTCCATTATTGCCTGAACCGGGGGATCAACGGCGAAGCTATTTTAGCTGGTGAAAAATTGAAGACCGCTTTCTTGAATTTGTTGGCTGATAAAGTACTAAAGTATCGTATGCGTTAAGGCTGGATCCGGTACTGGGCGAAGAATCTTTCGTAAAAATGGCATTGTTGTTTCCGCCCGGGATATCGGACAAGATCCATCGCGCAGGGGTATGATTCATCAAACCCAAATTCCCGGCGCGCCGGCGGTCCGCCTGGCGGACACGCGCCCGATAACTGATTTTATCTTGCCGCCGGAATTTGCTATACTTTGCGGAGAAATTTGAGGAGGGTGAAAATGAAAACACTCATTCTATACAGAAGCTATCACGGCAACACCAGGGATGTGGCCGAGGCGCTGGCCGGGGAAATGACAAAGCTTGGCCACCAGGCCGAAACCCGCGACCTGCGCCGGCCGCTGCCCGACCTGCGGGACATCGACGGCGTGCTGATCGGCGCGCCGACACGCATGGCCCGGGTCACCTGGAAGGCGCGCCTGGCGCTGCGGCGCCTGCGCCGCAAGGGATACACGGACAAGCCGCTGGCGATATTCGACACCTACGGCCCGCTACCCGCCGACCCTGCCAAACTGGAAGAAGACAAGAAATGGTTCTACCCGGGCGCCGCGGGCAGGATGCAGGAGCTGGCGCAGAAATTGAAACTGAATGTTTTCCCGAAAACCCTGCGCTGCCTGGTCCAGGGGGCGAAAGGACCCTTGCAGCAGGGAGAACTTGAAAAAGCCGCCCAGTTCGCCAGGGAATTCGTTGCTGCCATTGAAAAGAAATAGCCTTCCCCTTTCCATAAAAATTGAAAATCGGATAGCGAAGAAGTATGATTGGGAAAAAGGAGCCTGACCATGGATAAACAAATGACCGGTGCGATCAGCACTATGGAACGACGGAAATTCCTGGCCACCCTGCCTTTTCTGGCGGCCGCGCCGTTGCTTGTATTTTCCCAATCCGAGGAAGAGAAAAAAAAGCCGCTGACCGCGATCATGAAGGCGGACGAGTGGGAGCAGGTCAAACAGTCGCCCATGGCCATGGAGCTGGAGGAATATTTCGGCCATGGCTATTCCTGCGCCGAATCCCTGTGGCTGACGGCCCTGCGCCGCATGAAAAAACCCGAGGAACTGGTCTGGACAGCGGGCGCCTTCGGCGGCGGCATGGGGCAGAAGGACATCTGCGGCTTCCTGAGCGCCGGCCTGATGGCCATCGGCACCGCCGCGGGACAGCTGAAAATGCCCCGGCCCGAAGCCAGGAAGGTCTGCTCCCGGGAAGCCAAGGCCTACTGGCAGTGGTTCCAGCCCCTCTCCCCCATCCACTGCGCCGAGATCCGCCCCCCCGGTTCTTCCGGCGACATCTGCCGCCGCCTGGGCCACATCTGCGCTACCAAGGTCAACCAGGTCATCGATGCCATGGCCGGAGCATAAGAATAGGGGTCAGGGTTCAGGGGACAGGGAAGAAAAGAGACTCGACGAAATCGGTGTACGGTTTACGGTGGACGGTGAAGAAAACACAAAGGAAAAAGGTAAAAGATAAAAATAAACAAAGCAATTCCTGATGAAGGGGATTGATTCATCAAACCGTAAATTTCAGTATCGCGATAAATTTTCTTTTTTCAACATTTTTTTGACAAAAAAATCATTTTCGCCTACCATTTACCTGCTGCAGGTTGCTGAGTTGCGAAACCATTTCAGCGGGGGGACATTTTTGTGAACGTACATTCCATTCCGGTTCTTTTAATGTTCGGCATTTCGCTCTATGCCGGAATATTCCATTTATTGTTCTTTTTGAACAAAAAAGAAAACCGCGAAAACCTGTATTTCGCCCTGATATGCTTTGCCATCGCCTTTTACGACGCGATGTGTTTCGGTCTGTACAATGCCCATTCCGTCACCAGCGGCATCGGCTGGCAAAGGGGACAATACTTTGCCTTCTGCTGCCTGGCGGTCCCTATTTTGTATTTCGTGTTTGCGCTGACGGAAAAAAAGAAAACCTGGCTGTTTAAAATTCTTGTTTCATTTATATATTTTTTAGTCGCGGCGGGATTGCTGTTTCCCAGCCGAATTTGGGATCTGCAAACGCCAAATATAAAGAACATCGAGATTTTCAATTTGCATATCACTTATTTCGAGGCCGGCTCCGCGTTGCTGATGAATCTTGCGTTCGTTTTTATCATTGCCGCCACCATCTATGTTTTTTATATCCTGCTGGCTTCCTATCTGCGCCGGAAGCGAAAAGACCTCCTACCGCTGCTGATCGGCTTGGTCGTCTATTTAATATCCGCTTTTCTGGATGTGCTGATCACCAACGATATGATTCATTTTATTTATATTTCGGAATATTCCTTCATTATTTTAATTTTTATGATGGATTTTTCCTTCCAGAAGCGCTTTGTGCGGTTGTTTCACGAAGTCGAAGCCATGAACGTGGAATTGGAAGACCGGGTCAAGGCCAGGACAGACGAAATCAACAAGCTGCTCACTGAACTTTCCTTGGCCAACGAGGAAATGGAAGAGAAAAATATAGCACTGCAGGAACTCTCCGAGCATGACAGCCTGACCAAACTGTTGAACCATGCCGCTTTTCACGGCAGGCTGGCCGAGGTATTCAACGCGGCGAAACGCCAGCATTTCCCCTTGGCGGTGCTCATGATCGATATCGATCACTTCAAAGAGATCAATGACCAGTACGGGCATCCGCTGGGAGACAGGATCATAATAAAAGTTGCCGAAGTACTTTTGGGTAGTTCCCGGAACTATGACGTGAAGGCCCGCTACAGTGAAGAGAAGAAAAAAGTGCCGCCGGCGAGTATTCGCAAATACGATGTGGCCGGCAGGTACGGCGGCGATGAGTTTTCCGTGCTTCTACCCTACTGCGGCGAAAATGAAACCAAAATCATTGCCGAAAGGATCCATAAACACATCAACGGTATCGTGCTTGAGGATACGCCGAATTTGCAAATTTCCGTCAGCATGGGCGGCGTGGTGTTCGATCAAAAGGTGATGCCGGATAACGAAGGCATACTCATCCAGCAAGCCGACCAGGCGCTTTACCAAGCCAAGAAAGGCGGCAGAAACCAGGTTGTGATAAACCGGCTCACGGGTAAGGGGCTTTAGACTATGGGAAGAAAGAAATCGGTGTACGGTTTACGGTAAACGGTAGGGGCATCCGCCGGCGTTTCGCCTGGCGAACATGTGCCCGAGTCCAATACAAAATCACATCGCCGATTTGACAGAACAGGCGAAGCGAGATAATATACCTTTCTGCCAGGCAGCGTCAACCGGGAGACAATAGAGGTTTTTTGCCCAAACAATCACGCAATTTCTGGATCTTCGCCTTACTGATCCTGACCTTCCTGATCTGGTCCAATTCCTTCATCGCCATCAAGGTGCTGCTGGCCAGGATGAGCGCCTTCGACCTGCTCCGTCTGCGCTTCATCCCGGTCGCCATCATCAGTTGGGGCCTGATGGTTTTGTTCTTCCGGGCCGAGGCCTGGCAGATCGTCAAAGCCCATCCGATTCGCGTTACCCTGGGCGGCTTGCTGATGGTAATCAGCTACAATTTGTTTCTGAATTCGGGGATGAAATATGTCCAGCCCAACGCCGCCTCGCTGCTGATCGCACTGAACCCCCTGCTCACCCTGCTGCTGGCCGTCCGCTTCCTCCATGAACCATTCACCCGCCGGCGCCTGCTCGGCACGGTCGTCACCTTCATCGGCCTGGCGCTGGTGGTCCTGCTGGGCAGGGTCGGCGCCTCGGGCGGGACCTGGATCGCCCTCGACAAAGTCCCCTACGCCCTGCTGGTCCTGGGCGGACCGCTGAGCTGGGCCGCGGCCACCGTCATCATCAAGCCGGCGCTGAAAAACCATTCGCCCCTGGTCTTCAATTTCGTCAGCCTGGCCATCGGCAGCCTGCCCCTGTTTTTTTTCATCGACCGGCCCTTCATCCAGAAAACCCTGTCCCTGTCGCCACTCGAATACGGCGCCGCCGCCTTCCTTTCCCTGGCCTGCACCATCCTGGCCTATACCTTCTGGAACATCGCTATCAAGCACTGGCACGCTTCCAACGTATCGCTGTTCGTTTATTTAAACCCGCCGCTGACGGCAATATTCACCTACCTGTTTTTCGGCATCGGCATCACCCTGTATTTCTTCGTAGGAGGCACCATTATGCTGGCGGGCATCGTTCTGGCCACGATCCCAGCCAAGGCCGCCTTGCCTGACGAAATCATTCCGGACGTCGGGGGTTGATCCGGCAAACCTTTTTTTACAACCCGCCCTTTGGTCCGAGGTTCGAGGTTAGGGAATCCAGACCATAGACGAAATCCGCATCCCCCCGGCTGCGCCACCCCCCTTGAGTAAAGGGGGTTGATAGGCCGGGCAATTCCTGAAAAATGAGTCTGGATCATTCGTTCCTATATTTCACTCCCCCCTTACCGCAAGGGGGGGGAAAAGGGGGGATTTCTAAATCGTGGATCTCCATCTTGTTCGCGGTTCGAAGTTGAAGAAAAGGAAATTCCGGGTGTAAGGGTTTGATTTATCAAACCCTTATCCCTAAAATTCCAAACAAATTTCAAGTTCCAAATTCCAATGTTCGAAACCAAGATGTAGATGGGTAGATGAGTAAACGGGTAGATGGGAAGAAGAAATGCACTTGTTCGATGTCATTGCGGATGCCCCTACCCTATACCCTCAACCCTAGCCCCTAGCCCTTCAACCCTAGACCCTGTCCCCTGTCCCCTATTCTTCCCCCTATCCCCTGTGCCCTGTCCACTTGAATTTGCTTTTATTTTATGCTAAAAAAAATAATACTCGGCGGGAGGAAAAGATGAGAGATCGACATGCGCGGAAAAAGGAAGAAAAAAAAGAGATCGTGGTCAAGGACGGCGACCGCAGCTACAGCTGCCGCCTGCTCGACCTGTCGACCACCGGGATGTCGGTGACCACCGGGCATTTCATCCCCACCTACAAGGAGGTCGGGGTCATCATGGAGATCGAGGGCAAGAGCGTAGCCATGAAGGGCAGCGTGCGCTGGAGCATTGATCCCGGCACTGCCGCCGACAACAAGGGCAAGCTGGGAATTTACATCATCGACCCGCCGCCGGCGTTCTTGGATTATGTGATCTCCCAGGAGGAAAAATAAAGATTCAGTGCTAGTGTCAGTGATAGTATTAGTGTTAGTGTTAGTGTCAGGAAGAAAATAAGCAAAGAAGGGTTTGATGAATCAAATCCCTACATCAGGAATTGCCTTTTCTTGTTTTTTCTTTTTTTATGTTTTTTCTTTCTAATCACGAATTACGATTGGCTTCGTTTTAGAACCTTACGCCGTGCCCCCACGATTTGTCTTCGTTTTGGTCATTGGAATTTGGAAATTGGAATTTATTTGGAATTTGGTGCTTGGGATTTGGGATTTTAGAAGGGCGGGTCACAGGCAGAAAACGGGTTTGATGAATCAAACCCCTGCGGATGCCGGTCCGATTAAGAAGGGCAGGCACGGAGGCCTGCCCCTACGACAGGAATTGCTTCTCTGTCTTTTGCCTTTTTACTTTTGCCATTTGCCTTGACTTTACCTCTCTACCCCTTTACCTCTCTACCTCTCGAACTCTTCGCTCCACCGTCTACCGTAAGCCGTCCACCGATTTCGTTTTATTCTTCCCCTAGCCCCTGTCCCCTGTTTGTCATCCCAATAAATTGATTCTTGTGAAAATATATTCCAGGTCTTCCTCTTTCAAAACCACCCGGTAATAGTCGCTGTCGCCCAGCTGCTGCGGCTCATAGCCCTCTGCTGCGAAATATTTTTCGCTGCGGCGGCGGTCGATCCAGTAGACCAGGGCGACGCGGCCACGGACGATCTCGATGGCCGTGACGCCGTGGCGGCCGATGCCGCAGCCCGAGTTGAACAGGCAGGGCAGCAGCGGGCCGTCGTGGTAGAGGTTTTCGGCGCGCCGCGCCTGGCGGTCCTTGCTCTGCAGATCGATGTATTCCCCTTTCAAGCGCGCCAGCGCGGCTTCCAGGGCATGCTTCTCCCCGGGCGCGGCCTGCGGATACCTGCGGCACAGGTTCTCGATCTCGATCTTCAGCGTGTCCAGGCGCGACAGGGATTCGAACAGCGGCCGATGGGTGTGGCCGATCAGGGCCATGATCTTTTTGCTGCGGGCGAACCCGTAGACGCGTTTTTCCACGCGGAAACGGCGGCGGCTGCTGCGGGCCACGGTATAATTGCCGACACCCAGGGGGTGCAGCAGCCAGCGCAGGAACAGGGTGCCCAGGGTCTGGAAGGCCCAATTCAAGTGCGAGGTCTGGTGGCCGTGCACCACAAAAAGCGACTTGTCGCCCAAACGGATCTTCAGTGCCTCGCTTACCGGGAAAGGCAGGTCGCCGGGACGGCGGCGCAGCAGGGCCAGGTCGTGGTTGCCGACCAGCTTGATCAGGGCGCCGCGGGCGGCGAACTCGGCCCAGACCTTGTATACCTCGAGCCAGCGCGTCGCGATCCGCGCCAGGGAGAAGCGCGCCAATTCCTCGATGTCGCCATTGAGGATTAATGTGTAGTTTTTTTCCTGGTAGTGGCGGCGCATCACGGCCAGGAACAGGCCGGCGTTTTTTTTGAAATCGTCATTGCCGCCGCCGTCGCCCAGGTGCAGGTCGGAAAAGATGACCAGCCTGTGGTCGGGGCCCGGGGCCAGCTCGGGAGCGGCGCGCAGCAGCCGCTCCAGCCTTTTTTGCATTTTCTTGTCCAGCATGTCCATTGGTCTCACCAGACGACAAGCATAGCAGAGAAATGGCAAGATTGCATTAGTTTAACGTTCGACGTTCGAGGCTGAAAAATAGCAAAGTTGAAACGTTGAACCGTTAAAGCGTTGAAACAAAAAAACAATTTTCCGAAATTTATTAAGAGCTATTCTCACTTCAACCCTTCAACACTTCAACGGCAATTGCTTTTCCCTATTGCCTTTAGCCTTTTAATAAGTGATGAGTAATGCGTGATGCGTGATGAGAGAAGAAAAGACGACAGAAGACAGAAAATAGATGACAGAAAGCGATTATCTTTTTCTTTTCTTTATTCTGTTCTCTGTCCTCTGACTTCTGTTTTCTTCCCCACCGCCTCTCGCCTCATCCCTATAGCCCATCGCCTCTTCCTACTGTCTACTAACTACTGTCTACTGACTTCTATTTTCTTCCCCATCGCCCATAGCCCATCGCCTCTAGCCCATAGCCTCTTCCTACTGTCTACTGTCTACTGTCTACTGACTTCTGTCTACTATTTTAAATAAACAACGAGAACTTGGACTCCGAAGCGTCGGCGATGAAGGAGGCCACGCCGCCGATCTTGACGCCGTCGATCAGGTCCTCTTTTTTTATCTCCATGACGTTCATGCTCATTTCGCAGGCGGTGAGCTTCACGCCCAGTTCCTGGGCTTGTTTCAATAGAGCCGGGAGCGTGGTCACGTTGTGCTTTTTCATCATTTTCTTGAACATCCAGCGCCCCATGCCGCCCATGTTCAGCTTTGAAGGGCCGAGACGATCGATGCCGCCGCGGTTCATGACTCCCAGCATCCTGCCCATCAGTCCCTTGCCGGTCAGGTTGCCATTCTGGATGGCTTTCAAACCCCAGAAGGTGAAGAACATCGACACCTGGATGTCGAAGGCGGCGGCGCCGGTGGCAATGATAAAGGCGCCCATGACCTTGTCCATGTCGCCGCTCATGACGATAATACTGGCTTTTTCGGTAACTTGTGCGTCACTCATTCTATTTCCTCCTCGTTGATTCGAATCGCTTATGTGAGGCCGGCGAACCACAGGGCGACCGGCCGGTAGATGACGTGGGCGAACTTGCTGAACGGAAAAGTGACCAGCAGGTCGAACACCACGACCAGGTGGAAGGCGAAGGTCCAGTAGGCGGCCATTGGTATATTGGTAAAACGGAAGAACACCATGACAAAGCCGCTGAGCACCGACAGGAGAAGCAGGACCAGGAAAGCCCAGTCGCTGGGATGCGAAACCTTGCCGACCGCGGTTTTGCGGGCGATACGCAGATAAATGTAATAGGCCAGCCCCAGCAAGGTCAGCACTCCGGAGAAGGAGCCGACCGCCAGCGATATCCAGCGCGGCCATTGCAGCCATTGGAAGTCCACGGCGGCGATGATCAAGGTGGCCAGGAACATGCCCATGAAGCCCCAGGAGACGGCCATGTGGGCCAGGCGCCGCAGCAGGCCGTTGTCGCATTCGCCGAAGCGCTTCTGCATGACCGCTTCGCTCAAGGCCTTCCAGGCCGAAACGCTTGCCTTTTTTGCCTTAAAGGCGGCGGCGCCTGGGCCGCGGCGCAGGTTGCGGTAGAGGATCCCGATCTGGATGACTGAGGCCAGGACGATGAACGCCACCAGGGCGATGCCTGCCAGGTGGATGGGTTCCAGGCCTACGAACGACAGGAAATCGACCCGCTGGCGGTTCATGCCCGGGTTGTAGGCAAAGAGGATGGCCAATACCGCCGCGACGCTGAGCAGCAGCCAGGTCAGGCCGGATGCCAAAGACTGGTATAAAGCGTCGGCCGCGCGGCCCAGGGAATACTTGCGGGTGGCGAAGCGGCGCAGGGCCATCATCAGGGCGGCGGGTTCGGCCTGGCGCGGGCAGGTCTCGCTGCATTCGCCGCAGTAATAGCACAGCCAGGGTTCGGGCGCGGCCAGGATCCTCTTTTCCAGGCCTAGCTGGGCGTAACGGAGCAGGCGCCGCGGGAAGGACACGGTCCCTTCCGACAGCGGGCAAATGGCCGAGCAGGTACCGCAGCTGTAGCAAGCCATAAGGTCGAAGGCACCAAGCTTTTTAATCTGGTCCAGAACGTTCTCATTCACCTTTTCCATTTTATTGCCCCTCGACAAGCGAATATTGGTAGTAGCCTTCGTCATCGGCCTTTTCCGATGCCTTGACCTGGTTGTAGCGCAGGAAGCCCATCAGCCACCAGTTGGCATCATGCTCGGCCAGGCCCAGGGCCCGGGCCACCTCGGGAACGGTCAGTGGCCCTTTTTCGCGCAGCAGGTCGAGGACCCGGCCGCGGACGGCGAATTCCTGGCGGGCGGTCTCGCGCTTGCGTCCGCTGATGAGGACACTTTCCGGGAACCGTTCGCGGCTGTCATCCTTCATGGGCGGCCTCCCGGGCCAGGACATCGATCATGGCCTCGATCTGTTCGTCGGTATAGCCCTTGAGCTGGGTGGCGTCGAGAGGACAGACGGGCAGGCAGGCGCCGCAACCCTTGCACAGGACGTCAACCACTTGCGCCACCTCCTTGTCACCGTAAGCGATTTTCTCGATGGCTGAATAAGGGCAGGCGTCCACGCATTTGCCGCACCAGACGCACAGTTCGGAGCGGACATGGGCAACAAAAGGCTGGAGGTCGACATAACCCTTGACCAGGAGCGCCGCCGCCTTGGCCACGGCCGCCAAGGAAGAGACCACGCTCTCGCCGGCATTCTTCGGGCCCTGGCAGCTGCCAGCGATGTAGACGCCGTCGATGACGGTCTCCACCGGTCGCAGCTTGGGGTGGATCTCGTTGTAGAAGCGGTCGGTGCCCAGGGGCAGCTTCAGCACCCTGGTCAGCTCGTCGTTCCGCCTGGCCGTCATACCGGTGACCAGCACCACCAAGTCGGCGGGGACAACAATCTCGTCGCCGCCGGTCAGCAGGTCCCGCACCGTCACCTGCCAGGAGTTGCCGGCCGGCTCGAGGCGCGGCGGGTGCTGCTCATGAAAGCGCAGGAAGATCGTTCCCGATTTTCCCGCATCCTCGTAGAGCGACTCGAACTTGCCGTAGGTGCGCATGTCGCGGTAAAAATGATAACACTGCGCCTTGGGGAATTTTTTCTTTGTCTGCACGGCCAGGTGGGTGGCGGTGCTGCAGCAAAAGCGCGAGCACCAGCGGTTGCCGTTCTCCATATCTGCGCTCTGGCGGCTGCCCACACAGTAGATGAAAGCGATATTCCTGACCTCGCGGCCGTCGTGGAGCAGGCGCTCGCCGCTTTCCTGCAGCAGCTGCTCGAACCGCGACAGGGTGAGCACCCCGGCCTGGCCGTAGGCGAACTCCCCGGCCGGCGGTTCGTATTCGGCGAAACCGCTGGTTACCAAGATTGCCCCTACCTCGATCCGGATGGTTTCCTCAGTGCGATCGGCGACGGCTGATTCATTTCGTATCCGTATCGTCAATTCAAATTCTCCGATATGCCCGGATTTCTCGGTCAATTCCGCGTTCAGGAACAGGGTGATGTTTATACGCTTTTTTACCTCGGCCAGCAGCGCCGCGATCAGCTCGGCACCGTTCTTGCCGGCGGGGAACATCTCGCCCAGCTTGGCCACCATGCCGCCGACCTCGGGCTCTTTCTCGATCACAAAGACCTCGACCCCCAGGTCGGCCAGTTCCAGCGCCGCCCGCAGGCCGGCGATGCCGGCGCCTATCACCAGCACCTTTTTCACCGAGGTGACGCGGATGGGCTGCAGCGCCTCCTGGCGCATGACCTTCTCGATGCCGGCGCCCACCAGGTTGGCCGCCTTGCAGGTGGCGCCCTCATGGTCGTCGGAATGGGCCCAGGAGCACTGCTCGCGGATGTTGACCTGGACATATTGGAAGGGGTTGAGCCCGGCCCGCGTCGACATGTTGCGGAACGTTGTCAGGTGAAGCTTGGGCGAGCAGGAGGCAACGACCATGCCGTCGAGGCCCTGTTCCTTGATGTCCTTGATCATGTCGTTCTGCGAAGCGTCGGAGCAGGTGAACATCGAGGTCCTGGCCACGGTGACGCCGTATTGCTCTTCCACCTGCTTGCGCACGGCTTCGACGTCGACGTGGTCGGAGATGTTGCCGCCGCAGTGGCAGATATAAACGCCGATCTTTCTCTTTTTTTCTTCCATCAGGGATTCCTTTTCATTTTTTCGATGTAGGCCGCGGTCTGGGCGGCGGCGGCCCCGGCGTGCAGGATGGAGTCGGGGATGTCGAGCGGGCCGGTGGCGGTACCGGCGCTGAACACGCCGGGAATGGAGGTGCGCGCCGGGTCCACCTGCTTGCCGGGCTGGGCGACAAAAAGGTTCTCATCAACGATCAGGGAGCCAGCGGCAAACAACCGCCGGTACTCGTCGTTGGCCACGATGCCCGTCGAGAGGACGACCAGGTCGTGCTCGGCCTCCTGGACGCTGCCGCCGTTATCAATGTCCTCGTAGCGCACCAGCAGGTTGCCGTTCTCCTTCTCGGTGATCTTGGCGATCTTGCCCTTGACGAAACGCACGCCCATGGCCCGCGTCTGTTCGTAGAACTCATCGTAGCCCTTGCCGAAGGCGCGGATATCGATGTGATAGATGGTGACATCGGCGATCGGTAGCGCCCCCAGCAGGAGCTGGGCCTGCTTGAGCGAGTACATGCAGCAGACGCGCGAGCAGATGGGGTTGTTCACGGAGCGATCGCGCGAGCCGGTGCACAGGACGTAGGCGATGTTGGCCGGCGTCTTGCCGTCGCCGGGGCGCAGCACGTAGTTGTAGGGCCGCGTGGGCGCGACCAAGCGGTCCATCTGCATGGCGCTGATGACGTTGGCAAAGCGGCCGAAGCCTAAGTCGGCCATGAGCTCGGCCGGAAAAAGGCGGAAGCCGGTTGCCACGACCACGGCGCCGACATGGTACTCGTTTTCGACGGCGCGCTGATCGAAGTCGATGGCGTCGGCCGGGCAGGCTTTCTTGCACTCCTGGCACTCGCTGCAGATGCCGCAGTTGAGGCAGTTGGCGGCCGAAGCCAGCGCTTCTTCCTCGCTGAGCTGCATCTCCACTTCGCAGAAGTCCTTGACCCGCTCGTCGACGCACACTTCCTTCTTCTCGACAGGCCGGGCCGGGAAATCCGCCTGGCGGGCCAGTACATCCTCTTTCCTGACAACCGGGAGCCGGGGGGCGAATTCGACGCCATCCAGGGGCTCGCCGCGCAACCAGCGGTCCATGTAGAAGGCGGCGCGTTTGCCCTGGCCAATGGCTTCGACGATAATGGCCGGGCCCAATACCGATTCACCGCCGGCAAAAATGCCGGCAACGCTGGTCATCAGGGTGGCGGCATCGGCCTTGATGGTCTTGTTGCGGTTGAGTTCGATCCCTTCATCGGCCAGGTGGGCCGTCAATGACTCCTGGCCGATGGCCACGAAAACTTTGTCCGAGGCCAGTATTTTCTCCGATCCGGACTTGAATTGCGGCGCGAATTTTCCTGCGGCGTTGAAAACGGCCGTGCAGCGGATCGTTTCCACTCCGACCAGGCGGTCCGTTTTCGCTACTATGCGCTTGGGACCCAGCGAATAATGGATCTTGACCCCTTCGGAGAGGGCGTCATGGATCTCCTCGGGGGCGGCGGGCATTTCCTCCCGCTTTTCAAGGCACATCAGCCGTACATCGCGGCTGCCCAGCCGGCGCGCCGTGCGGGCCACATCGATGGCCACGTTGCCGCCGCCGATGACCAGGACGCTTTTCCCGGTCAGATCGACCTCGACCTTGCGGTTGACCATGGCCAAAAGATCGATGCCGCTCATCACGTCGGGATGGTCTTCTTGCTCGATCTTTAATTTTTTCGCGGCCGGCGCCCCCACCGAAACGAATACGGCGTCAAAACCCTGACCGCGCAGTTGGTTCATGGAAACAACACTGACCCCGGTCTTGATCTCGACTCCAAGGGCGGTCACGTTGCGGATGTCGCGATCGACAACGTCTTTGGGCAGGCGATATATCGGTAGGCTGGAGTTCAGCATGCCACCGGCCTTGGGTCCGGCCTCGAAAATCGTGACCGGGTATCCCTTCCTGGCCAGGAAATAAGCGGCGCTGAGGCCGGCCGGGCCGGATCCGACAATGGCCACTTTTTTATCCATCTTGGTTTCCGGAGGTCCGTATTGCGGTTCGGGATATTTGGCGTAATACCAATCGGCGACAAAACGCTTAAGCAGCTTGATGTGCGGGGCGTTGCCGATCTCCTCCCGGATGCATTCGGCCTGGCAGGGGGCGTAGCAGGCGCGGCCCAGGCTGCCCACCAGCGGCGCGTCTTCCAGGACCAGGTTGAAGGCCTTTGCGAATTCGCCCTGGCGGATCAGTGAGATATAGCCGTTGGCCTTGATCCCGGCCGGGCAGGCGAACGTGCAGGGCGAAGTGCCGGCGCGGTCGATGACGGCTTTCTTGGGCACGGCCTGGGGAAAAGCGATGTGGGCCACGCGCCGCGATACCAGCCCCTCGTTATACTCGTCGGGGACGGTGACCGTACAGGCTTTTTCGCAGTCCTGGCAGCCGGTGCACTTGGCGAAGTCGACAAATGCTGGTTTCCTGACGACCTTGACCGTGAAGCCTGAATCGGCGGCGGCGATGGACTTGACCTCGCTGAAAACGCGCAAGTCGATATTGGTGTGGCTCGAGGCCAGCGCCATTTTGGGGGTCGAAATGCAGCTGGCGCAGTCCAGCGTCGGAAAAACCTTACTGAGCAGGATCATCTTGCCGCCGATGCTGGGTTCTTTCTCGACCAGCAGCACGCGGTAGTCCATGTCGCCCAGGCTGACGGCGGCTTCCATGCCGGCGATGCCGGCGCCGATCACCATCACTTCGTAATCCATATCAGTTCCCCTTGGCGGCAGACGCCATTTTCCTGAGCGCCTCACTGAAACTTATCATATGCTTCTGGAACGATTCGGCGCATACCGAACACACAGCCGCCATCTTGACCCGGGCCGGTTCCAGGGACTTCTCTTTCAGCAGCCCCTGGGCGGCGGCCACGGTGGCGGCGGTGCGCGCCGTGCAATCCGGGACATAGGAGCAGTCGCTGCCGTCGGCGGCGATGAAGACGCCGTCGAAACCGTTCTGCAGGGCGTGAAAGATCCAGCGCGGCTTGATGCCGCTGGAGCAGGGAACGGTCACCACCAAAACCCGGGCCGGATAATGCATCTTGTTGCGCCCGGCCAGATCTATGCCCGGGTCGGAAACATTGTCGGTGGAAAAAACAAGGATCCTGGGCTTGAATTCACTCATTGAAAATCCTCTCCATGTTCATGATCAATTCGGACAGTTTGGGGTCGGCAACGCGGTAGCGGACGAAATTGCCGCTGCGCCGCGCCTGGACGATCCCCTCGCGGCGCATGCGCGTCAGGTGCTGGGAAATGAGCGACTGCGAGGCGCCGCATTCGCGCTGCAGTTCACCGACCGCGGCTTCGCCGCGGATCAGGGTGCAAAGGATAAAAAGGCGCTGGGGATGGGCCAGGGTTTTCAGGATCGCCGCCACCCGGGTGCACCTCTTTTTCATTTCAGCAGGATCTTTCATGGGTGGAACACCGGATTGAGTATTCAATGCCCGCTATTTGGATCTCTTGACGAACAAGCGCCAGAAACCGGCGTCCTCGACCACACCGAGGAAATCATACTGCATTTTTTTGGCCCACATGGGGATGTCGTTGTTGGTGCCTTCGTCAGAAGACAGCACTTCCATGATGCCGCTCACGGCCACGGCAGTGATCGCTTTCTTGGCTTCCAGCAGCGGTCCCGGGCAGGCCATGCCCCGGGCGTCCACGACCTTGTCGGCCTTGAGATTCTTCAGTTCATCTTGATTCATGTCGTTACTCCTTTTTTGAAAAAAGCCGGGGGCCGCGACCGCCCCAAACGGATATATTGCTCAGAACATTCAAATATTATAATAATCTAATATACCTGTCAATAGTTTTTAATAAAAAAGTAATCAATAGAAGAGGCTAGAGGCTATGGGGAAGAAGTCAGTAGACAGTAGTTAGTAGACAGTAGGAAGAGGCTAGAGGCTATGGGCGATGGGGAAGAAAACAGAAGTCAGAGGACAGAGGACAGAATGAAGAAAAGAAAAAGATAATCACTTTCTGTCATCTGTTTTCTGTCTTCTGTCGTCTTTTCTTTCCAATCACTAATCACTAATCACTAATCACTAGTAAAGAGGCTAGGGGCTAGAGGCAAAAGGGAAAAGCAATTGCCGTTGAAGTGAGAACGGCCATTACAAGATCTCAGAAAATCGTTGTTTCGTTGCAACATTTCAACAGTTCAACATTTCAACTTTTTCTATCTCAGCCTCGAACTTCGTCTTTTTCTTGCCCTACACCGTCAACCGTATGCCGTGAACCGAGAACCGATCTTATTTATTCCACCCTTTCAGCGCCCCAGGAGCCGGTCGCGGCACCATTGCTCCAGGTGCCATTCATGCTCAAAAGCGTTCCGGTCAGCTTGTAGCTCTCCCAATTGCTGTAGTTGATATTGATCTTGTTGCTGGCTGCATCCCAGATTCCGCTATAGCCGCGGCTGTCACTGAAGGTGCCGCCCAGGATGTCCGCTCCGGAAAAAGTGATGGTAAAAGGATCAATGGCGGAGCTGTCCGAGTTGTGAAGGGAGATGTTCCAGACAGCGCGAATATCTATCAGCCGGGCCACCAGGGTTATGTTTGTGTACATGGTGACGGTACCCGTCACCGCCGCCTGGCCGTCATTGGTTATGACCTCGACCGTGTGCAGGGAGTTCACCGGCGTATAAGCGTACTCGACCTCGGTCAATTCAGGCAAAACCTGCACGCTGCTGACCGGGGTACCATTCACGCCCGCGGCAACGGTTATCGAAAGTTCATATTCAGGCAGACCGAAAAAACTGCAGCTGGCCAGCGGCAGGATCAGGATGAAAACCACAACCACGGTTTTCAGTACGGCAATAGCAGAAGTTTTTTTCATATTCATGCGCTTGATACCTCTTTTTCCAAATCTATTGTATTATATTATAAAACCGTGCCAAAACCAAATCTTGCGGAGAAAAAAAGTGAACAATGAAGGATGACAGAAACTTTCGCTGCATTGAATACGTCATAGTGTCAAAGGCAATGCAAGAAATGCGTCCGCAAAATGTTTAATTTTATGCGCTCTTCAGGAAAAAGCCGCGCCGGCCAGGACCGCGCCATGGATACAAAAGCGAAAAAGCAGATTATCCTGCTTTCCATCCTGCTGCACATCCTGTTCCTCTCTTTTTGGGAAAGCGCCTTCAAACTTGATATTTCCCGCCCTTTTGCCGCTCCGCCCAAGCCGCAAAACCCGCCTCTGGTATTCGACCTGCAGCAGCCGCAGCAACCCCGGGAAGTGATCGCCACCCCGGCCGACGCCCCGACCACTCCCAAGCCGCAAAAAGCCGATTTTCTCTCCGACAAGAACGCCCTGGCCCGCAACCAGGAGCCCGCCCCGGGGCTGCCCCTGAGCGACGATCCCTATTCCCGTGGCGATTTCCTCTCCCACGACCTGCCGCCGCAGCCGCCCAGCCCCGAAAAGGAAATCGCCCCGGTCAAGCCCGAAGATAATCCGACCCAAGCTGAAAAAGACCGGGAAACCGTGAAAACCGACCTGGCGGCCGATGAAAATGCCGAAATAACACGGCCGCGGGACAGCGAGGCGGCAAAGGCCAAAAACCCGCTGCGCCTGGAATTGCCGGGAGTCCTGCACCAGCAACTGGATGCGCAAGCCGCGGCGGAAGGCGGACTGTCGTTCAACACCTACAATTGGGATTTCGCCCCCTACATGCTGGCGCTGAAAGAGCGCATCGGCCGCAACATATTCCCGCCCCTGGCTTTTTCCAGGCTGGGAGTGATCGACGGCGACACGCTGCTGCGCTTCAAGATCTATCCCGACGGCCGGCTGAGCGACCTGGAATTAATCGGCTACACTGGACACCGCACCTTGATGGAAACCAGCCGTTTCGCCGTCACGACATCGGCGCCATTCCCCAACCTGCCGGCTGACTTTCCCAAATCCTACCTGGAAGTCACCGCCAAATTCTCATATTTTGTTAAAAAATAAGCGAGGCACGACATGAAGCATATCTGGGATTTTCTGGCCAAAGGCGGCATCATCATGATTCCCCTGTTCCTGTGCTCGATCACCGGACTGGCCATCATCATCGAAAAGTTTATTTCGCTGCGCCGCCGCAAGGTCATAATTCCCGAGGTGGTCAGCGTCCTGGAAAACGTCAAGGGAGCGAACGATTTCGCACTAGCCATTTCCATCTGCGAAAAGCACTCCGGCCCTTTCGCCAACATCATCCGCATCACTCTGGAAAACCATGACCTGCCCCGCGAAGAGATCAAGGAGACGCTCCTTGACCAGGGGCGCCAGGAAGTGCACCAGCTGGAAAAGGGCCTGGGGGTTCTGGAAACCATCGCCGGCGTGGCCCCGCTATTGGGACTGCTGGGCACCGTGCTCGGCATCCTGAAGGTCTTCAAGGTCATATCGATCATGGGCGTCGGCCAGGCCACGGCGTTGGCCGGCGGCATATCCGAAGCCCTGATCACCACCATCACCGGGCTTTTCATCGGCATCCCGGCGCTGGTGGCCTACAATTACTTCGCCAGCCGGGCCGAGACTCATGTGCTGGAGATCGAAAAATACTCCAACCGCCTGCTTAAAAAGATCTTCGCGTTCCAGGACGCGACGGCTGGGTGACGCCATGCAGCTGCGGACCAGGCCACGCCGCAAAGTGATCATCAATATCACTTCGCTGATCGACGTCATATTCATGCTGCTTTTGTTTTTTATGATTTCATCGACCTTTTTGGAGCAGCCGGGCATCAAGCTCGAGCTGCCGACCGCAAAAACCTCCGCCAATACCGAACCGCAGGAATATGCCCTCAGCATCGACAAAAAGGGGCAGTTGTTTCTCAACCGCCAGCCTCTGGCCATGGATGATCTCGAAGCGGAGATCCGCAAAGCCCTGCCAAAAATGAAAGACAGCGCCCTGGTGCTCAAGGCCGACCAGGAAATTTCCCATGGCCTGGTCGTCCGGGTCATGGACCTGGCCAAGCGTGCCGGCGTCAAAAAGCTGATCATAGGAACCAAGCCGGAGAAGTAGAAGAAAACAACGACCTAATCGTGATGCGTGATGCGTGATGTGAGAAGAAAAGACGACAGAAGACAGAAAACAGATGACAGAAAGTGATTATCTTTTTCTTTTCTTCATTCTGTCCTCTGTCCTCTGACTTCTGTTTTCTTCCCCATCGCCTCTCGCCCCTTGCCTCTAGCCTCTTCCTACTGTCTACTGTCTACTGTCTACTGTCTACTGTCTACTGACTTCTTCCCCATAGCCTCTAGCCCCTGGCCTCTTGCCCCTTGCCTTTCCCTGGTATCACCCCATAATTTTTAGGTAGGAGTCTGGAGAACGTTTACTAATCTTTATTTTGGGGTTTTTAGATATGGAAAAGCGCCTCACAACCTGATAAGATGGATTTGATGAAGAACCGCATCAAACCAAGAGGAGGC
>JALHTJ010000353.1 GCA_022865785.1 Candidatus Aminicenantota bacterium
GAGATGCACCGCTACATCCCGGCCATCGCCTCGCGCATGGGCATCAAGTCGACCGAGATCATCGTCAACCACCGCCAGCGCAAGTTCGGCAAGTCCAAGTATGGCCTGGGCCGGACCTTCCGCGTGGTGCTCGACCTGATCTCCATAAAATTTCTTCTGGTTTATTCGCACCGCCCCCTGCAGATCTTCGGTGGCGCCGGCCTGCTGATGATCCTGGCCGGAATGGTCAGCGGCGCTTACCTTACCTATACCAAGTTCGTTCTGAACCAGGGCATAGCCGGCCGGCCTTTGCTGTTCTTCACTTTGTTGATGGTATTCCTGGGTTTTCAAGCCATTTCACTGGGGCTGCTGGCCGAGATGCTCTCGCGCATTTACCATGAGGGTTTGGACAAAAACGAATATTCCATCCGCGAATTCATAGGGTTTGAAAATGAAAATATTGATGATCGCCCCCGAACCCTTTTTTGAACCGCGGGGAACACCGTTTTCCGAATATTTCCGCATTAAAGCCCTGGCCGCCCTGGGCCATACCGTTGACTTGGTCACCTATCCATTCGGCCAGGACAAGGAAATTCCCGGGCTGCGGATTTTCCGCTGCTGGCGCCCGCCCTGGATCAGGGCGGTGAAAACCGGACCGTCCCCAGCCAAGCTGGTCCTGGATTTTTTTCTGTTTTTAAAAGTGCTGCGCCGGCTCTTTGTCGGGAAATACGACCTGATCCACACCCATGAGGAAGGAAACATCATGGGGGTCGCCTGCCAGAAGCTGACCGGGATTCCCCATTTGTACGACATGCATTCCTCGCTGGTCCAGCAGATGGATAATTTCCAGTTCACTCGCTCGAGAATTGTGATTCGTCTATTCAGGATCATCGAAAACATCTCTCTGAAAAACGCCGCCGCGGTCATTGTGATCTGCCGCGCCTTGTATGACCACGCCGCCGGCATCACCGCCGCGGCCAAGCTGACCATGATCGAAAACTTCATGGATGACCGTCCAGCGGCCAGCGACCCGGAAAAACTGCTGCGCTTGAAAAGAGAGGTGAATCCCGACGGGAAAAAGATCGTCATGTATACGGGCACCCTGGAGCCTTACCAGGGCATTCCCCTGTTGCTCGACAGTTTAAATTTTCTGAGCGACGATTTCCGCCTGGTGCTGATCGGGGGCAAGGCACACCAGGTGGAGGAGTTGAGCCGCCGCTTGCAGGCCCTTGGATTGGCCAAACGGGTGCTGTTGCTGGGACAGAAATCCGCCGCCGAAATTCCTTATTACTTGCAAACGGCTGATATTCTTGTCTCCCCGCGTACCCTGGGCACCAACATTCCGCTGAAGATCTATTCCTACCTGGCCAGCGGAGTGCCGGTCGTGGCTACCGACCTGCCTACCCACACGCAAACCGTTACTCCCGACCTGGCCATTTTGGCTGCCCCCGCCCCCGGGCCCTTTGCCGCCGGGATCGACTTGGCTGCGGGTCCGCAGGGGCGCAAAGTCGCCGGCCAGGCCCGGGAACACTGCCTGAAACACTACACCCGTGAACGTTACCTGGAATTGGTGGCCGAAGCGGTGGCCAAAGCCGTTCCCGTTTCCGCAACCGCCAGGACCTGAACCATTGGCGGCACTTTCATTATTGACGCGATTGACAAAAAAAATTCGTTGTGTTAATAGAAAAAACGGAGGCAGGCGATGATTTTTTTCGCTCTGGCGGCCAGGTTGCTGCAAAATCGAGGGGGAAACGATATGAGCGTCGCGGCGCAAAAAAAAAATGGTCGCAATCAATGGTGAACAAATAAAAATGGATATCCACTTTTTTGCCAAGAGCGATATAGGCAAAGTCCGCACCACCAACGAGGATTACTTCCTGAATGGAAAAATCAACGACAATGAGTTTCTGTTCATCGTGGCTGACGGCATGGGTGGGCACCAGGCCGGGGACGTTGCCTCTAAGCTGGCCTCTGAGACATTTTATGAAACCTACAAAAGCCTGAGGAAGAAAAACACCTCCATCTCGAACTGCCTGGAACTGGCGGTCAGAAAAGCCAATTCCATAGTTTTTAAAAAGGCCGCGGCCGATATCGAGAAAAGGGGAATGGGCACCACTTTTTCGGCCGTGGTCATTGCCGGCATGAAGGCATTCATTGCTCATGTCGGAGATTCGCGCATCTACCTGATCCGCAGGAACAAGATAAAAAAAATAACCACCGATCACTCTTTTGTTGAAAAATTGGTCGAAGAGGGCAGGATCTCCGTCGAAGAGGCCCGCGATCATCCTCAGAAAAATGTACTTTACATGTCGTTGGGCGCCCGGGAAACTTTTTCTCCGGAAATCATGCATGACATAATTCTCGAGGACGGCGACGCTCTGGTCATTTGTTCCGACGGCCTGAGCAACATGCTGGTCGATGATACCATCCTGAAAGTGACCATGGGCGATTACCCTGAAGAGGCGGCCGACGCTCTGGTCAAGCTGGCCAACGCCCATGGCGGTTCTGACAATATCACGGTTCAGGTGATCCGCGTCGGTTCTCTGGAAATGCTTGAAAAAACCAAGCCGATCCGCCTGAGCAAACCGAGACGCAAGCTGACCAGCCTCATTGCCGTACTGATCATGCTGGGCATACTTGTCGGCCTGTGGTATGTTTTTTTCGCTCCCGACGGCAGCGCCAGAGTGGAAAACGAACTTGCCATCAAACCCGAATCGAGCCCAAAAAAAAGTAGGACACAGACGATCAGCGAGATTGATTCCTCACGCCTCCACGACATGGGGATTACCGCCGCCGACTGCAGGTTTCTGAGCGGCCACAAACTCCATGTGATTAAAAATGATCGTCTTTATATTTTTAACCTGGACAACCAATCGCTCCAGCCGATCGAATTGGGCGGCGACAACCAGGTTGTCCCTTGCGGTGACACCGGGATATATCTGCTTAAAAGGACACAAACCAAGGCGCTAGGTTACAGGTTACTCAAGCAAGGCACAAAAAAAGCGCTACTTGCCATTCAGGACGCCAATTCCCTGTTTTCCAAGGGGATCGATTCCTCTGGCGTTCCGATTTATGAAATTCCCAATATCCGGAAACAGATCATGCCTGATTTTATCAATGCGAACATATTCATATTTCATGATCTGAACCATTACTATGCAATAACAAAATGGCAGACTCCGGAAAACATGCCGCTCCCGATCCCGGAGCTGACCTATTCTGAAAAGACGCGGCTGTTTTTCAAGAACGTTGGCGGCCTGATGACTATGCTGTACAATGATCCTGAAAGCAACCGGACCGCGGTTTTCTCCCTGAAAGGAACCATTAAAAGAATCAGCGAATTCACTGGCCTGCAAACGCGCCAGCCCTTGGCGCTGGAATACCTCAAGGACCAGGCGCTGGTTTGCTATTACCAGGATCAATGCGTCGAGATCCGTGCCGGCGAACCGGATGTCAAGCTTCAGTATTCTTTCAACAATTACCAGTTCAACATCATCAAGGTATTGGTCGACATGGAAAATGGCCAGAAAATGATCGTCAACGACGGCAACAAATTCTTTTCGCTGGTTTGTGACACATGATCAAGATCGGCGATAAGCTGGGAACTTTTCTCATCCGGGCCGAGATCGGCCGGGGCGGTATGGGCACCATCTATTTCGCCATGGACACCATGCTCAATCGTGAAGTGGCCTTGAAGGTCATTCACCCGCAGTTTGCCGACAACCAGCAGCTGATGGAGCGTTTCAAGATCGAAGCCATGACCCAGGCGCGGCTGAACCATCCTCATATCGTCACGATCTTCAGTTTCCACAGAATCGAAAACGATTATATCATCGCCATGGAATATGTGGAGGGCAGAAGTTTAAAGGAACTGCTGCAGGAGAAAAAGCAGCTCCACCCGGTCGAAGCCGTCGATATCATCATCCAGATCGCCGAAGGCCTGCGTTACGCCCACAAGAACAACGTGATCCACCGCGACATCAAACCGGCCAACATCTTGATCGACAAGGATGGCAAGGTAAAAATCTCTGATTTCGGTATTGCCAAAATATTCGGTTCCCAGGGGCTGACCAAAACCGGGATTCTGCTCGGGACCCCATGGTATACATCGCCGGAACAGATCCAGGGCAAGGGCATAGATTTCCGCACCGATTTGTATTCTCTGGGCATCACTTTTTATGAAGTGCTCACCGGCAGGGTGCCGTTCGATTCGGAAACCAACTCCGAGTTCCAGATACAAAAAGCCCACTTGGAAACCCCGCCGCCGCGACCTTCCATTTTTAACCCGGAGATTGGCATAAAACTGGAAAAAATCATCCTGATGGCCCTGCAGAAAAAAGTGGAAAAACGTTTCCAGAATGCCCGCGATATGATCGATGAACTCCGCAATATCCGCAACGACATGACCAAGGCCGGTTTGACAGCTTTTCCGGATGTGACCCAGAAGATCGTTTTCCCGCCAAAAAAAGGCCGCGGCTTATTGTTGATACCGCTGAAAATTCTCGCCTTTCTGGCCCTGTTGGTGGCGGGAGTGTTTTTGTTTATCTTTCTATCCGGCAAAAGCGATCTGGATGAAGGCAAAAGCGGCACGGCCGATGGAACCCGGACGAAGATTTCTGAAACCTTGACCAGGGATGCTGCCGTTGGCCCGGCCGCGCTAACTGCGAACGAGGCCGAGGCAACGGTCGCGAACGAAACGCCAAATAATAAAGATGCGGAAGTCGTGGAGACTAAAGTTGGCGAGCGAAAGAAAGTTATTGCCGAGGAACCAGCCGCGGAAGACAAAACGGCAGAGCCGAATCAGCACGCGCAAGAAATTGAACCTGCAGAGAATCTTCCGGGAACGGTTCAGCCTCAGGAAAAGACTATCTCCCCGCAGGATACGACTGTCGGCTATGGCAAGCTGGGCAGCCTGAACTATGAATTAGTGCGTCTGCGCGGTTTTTTGGAAGCGCGCGAATTCATCGCCGCCGACCGCCTGGCCGACGCTTTGATCAACTCCAAAGCCGAGAGCCTGGCTATGCCCATGCTGGGCCGGGTCAAATTTCTCCTGAACAATTTCGTTGCCGCCGAGGCTTTGTGGGCGAAGGCCCTGCAGGCAAATCTCCTGGTCTCGCTGGATATGGTGCACCTTCATGGCGGAACAGGAGAATACTGCCTGGGCCAGCTCAAATTTAAAAAAAAGATCATCATGTTCAATTCCAACACCCGCGGCGATCATAGCTTGGCGCTCACGGGTGGAAATATCAGGGCCATCACCCTGGGCAATGACCTGAGGATTATTATCGCCGGCTCGATCAATGGTCAGGATGTCGATGAGGCCTTTATGGTGGTCAATAGGATCAGAAGGCGGGAAAAGGAAAGATTTCTTGTCAATTTCATCAACCAATACGTTTTATAGGAGGCCAGCATGAAAAAAAGATCGTTTTCAGAGCCGACAGCTGCCGGCCGCGGACATTGCCCCCTCCAGCAATCCTTTTCCGCCCGTTCTGCCGGCTTTTCCATTCTGGGCTTCTGGCAGGCTAACCAAACCGCGCTGCTGCTGGCCGCCGTCGCAGTAGTGGTCATTGTTGTTTGCGTACTTTGGATCTTCCGCCGCCGCCGCCGGGAGGTTTTTCCTGAAATCCGATCCGAAGCGCCCGTTGAGGAAGTGGCCGTGGACCTGGGACTGACCCAGGTCGAATCCCAACCGGCCGTTGAAAGCCGTCCGGCCTCTTCTCCGGGTATCCACGGCAAGATCGAAGTGTTGGTAGGCAGCCAGCAGATCAGCACTTATCTGGTCACTGACAACCCTCTGTCGATCGGCCGCGATCCAGCCCAGTCTCTGGTCATCATCCAGGAAGCGATCGTTTCCAAACTGCATTGCCAGATCTTCGCCCGTTCGGGCAAGGTGTTCGTCAAGGACCTCAATTCCACCAATGGGGTTTACCTGAACGAAGAAAAGATCGCTGAACGCGAACTCAACGACAATGATGTCGTTTTTCTTGGCAAAAAGGGGTCCGTAAAAATAATTTATCATCGTTAGGAGGTAATATGAAACATTTCCTTTTCATAACCTTTATCCTGATTCTCATGAACGTTAGCGCCTGGGGCCAAAAGGCGGCCAACAAGGCTGATATTTTGCTTGACCCCGAGTGGAAGAAGATCTACGATGCCTACAAGCCCGACGCGGAGTTGATCGAAAACCTGAAAAACAAGGCTCCTGAGTTGAAGGCTGATGTCTATTTCGCCTTCTGGTGTGATGACTCCAAGAAACATCTCCCGGTTTTTATAAAGATATTGGACACCCTCAATGTTCCAGAATTCAAGGTGAATTTTTATGAAGTAGAAAAAAAAGCCGATGCCGGGCAGAAATACTACGTGGAAGATATGGAGGTGGAGAAGGTCCCCACTATCATCTTTTACGCTAACGATTTCGAAATGGGGCGCATCGTAGAGAACCCGAAGAATTCTCTGCTTCAGGACATGATGATAATTGTCTTTTAAGTGACCTTGAACTTCGTGACGCGTAACGCGTGACGGGTAAAGAAACAGCACGGTGTAGGGGCGAACCTTGCGTTCGCCCTTCTTAAATCCCAAATCTGTCAATTATTCTTTTTTTTGTTTTGGTCATTTGGTCATTGGTGCTTGGGATTTGGTGTTTTCTTTGCCTAGCTTTTTATCTTGTGCTTCCCTCGTTACGTGTCACGAGTAACGCGTCACGAAATATCATTCAAGGTTCTATAAATAAGGTTCCAGCTCGATCACCGAGGGCGGGTTGCTCTGCTTCATGAAATATTCAGGTACCAGTTTCATGCCCAGAGCCGCTTCGTCCTGGGTGCGGTACTTGCCCCAAAGCACCAGCCAGCAACGGCGTCCGTCGCGGTTGGTTTTGTTCAGAAGGAAAAAGTTCTCCTTGTCCGTCATTTGACCGTAGGCGATGCGCACCGATGCCTTCAGGCAATCCATTTCCAACAGGATGCTGTACTTGACCTGGGTGCCGACCATCTCGCCGCGCCAGATGTCGGCGGCCGCATTGAAATTTCCGGCCGCGAATCGCTGCTGGGCCTGGGCAGCTGCCGCGGCTGCTTCGGGCTGTTTTTTGCTTTCAAAGGGGACTGTTTTTTCCGGGGCGGATTTTGGTTTTTGCGGTTCGCTGCGGGTCGGTTGGATTTCTTCCTGGGCGGACTCATTGATTTCGGTCGGCGATTTGCTTTCTTGAGCATCCGGTTCGGTTTGCTTGGGTGCTTGTTTTTTTAGGTCGGTCCTGGCGCCGGCCGGGCGGGATACAACGGGCTCCTGCGTTGTGGGGGTTCGAGTAAACCAAAGGAACAGTAAGAAGGCAACGCCGGCCAGCAGGATTGAAAGAAAAGTAATGCTCAGCCACCGCGGCTTTTGCTTTTCCGGCTTGAGCAGAGGCTGGATGCGTGGTCGCGCTTTTTCCACTTCGACCGGAGC
>JALHTJ010000354.1 GCA_022865785.1 Candidatus Aminicenantota bacterium
CACAATTTACCGACAGTGTTTTCTATATATTTCAGTTCAATTTCAGAAAATGGCATCCGTCTTTATCCTCCTCTTGTATTTGCGCCTAACGTTTGAAATCATCCGGAGCGTAGCGATCGGCCGGATTGATTTGTTAAATAATTATTTATACTTTGCCGCAACCATTGCACCATTTTCTTTATCGCTGTAGTCCTCTAGCCAATTTTTGGGATCACCAAGATATGTATATTTAAGTCCAGGATATTTTTCTTTGTATTTATCCGTAAGAGGCTTACTAAGCCATACATTTACTTCTGGCATTGGCCAACCACTTGCTATTTCCACCATTTCATTGCCCGCAGCAATTCCCATATCCACAATCTCCTTCAGTGGACCTTTAAGTTTGGGCAATATTTCTCTTAAATCAATTTCATAGATCATATGTATTTAACGAACAAGCTGTGCGGCACGAACGAAGTGCAGCATAGTTTGCATCCGAACGAGCATCTTGTTATGTGCGATTTGGCCCACTAATTAAAACTTGGTTATCCACAAATCCGGTCCAATCAAACGGAATCCGAACTAGGCTTTGATTGTTCAAATAATTTACACCTGGTAGTGGTGGCAGAATCGAGGCATCAAACAGGAGCCGAACTTCATCTTCATCTGAGAACTGAGTTCTGACTAATGCAGCACTAACTACTAGCCGAGAACCCGTAGACTCCATGCGACTGTAGACTTCATCGGGATTCTTCATCGCTTGGATAAGGGCAGGATCTCTATATTCTACATTAACTAGCCAAGAGCGATGCATGTAGCAGGAATCTTCAGTGTACATCATTCGATCCATGAGCTTGCCTACAGTCGTAGAAATTCTCACAGCCTCTTTCCCGTGCGAAAAACTCGCCCAATCGGATGATTGTGGAGTAGCGCGATTTGTCCAACAGAGAGCGTAAAATGAGCTGACCAGCGAGCCGAGGTGAATCTGCGACCCTGTCACCGAGTCGACATCTTGAATATCGGCTAATGGATTTTCGAGCGGATCTGCCCAAACGGTCGCTGTTGCCAATGGAAGAGTTAGATATCCGTCCGCAACGTCTTTCTCATAGTAATCTCTCTGAAAGATTCTAGGTATCTCTTTATTAGGAGCTAAGCCAAATGAGTTGCGTCGCTGGTACTGACGGTACATTGCGTCAGAATCAACTGAATTTCCCGTAAAATCGAGTTCTCTTATTTTTTGCTGCTCGCGTTCAAAAATCTCAATCATGTTCATGCGAAGGCCAAGTATTGTTGGTTAAGCACATAACGTTGCGCTTCAGCCGCGCGGCCTTTTGCGTCGACTGCAAGCGCCTGGTTATGCGGCATATGACTTTGTATACACCTTGTTTTCAAGCAGATTTCGAAAAAATCCCATAAGAGCAAGTGTGTCAGCAACGAGATCGTCGATTTCATTTGCCCGAATGTACTCTTGTTGCCCGTGAGCAATTGCGTTTCGACGCTTCAGCAACACGATATCTATGAAGGCCCTTTTTTGCTCGAAGTGACTCCAATCGACGCCACAGATCATGCAGATGTCTTTGATTACGTCCGTATTGAGATTGGACCGGGTATCGACTAGATCGGAGTCCAGGTATGAAAACCTTGAGCTTCCACCGTCTAGAATGTCATTGATGAGCTTACAACGCGCCTCTAAGCTTATACGACTGCGATGCAAAGCATCGAGCCTACTCAAAAATTTGTTCACGTAAATCTGCCGTTCGAACTCGGCGAACAGTTTCTTTCGCAACGTTAGGTGTTCAAAATATCGGTTGACACATGTTCGTACATATCCCTCCCAGTGCGCATAGCTCAATGCAATAATAGCCCTTATCAGAGCTGGCTTAAAATGCAGGTCGGCTGTTTTGACGGCCGATTTCATGTCTGATAACTCTTTTCTGCGCCAAATCAGGTCGACGTCAAGAATATTGGAAAGGTCTTCTTCGGTGTATGGTTTACTCATGTGGCAAACCAGTCTGTTCCAAACGAAATTGTCCGCTGAATGCGTACTGTCCCCCTCAAACCGGAGGTAAAGAAATTTTGCACCTCCGACGCTTGCCAAAACTCACAGATCCGCTGGCGCACGTAATCAACCGGATTCGCCTTGTTTTGAATGCTTGTAATGTTTTTGGCAATTCCGACAGCAATGCTTTCGAAAGCAGCAAGGCCCACTCGGCCGACCGGAGCTTTGTTCTGGAAACGTCTTAAAGCGTTTTCCCCGTAAGCTTGGTTTAGTAAGTTGAAGGTAATATTGAACGTAGCACTTGCCTGCCGAGTTTCATTTGCTGTAGCCAGCGTCACAATGCCCTCGTCGATAAATTCCTCGATGTCCAGCTTTCCATCATAAGGCTGATACGTATAGACCAAGAAACGAGTAGCATATTCCATGTGTTTTTGCTTCTCCATTTGGTCTTCGCTCGCGGAAAGTACCGTCAGGAATGGCTTAGATTCGGCAAGTTCTCGTATGAACGAGGCGTACTGTCTGTTCACCATAATAGTTATACAGTTCCTGAGTTCCTGGGCGTTTGCCGTAATGCCGCCAGCATTCAACCTTTGGAAAAGGTCGTATTTGGTCGCGTTATCGCTTGGTCGTTTCAAAATCTCGACACTCAATCGACTTCTCTTGATGGCAAGCTGCTGCGGGCTTATCAGGGGAGTTTGATCGACAAAAGGAACATCGGTGATCATATCGGATTTTTCCCAAACCGACCTATCTAGTGACGGTAGATATTTTGTGGCAACCAAAGCAGTTGGCGGCTTCAACTGCCCTGTGGTGGGATCTTTCAGTTCACCCATGAATTCTAAGATAGTCGAAATTCTTTGAAGCCCATCGATAAGCTCCCATTTCGAGTCTTCTTTCTCAAAAACAAAAATGGAAGGGACTGGTATCCCCAAAAGAATTGATTCAATCAGTTTCGATTTCTGTCCAATCTCCCATCTGAACAGCCTTTGAAAATCTGGATTGATAATTAATTCTTCATCTTTATACATGTTGACAACTTCGCCAATAGACATTTGATAGGCATCTGTCTTGACCAATCGCTGGGCACTATCGATCTCATCTCTTAGCATTGTAGACCCCCTTAGTAATAGTCATTAGTCTCAGATTCGTTGGCCAATTTCGGCCGTAATCTTACAAATATACTGTCAAGCACTCTGCGCCGCATAACGGCGAGTTAAGCGGTTCGACGGCAGGCTGTCGAGCTTGCTCGGCAAGGCTACTGGCGAATGCGCTCGAACGATTGGTTCGGCCGCGCGAATCGTCACGCAAGCTGCCGCCGTTACAGTTTTTTCTTGCGGACAGGGAACCCCTCCATGCAACATTTCCAGCTTCAACGAACAGTCGTAATGTCCATTATTGATAAATAGTTAACACATTCAAAACCAATTTTCAATGACATTTTCGGAAAAGGCGAAAATTGCCTGGGAAATAGCGAACATCCCTGATTTTTACACCAAACCAACAAGCCTTCATTATTCATAGTCATGATCGTTCGCTGCCAATCACCGCGGCAACGGCAGCCACTGCTTTAAATGCTCGTTCCAGATCGAATTCCGCTAAATCCTTCGTACGCAATACGGGTTTTAACTGAGAATCAAGTTGTTGCCGAAGCGCCGCCAGGCGAGCTTCGGAAACATCAATAGGGTCATTGCCGGGCACAGTGAGTTTTTGACGGACCAGGCCCACCATATCCGCTGCCAAGGGCCGCAAGTCCATTTTCCGCATAGCATAATCGATGTCGTAGAAATCCCTGATGGCCGCTTCCCGGCGCGACAAGGCTGCACGCAGTTTTTCGGCCAGTGCCTCATTGATTGAAAGGCACGGTAAAGGAAATCCCGACACCATGGGTTTACGGGATATGGGATTAAGCAAGATTGTCTGAATATTGCCTGTGAAAACTTTAGTCAGGAGCGGCTCGCGCAGGCCAACTTCAATTTTTATCGTCTCTTCCTCTTTACTGATCAGCGATATATAACCAAAGACAGCAATATATTGTGTTGAATTGTTGGCGCCGGTCAGCGGTTTAATTATCCGGAAGTCACTTGAATCGCGCGTAAGCCGGCCAATGGTCATTTTCAATCCGGATGACAGGGATCGTCGTTGGGCGCGGGATGCGGTTGTTGGGGTTGGAATGACGAAATCCAGATCCTCACTGAGGCGGTAGAATTTTGTATAAACCTTTGCCAGGCATGTGCCGCCCTTGAACACCAGGTCGCCGGCGGATACTGCCAGATGATTCAGCAAGAGGGAACAAAAGTAATCTTTTTCGATCAAACGCGGGAGAAACCGTGTCTCTGCCGCCGTGAAATTTATAGCCTCGCGGAACATGTCAGGGTCTTTATGGGCGTCAAGAATAGTTGAAATATCAGCCTTGTTCATTCAATATGACTCCCCAGCGGCGATTGATCGTTCCCCGCTTCGGTTTTACAGGTATCCACGGAATAAAACTGCTGGTCGGTGGCAACGCTTTCTCTAGATTCCGCAACAGTCCCGTTTTTATGCCTTGCATCTCCAACAACATGCCGATCCGCCGGATGGTCCCCTTGTCGCCGTAGCGCAAGGTGCATGCAACCAATTCCGAGGCATTGACACGGTTAGCGGTAAGATCGCTCCTGATCCAATCGAAGGCCCGCGGCAGGCTATTGAACCGCGACCAATCGTAAACTGCATCTACAAGTGTCCGCACCCGCGATCCGTATACGGCTGTTTGGCCTTCTTGAGTCTGCGTTTCTTCCGTGGCTCCAAGCCTTTTTTCGGCCACTTTAATCAAGATCAGGGATATGGCACCGATAGTCCGCTCTCCGGATATGCGGTTGTTGTAAGCATAAACCCGGTTTGGCACCTGTTCGTCATATCCGTAACGGTTGAAGGCGTTGGGCCCGCAGATCTGGTAACGTCCTTTCTGATCTGCCATCAGGGTATTCAGTGCCAGGATTTCATCGGGGGTCCAGGAACCGCCGAGAGGGAGCTGGGCCGGTACGAGATACAACCCAGGAAGAACCCTCGCGATCAACCCCCCACGGGACATGCGGCGGAACAACTCCCGTTCCTGATCCCGGCTTAATTGCAAAGGGCCGGTCAGCTCACCGGTTTTTACCGTTTGCCTTTTGCGCATTTGCAGATAAGCCAGAAGCTGTGCTTCCTGCTTCCCTAGTGTTGTTTTCATGATTGTATTGTATTTCTTTTAAATGGTTTGTCAAGCCATCTACGCAAAATAGGATACAATTCGATTTAACGCGGGCGAAAAACTTTAAAAACCCAATCACCCTTTGATCACCACCAGCGGCCGCAAGCGGGCTACTTTTTCTGAAATCCCGCTGGCCACGGTGACATCAACCACTGCATCGATGTTCTTGTACGCTTCGGGAATTTCTTCCCGCAAGCCCTGCTCATGGAGGCTGAAAACCAGGACACCGTTTTGTTTCAGGCGTTCCCTGACATCGGTTTGGGCGGAGAACTTGATGGCCTGGTGGCGGCTGAGCCGGCGGCCGGCGCCGTGGGCTGACGATGCGAAAGTCAAGGCCGATCCCTGCTCGGTGCCGCGCAGGACATAGGAACGGCTGCCCATACTGCCCGGGATAATCACCGGCTGGCCAATATCCCTGAATTTTTCCACCACCTCGCCATGACCGGGAGGAAATGCCCTGGTCGCACCCTTGCGATGAACCAATAAACGGATCATTTGCCCGCCCAGGCAATGATTTTCAAATTTGGCGATATTATGGGCCTGGTCATAAACCAAAGCCAGTCCCAGTCTTGCCCGGCCGAGCCGTATAATGGATATTTAGTATTCCAGGGCGGCATCCCCGAGGTCGAAGAGTTCATCAAGAAGTTTCATAAATATAAAGAAGAAGCACTGCTATTACGAAACAGCCTAGATTATTTAGGGCCTACATAAAATGAATTTATTGATAATTTAGTCAGCCAATCAGAAAATTCAGCATTTTCAAGGGCCGTAGTTGGCGCCACGGAAGTGTTATTTTTTGTTAATGAACCTGCATCAGGGAACCAATAGTCATTTGGATGACCTCCAGGACCATTCCATCCACTTACATTATTCCATGCATTATTATTGCTGAAAAAGGATTCATTATTATAATTCCATATGTACATTCCAATATTCTGTGTCTTTATCCATGATCCATCTGACAAATAGCCTGATGCAATAGTTCTATTATGATGAAAACTTATATTTTTACCTGCTGCAATTGCAATTCCATAATTGGTTGTTGCAACGACCTGGTTTGAATACACATCCAAATACGCTGGTGAGTCCGCTTCGTCACTTCCTTTAGAACTGTCACCGCACATGATCCCTCCCCCGGTGTAAGAAGCATCATTTACCGGATCCGGTGGGTACGCACCCTTGATATAATTATCATGAATACGTATTTTGTTCGCAGATGTTCCACTAGCATTAAACATACTGATGTTATCCTCTACAGCGCTGTTATAGGGTTCATTTATTATTTGGTTCCAGGCTATTTCCACATTCGCTAAACCTTTTACCGTATCAAACTGAATGGCCTGATATCGATATACATCAGTATTGCTAAAGCCGCTTCCGGTGCTTGCCCTGCCGTCAATATTTTTAAAGGAATTAAACCGAATTTTTATAGTTTGCCCCGAGCTGCCATCTCCTGAAAAACGCCACACATAAATGCCACCGGTATGCTCAATGTAGTTATGTTCTATGACAAGATTTTTTGGCTGAGAGGCATTTATAAATCTACCTAAATAATTTCCCGAAACACCCGGGTTTATTCCGTATCCGTTAGAGTTTATTACCGTAAGATCTGCACCGGCAGTAGGAACATTGATACCAATGCCTTTAGATTTAATATTTGAATTGGAAATAATTACTGCAGAGGTTGTTGCTATTGTAACAGCAGCAACGGCAGGGTCGGTACTTTCCCAATTTCCAGTATAAGTTCCTCCGCTGGTTATAGTTATAGTAGAATCAGTCGGCGTGGGTGGCGGCGCAGGGGAATCCGGGTTGGAGCAGCCGACAAAAAAAGCGATTATCTGACAAAGAATAAAAATAGCAGGCATTTGCTTTTTCATGACTCCTCCAATCCAAATTACACGATAGGAAAATCAATTTTCCCCATGTTTGCATTTTGAGAATATTTATCTGCAATGTCAATAGATGGATGTGAATTATTTGTGAAAATTTAGGAATAAATTTTATTTTGGCAGGGAAGGTTTATTTTTTTGAAACCTGGATGAAAAAGGCCACGAAATGTGTGATTTACTTAAAAAATGATTGCTGCACCACCGTCAACATTCATCGCCTTTTGGCGAGTTTGGCGAGTTTGTTTTATTTCAAATTGGACAACGCGGATAATTTCCGCAACAGTTTAAAATCGAGCGGAGAAGCCCGGGCTTCGATGGCGGCAGGTCCGGGATACGCGATCGGCCACATTTGCAGATGTCGCAAAATGCGGATGATCTCTTCCCGCTCCAGGATGAAGGCGATGATCTTCATCTGCGCCCCACATTTAGAGCCTTATAATAAATTTTCTGCGCTTTTAGCAAAGAAAATTTGTTATCCAAGGCTCTTATCCAGCTCTGCTGGGTTGGGACACTTCAGCGGATCAACCTCATACACCTGATACACCAACTGCGCCCAGGACCTGCGACAGGTTTTCTTGTCCGGGGCATCGTCTATGATGTTAAGCGGTAGCTGAATCTCCAAACCCAATTTCTTTCTCTTCCCCCGGGCGGCATTAGATCCTTTTTTCGAAACATATACGCTTTTTGATTATATGTTTTGAATATCAAGGATCTTATCCAGCTTTGCTGGGTTGGCATAATGCCCATCGCTCAAGCTTATCCCTTGACAACCACCAGCGGCCGCA
>JALHTJ010000355.1 GCA_022865785.1 Candidatus Aminicenantota bacterium
CCTGATGTGGCTATCCAGAGCTATGTTTGCCGGAACTCCGGCATAAACCTCAACAAACTATTTTTAATGCACATCAACAACCAGTATGTCCGCCAGGGAGATATCGAGCCTGATAAGCTTTTTACTAAAGAAGACATTACCGAACAGATCCAGGAACTGCTATTGCAGGTTGAGCCAAACCTGGAGAAAATGGTGAAAATCATTCAAGGCGCAGAATGCCCCGATATAAAAATAGGCCCGCATTGCAGCAACCCCTACGAATGCCCGTTAAAGGAAATGTGCTGGGCTTTTCTGCCCGAGAGCAATGTTTTTGCACTTTATAGAGGGAAAACTCTGGGGTTTGAGTTATTGCAGCAGAAAATTCAAAGACTGGCGGATATTCCCCCTGGGACGAAACTCAATTCAAGCCAGAGCATTCAGCTAAAATGCGCTAAAACAAATAAGCCCCATATTGATAAAAAAGGCATTGCGAATTTTCTTTCTACTCTCCAATACCCGTATTATTTTTTGGATTTCGAAACCGTCGGCCTTGCCATTCCTTTTTATGATGGGACTCGGCCATATCAAAACATTCCTTTTCAATTTTCACTGCATATCGTAGAAAAAGAGGGCGGCAAACAGGAGCACCATTCCTTTCTTGCAGAGGGAAAAGCCGATCCCCGGCCGGAAATACTAAAAGAACTTAAGTCGCTGCTGGGCAACAGCGGCTCCATTATTGCCTATAATGCCGGCTTCGAAACCGGCTGCCTGGATGGATGCGCTGAATCGTTTCCGCAGTACAGTGAATGGGTGCAGCAAATAAAACAGCGCATCATTGACCTGTTGATTCCCTTTAGAAGCTTCTACTATTACCATGCAAAGCAGGGCGGCAGCGCCTCACTCAAGTCGGTCCTTCCCGCCCTTACGGGAAAAGGTTACCAAGGCATGGAAATTGCCGATGGCGGAACCGCTTCCAGAGAATATGCGCGTGTCACTTTTGCTGATGCCGGCAAGGAAGAAAGGCAAAAGGTGCGCAAGCAACTTGAGGAATACTGCGGGCGGGATACCGAAGGCATGATCTGGATCGTGGAAGAACTGACAAAAATTATCTCTTAAAAAAGGCATTTCTTGATTTTCATTGGATACGGAAGGGGACGGATCCTTGCCGGGATAATAGCAAAGAGGTTTTTCCAAATATCCTTATTGATTAGCTTATACACAATAGCAAGCACTGTCCGCCAATTTTAGGATGCCCGGGGTCGCCGGCGTCATGATGAATTCCCTGGGATCGATGTGCCGGCTTGAAAAAACTGGAGATTATGAGTTGTTCATATAAACAAGCAGCGTCCGTTTCCGGATTAAAGAATGACTCTCATGGCCGGCTGCCTGATGGGGGTCAATAGATTACAAAACGATCTTCAAATATTTCTAATTTATCCAGATAGACAGCCACGGCATAAGTGCCCTTTACGCTTTTTCCCTGTCCCCAAATCCATCCCTTTTCCTTGTTTCCCCAGGAAACCCAGGGAAAGGAATACTCCTGGCCCTGCTTGAAAAGCATCTCCGAGGTGATACTGCCGACATGAAAAGATTTCATCAATTTCCCTTCTGCAGTCCATTGAGCGGGACAATAATAGTCCCAGCGCAGAGTATGGCGATGTTCCTTCAGGTCGGGGTTGAGGTTTTTTACCTTTAACTGAGCAAGAATATATCGGGTGGAAGCCAGATCGAAAGAGGCATTGGCTTTTATGTTTTGGGGTATTGTGGACCCGTCATATTCAAAAAAAGTGAGTTTAACAGGCTCGAAAGAGCCTAACTTGCCTAGAAATTTATTATATTCTTTCAAGTGATCTACTCTGCTTTTTGCGATCTGCTGATTAAATTTTTTATATTTCTTTTCTGTTAATTTCGATGAATCAGGATTGTACTCATTTCTTGATATATCTTCGATGAAAGGCGTAAAATACACGCCCTTTGAGAAAAATCCTCCCTTGGTATCATAGGTTCCGGCTAACACATAGTTGTGGCCGGTTTCAGCCCTAAAAGCAAGTTTCAGCGGGCGGGAGGATGAGTAAGAGCTTAAATGCCTGACAAGAAGCTCGTATTCTCCGGGAAGAAATTCAACCGCCGAAGCCATAAAACATCTTGCGACACCATTGATCGAAAGGAATTGGATCTCGTCCGGAATTACCACGGCGGTCTCTTGCCCTGGTGCCGGGGGCCCCTCATAAACCTGGATCCATTGGGCAAGTAAAGAAACACGAGAAAAACAAATAACGGAAAATGCCGCAAAAAACAACAAATGGACTCTCGTTTTCTGACGGACTGCTTCTGCTTTGCCGATAAAAAAATTAATTTTCTTCATAATGGGATTTTATGGGACTTTCAATGAGATTTCAATACAAGGGGGGCTTGAAAGAAGAATGGGAACGGTGCTTGACTTTGAGGAGGGCATAGGGGTCAGGTCACACGGTTCCAGAAATCAAAGGCAATGGGCGTCCCCCAATTTCCAATGAGCCAGACCTGACCCCCGACCTCAGTGAAGCATCTCGAACGGGAGGATCGCCGCCAGGATCCGGTCGAGGAGGGTGTAATTCCCGTTGGCAACGGTGCCGTACTGGGCACGGTTGTTGTAGCCG
>JALHTJ010000067.1 GCA_022865785.1 Candidatus Aminicenantota bacterium
GATGGCGGTAAAACAGCATGTCGCCCATGTGCACCACCTTCTGGCCAGGGAAATAAACGATCAAGTTGTCGTCGATGTGGGCCGGTCCCGGGCAGATGACCTCCACGGTTTCTCCCCCCAGGGAAATCGTCATTTTGCCGCTATCCATCATGATCTGCGGCCGTACGAGCTGCAGTTCCCTGTAAAAAAAGTAGCGGGATTCAAGTTTTTTTAGGTGTTCTTCTTCCTTGCTTTTTTCGCTTTTTTGCCTTTTGGCAAGCAGGGCGATCTTTTGCTTGAGTGCGTCGATGCGTTGCGGAAATATTGTCAACGCGTCCTTGATCTGGGCTTCGTTGCGCTGCATGTTTTTTGGCAAGTTCTGCTGGGCGATGATCACCGTAGCGGGGGGGAATGACTGTAGCCCGAAAACATGGTCGCCGTGGTAATGGGTCAATACAACGTAGAGGATGGGACGGTTGGTCACGCTCCTAACTTTTTCGACTATGACCCGGCCGTCGGCCGGGCTGGCACCGCTGTCCACCACCAGCACCCCCTGGCCGGCCACCAGGAAAGCGACGTTGCCGGCCCCGGGCAATCCGCTGATCTGGTAAATTTTCTCGCTGATCGAAACAGCCTTGACATCTTGGCCTGCTTCCCCGCTGAATGCCAAAACCGTCAATGATAAGAACAATATCAAGCCCAACCAGCATGTACATTGTTTTTTCATGGGTTTCTTTCCTCCATCGCCATTCCTGTTTTTGGGAACGTAGCCCCAATTCATTCTACACTTTAATTAGCATTGCCTCAATGAAAAAGAAATGATTGGAAAAGGTAAATTGCCGTCGCGCAGAACAAACGGTGTCAGTTCATCCGCTCGATATAATCGACATATTCGGGCAGCGGATTGGGAATGAAAATGCCCAACTGCTTTTCGGTCAGCGGTTCCAGGCCGAAAAATTCGCTGTTCCAACATACTAAGCCCCTCAGGCTGACGATCTCACCGCCCAGGGTCAACATGACCTTGATCTCATGGTGGATGGGAAATATCTGGTTTTCGGCCTGGATCAGCATGCCGTGTCGGGAAATGTTGCGCGTGCTTCCGGGGCTGTAGGTGTCATTCCCGCCATACATGAGTTCCAAGCTATGCAGTAATCTTTTTTCCAGCCGTTTTTCCATTTTTGTTTGCCTCCGGAGCTGACAATAAAATATCATTAATCATTAGAAAAAGTCAAATCGGAAATTTCACTTTGCCGAGCGGCAGCAGATGCGGATGCGCCGGGGGGGAAATTGATGTATAATTGTTGCCGATGAACAAGAAAAAAAGCCCTACTGACAATTCTCTACCTGTAGCTCCGGTGGGTTTTTTCGATTCCGGTGTCGGCGGCCTGTCGGTACTGCAGGCTGTCCGCCGCATCATGCCTCATGAAAACCTGATCTATTTCGCAGATTCGGCCCATTGCCCCTATGGTAACAGGAGCGTTGATTTTGTCCGCCGGCGTTCCCTGGCCATCACCGGTTTTCTTCTGGCCCAGGGGGCCAAGGCCGTGGTGGTGGCCTGTAATTCGGCCAGCGAAGCGGCGCTGGAATTGCTGCGCCTGACTTTTCCCGGCCTGGAAATCATCGGCTTGGAACCGGCTGTAAAAGTGGCTCAGAGTATGAGCAAGAACAAGAAAATAGGTGTGCTGGGAACGCCCCTGACCTTGCGGGGCGGACGCTTTTTCCGGCTGCTGAATAATTTCTCGGCCGGCATGGAGGTGTACACCCAGCCGGTGGCGGGTCTGGTAGAGCTGATCGAAACGGGCTGCCTGGATGACGCGCAGACCACGGCTATTTTAAAAAAAAATCTGCGGCCGTTGTTGAAAAAAGGAATCGACACCCTGGTGCTCGGTTGCACCCATTACCCGTTGTTAAAGGAAGATATCGCCTCACTCTGCGGCCCTCAGGTCGAACTTATCGACACGGCCGAACCTGTGGCCCGCCAACTTTGGCGCCGGCTGCTTTCAACCGGCCGACTCAATCCCGGACCCGGGAGCGGTCACATCGAATATTTCAGCAGCGGCGCTGTACAGACCGTGAACCCGGTCTTGCGCAAGATCATGGCTGACCCGGCCCTGGTGGTTTTCCAGAGTTCTGTTTAGAAATATCCTCCCGGCACTAAGATCACCTGAACCGGCCTCTCTATTGATTTTTCGCAGCGATTGGTCTATATTGCCCTGATGGATGCAATGGGATGGAGGTGGTACAGAGTTGCCGCCGATTTAAAAATGAGCAAAACAGCAAAAAAAGGGGAAATAGACCACCTATGAGGATTTTACCGGTATCTTCGGGAAAAGGTGGCGTGGGGAAAACGACTTTCGCGTTAAATTTCGCCTTGGCCCTGGCCAAGACCCACAAAACCGTCCTGATCGATCTGGATACCGGGACCTCCAGCCTGCGAAATTTTCTGGATATCAAGGTCAACAAGGATCTATTTCATTTTCTGAAAAAAAACTGCCCGCTGCAGGAATGCCGGGAGATACTGCCTGCCGCCATGGACCCGGACCGGGCCTTTGCCAATTTCAGCTTCATCGCCTCGCCGCTGGGCTTTGTCAACGACATCGTCAATTTCAGTCCGGCGGTCAAGGAAAAACTGATTGCCGGCATCAACGGCCTGCAGGCCGATTACGTGGTCATCGACCTGAAAGCCGGCCTCGACCGCAACGTCCTGGAATTCCTGCCCCTTTCCAACAGCGGCATTATCCTGTTCACGCCGAAGCTGCGGGCCGCCACCCATACCGCGGCTGAAATGGCCAAGGCCGTCTTGTTCCGCATGCTGGGCATCATGCTGACGTCACCACTGCTGCAGAACCAGGGCCTCCAGGCCGCCAATGCTCCGCAGGCCCTGTTTTTCCAACGTTTGCGCGATTTTTTGGAAAGCGGCAGCGACAGTGAAGCGAAAAACCTGGATGACTTCATCAGTGAAGCCGCGGTCCAGTTCCCCCAGGATAACTTTCTCAGGGTTTTGCGTTACTACGTGGAAAATTACAAGGTATATTATGTCCTGAACCAGTTCAACAGCATGTCCGAGTCGCTGGAAAACACCATCAAGCCTTTTGTTGAAGAAATTTTTCGCACTGCTTCCGCCCAGGTGTCCTTTCACAACCTGGGTTGGGTGGTCGAAGATGAGCAGGTCCGGCGCTCGACCGAAGCCGGCGTGCCCTACCTGGTGCGCCGCTATTACCAGAAAAGGCAGGCGGCGCCGCTTGTCCCTGATTTCGACGCGCAACTGCGTGATCTGTTCGGTTTGGCGCAAAAAAAAGCTCGGGCAGAAAGGAAAAAGGGCCTGGCCCATGAACTCAGCGGCCAGATCGACCTGCTGCGCAAAATTTATGTCTGCAACGCCGGCAAGGACCCTGAAACCAACCTGGATTTCATCGCCGCCCGGGTCAGGGACATTTCCGATAATTCGGTCCACCAATTCGGCATGAAGAAGATTTTCTCGGTGCAGGAATTTCTGGAGCGTTTCCAGGC
>JALHTJ010000068.1 GCA_022865785.1 Candidatus Aminicenantota bacterium
CGTAATTTCACGGCAGTAGGAATCGCACTGATAAATTTTTTCGGTCATTTCCGGGTTGGGGACAATTGCTTTTCTGCCGCCGCCTGCTTTTTCAGCGCCTCTTCCATCAGCGGTTTGATGTCCATGCTCACTTCATTGGGAATACTGAAAGCCAGATTATACTGGCGGATCTTCCACTTTCCGGCGATCTTTTCCAGGACGCCAGAACCGCGGCAGGGCCAATAGGACTCGGAAACCAGGTCCTCGTCGAACCAGGCCGTGCAGCCGTCGGCGGACAGGGTTACCTGGCGCCGGCTGGCGCGGAAAGTCCAGGCCGATGGGCGTTGGAAGTGTGGTGCGGCCCACTTTTGGAATTCTTCCTTGGTCCAGCGCTCGCGGATGTCGGTACCTAGAAAAATGGCGCCCGCAGCCAGTGAATCGAAGTAGGTCGCGGCGTCGGCTTGGGCCGCAGCCAGGTGCCAGGCAGTCATGAAGCGGTCGATCTCGTGCCTGCTTTTTTCAGCAACACCGGGTGCGGCCACGGTCAGCGTGGCCGTCAGGCAAAATGTGGCGAATATTTTTTTCATCGCTTTTCTCCTGCTTTTGGCACTCACTCCTTATTATTTTTAGCCGAATCGGCTTGCTTTGTCAATTGGGATGGGGTAAGGGCGAAAGATTTTTCGCCCCTACTTTTTGACAATAGATACTTTCTATTCTAGAATGATTTTTTCAGGATTTTCCAGGAGGTATGACCCGGATGAGACTCGAAAGACTGGAAGGCAAGAAAATGTTCTGGTTGGTTTTGGCGGCAGTATTGGTACTGCTGGCGGCGATTCTGCCGGCTGAAGTTCGCTCTGAAAACCGCCAGGCAATCTACGATCCCGGGGCCGACGTTAAAGCGCAGATCGCCGCCGCCGTGAAAACAGCGGAAGCTGAAAACAGAAATATCATCTTGATGTTCGGGGGCAACTGGTGCCCCTGGTGCCACCGCCTGCACGCGCTTTTCCTGGCAGACACACAGATAAAAAAGGTACTGGCCGAGCGCTACATCCTGCTGTTGGTTGATGTCGGCGAAAAGCCCGGGCAGCCGTTGAACCGCGACCTTGCCGATCTCTACCGGATCAAGGATTTCGGTTATCCGGCCCTGGCTGTTTTGGACAAGCAGGGCCATTTGCTCTGCACGCAGTCCACCGGAGTCCTGGAAAAAGACAAAGGGCATGATCCGGTTAAAGTCCTGGCCTTTCTTAAGATGCAGGTTGGAGATTGATCCCGTCGCAGATTTCTCATAAAACCAAACAAGCAAATGTTTGCCTATCAAAATGACCGCCGGTTTTTCGCCCAGGCCGGCCGCGGTCTTGAGGAATTGGCCGCAGTCGAATTGGCAGAATTGGGGGCCCTGGATGTTGAATTAAGCGGTGGCGGCCTGCATTTCCGCTGCGATGCGGCCGGGTTGTACCGGATCAATTATTGCTCGCGCCTGGTCTCGCGGGTGCTGGCTCCCTTGGCCGTTTTTCCCTGCCTTTCCGATCAGGCGCTTTACGAAGTGGCACGCGCCCTCGAGTGGCAGGCGCTGCTTACAGCGGAAAAAACCTTTGCTGTGTTCGCCAACGTTCGCGAGAGCCGCATCAACCACGCCCACTTTGCCGCCTTGCGGCTGAAGGACGCCATCGCCGATCATTTCCGTGAACGTATCGGCCGCCGCCCCGACGTGGACACCGAGCATCCCGACGTGTGGATCAACCTGGTCATCCGCCAGGACCAGGCGGTCATTAGTTTGGACACGGCCGGCGGCTCGCTGCACCGCCGTGGTTACCGTGTGCAGTCGGTGCCGGCGCCGCTGCAGGAAACACTGGCCGCGGCCTTGGTGCGTTTGAGCGGCTGGCAGGGGGAACGGCCCCTGGTCGACCCCATGTGCGGTTCGGGCACCATCCTGGCCGAGGCCTTCATGCAATTTTGCCGCATCCCCGCGGCTTTTAAAAAAGAGGAATTCGGCTTCGAATCCATGCCTGATTTCGATCCCCGGGTCTGGGAAGAGGTGCGCCGGGAAAGTAACGCCTCGCGCCGGGAGATGCCCGAGAGCTTGATCAGCGGCAGCGATTCAGACCGCCAGGCTATCGATGCCGCCCGGCGCAACCTGCGCGAGATACCGGGAAGCCGCGGCGTGCCCCTGGAACGCAAGGATTTCCGTGACCTGCCGGGGATCAGCGGCGCCACGATCATCTGCAACCCGCCCTATGGCATCCGCGTCGGCGAATTGGAAGAGACCCGTTTCCTGTACAAGGAATTCGGAGATTTTTTAAAACAACGCTGCCAGGGTTCGACCGCCTATATCCTTTGCGGCAACCTGGATCTGATCGGCGCCATCGGTCTGAAGCCTTCGCGGCGCTTCGTGTTGTTCAACGGCCCGATCGAGTGCCGGCTTTTAAAAATCGAAATTTATTGAGTGCCGGCCGCTTTAAGGTTTTGGCCTTCTCAGGCTGCGAAATGCTTCCACTATCAGCAATACGGCCAAGAGCGTGAGCACCATGGCGATCAGGCCGATGGCCGAAAATCGATATTGGCGGATCAGCAGCAGCAGGGACCAAAGGGTCATGGTGATCATGAAAAGCATGGGCAATAGTGTGAATATGAATTTTTTGCCCATTTTTCTGACCCAAAGGGTGATGACCAGAAGGGTCAGGGCCGCCAGCAGTTGGTTGGAGGCGCCGAACACCGGCCAGATCGCTTTCCAGGCCGGGATGGCGTTCCCCTGAGCGTCCTTGATGTTGACAAGAACAAAGAGTGCGGGCAGGGCCAGGGTGGCCAGCGTGGAAGCGTAACGGCTGCGCGTCCCCTTGAGCTTGAAAAATTCTTCAAAAATATAGCGGCCCAAGCGGGTGCAGGTATCCAGGGTGGTCAGGATAAAAGTGGAAAGGGCAAGCAGTCCGAAGGAATAGCCGAGTTGTTCCGGCAGTCCCAGCACGGCCAGGAACTTCCCCATGCCCCGACCGAAGATGGTCAGCGGCGCCTGTTTGAGCAGGAGATCGTTCCGGGCCAGCACCATAACCGTGACCAGGGCCATAACGGCCACAAGCCCCTCGATGAGCATGGCGCCGTAGCCTATCAAGCGGGCGTCCGATTCCCGGTTCAGCTGTTTGGACGAGGTGCCGGAAGCGACTACGGCGTGAAATCCCGAACAGGAACCGCAGGCCACGGTGATAAACAGGATCGGGAAAAGTGAACCCAGCTGGGGATTGGTCCAGGCGGTCAAGGCCGGGAAATGGATGGCCAGGCCGCCGAACAGGATGCCGATGAAACCGCCGGCAACCGATGCGTAGAGAAGATAAGATGAGAGATAATCGCGCGGTTGCAGCAAGATCCAGACCGGAGTGGTGGATGCAATAAAACAGTAAAGGATCAGGATGATGTCCCAGGTGTTGGCCGGGTCACCACCCACAAGCAGCGGCAGGGATGAGGCTGGCAGGGGAATCTGCTGGCCGGCCCAGACGGCCAGGAAAACCAGGGGGACGAAAAGCAATGAGGAACGCAGGATCGAAAATTTCAGGCGATAGATGGATATTCCGAAGGCGATGGCCAGCAATATGAACAGCAGGGAGGAGGAAGCAACGCCGCCGTTGGCCGTGAAGGTGGCCGAGGTAAGATCGGTGAACACCACCAGCACATAGACCAGTGCCAGCCAGATGAAAACCAGCATCAACTTGTACGCCAAGGGGCTCATGGTTTCCCTGGCAATCGTGGCGATGGAGCGTCCCTGGTGACGGACCGACGCGATCAGCGCCGAGAAGTCATGAACGCCGCCGATGAAAATGGCTCCCAGCACCACCCAGAGCAGGGTAGGTCCCCAGCCGAAAGCAGTGGCTGCGACGATCGGTCCGACGATCGGCCCGGCGCCTGAGATCGATGAGAAATGATGGCCGAGCAGGACTGCCTTGTGGGTCGGTACGCGGTCCACGCCGTCGTAATCGCTGTGGCCTGGCGTGGGCCGGCTGTTGTCCAGGTCGAATTTTTTCTGCAGGAAACGGCCGTAAAACACGTAAGCCAGGGAAAAAGCGGCGACGACTGCCAGGAAAACCATGGGAAGCATGGGCGGCTCCTTAATATAAAAAGAACGTAATGTAGCAGAAATCCGGCCCGGCTGTCAAGAGAACGCCGCCACC
>JALHTJ010000069.1 GCA_022865785.1 Candidatus Aminicenantota bacterium
GCTGGCCGGAGTGGTGCTGTCCCATATGGCCGTGAACCTTTTCAATGAGCTTTCCGACCATGAGACCGGGATAGATGAAAACACCGCGCGCACCCCATTCAGCGGCGGCAGCGGCATGCTGCAGGCGGGAAAGACAACAGTGCCCCAGGTAACGCTGGTCGCCTACGGTTCCCTGCTGGCCGCCGGCATCATCGGCCTCTACTTCTGCCTGGTCAGCGGCTGGCCGTTATTGGTGCTCATGGTCTGCGGGGCTCTGGCCGTCCGCTTTTACACATCACACCTCTCCAGATGGTTGATCGGTGAATTGGTTAGCGGCCTGACCCTGGGCAGTTTTGTGATCATTGGCGTCCATTTCGCCCTGACCAGTTTTATAACCCTGGACATCATCTATATTGCCCTGGTGCCGGGGATGCTAACAGCGCTGCTGCTTTTTTTAAACGAGTTCCCCGACGCCGAAGCCGACCGTCGGGGCGGGCGCCTGCATTTGGTCATTTTTTTCGGCAAAAAGAAGAGCGCCGCGATATATGCTTTTGCGGTGCTTCTGATTTTCGTCCTGATCGCCGCCGGACCTTTTGTCCAGAATATTCCCTATACTGTGCTTATCGCCCTGGCCACCCTGCCCCTGGGTGCTGGCGCAGCTTTCCTGACCCTGAAACATCACAACGACCCGGCCCGCCTGGTGCCGGCCCAAGGGTTGAACGTTGCCCTGGTGATCCTGACCGATCTGCTGCTGGCCGTTGCCTATTTTTTGTAAGCGGGAAGTCAAAGATCTATCGTAAGCGGCCCAGCCCATTTTCCTGCACATAAGGATAAAAAACAACTGAAATTGGGCGCGGGAAACTTTTTAGTCCTTTTTTTCGTCTAACTATGTGTAATAAAACCAATCCACCAAGCCAAGGAAGTGCTTTGATCATGAAAAAAATCAGTCTTGCGGTTATCTTGATAGTTGGAGGAGTGATGCTTGCCGCGGCACAGACCGCCCCGGCCTCAGATCGCGAAGTTCAGGCCAGGCGGGCCGAAGCAGCGGTTCATGTCGACGGCCGGCTCAACGAAGCGGTATGGCAGGGGGCCGGGGTGGGCGATTTCACCCAGCGCAATCCCTTGGACGGCAAACCGGCCAGCGAGCGCACCGAGGTCTGGGTTGCCTTTGACGAGAAAGCCCTGTACGTGGCCGCCCGGCTGTACGACGCCGAACCGGCTAAAATCGTCAGACTGCTCGGGCGCCGCGATGACGAACTTGAATCCGACTGGTTCAGTTTCGCGGTCGACCCTTATTTTGACCGGCGCAGCGGCTTCCAGTTCAGCGTCAATCCCGCCGGCTCGATCATCGACAAGACCCTGTACAATGATGAATGGACCGATGACACTTGGGACGGGGTCTGGGAAAGCGCGGCCCGGATCGACGAACAGGGCTGGACCGTGGAGATGCGCATCCCTTACGACCAATTGCGTTTTCCCGCCCGCAAAGAATATGTCTGGGGGGTCAATTTCAAGCGCACTATCCAGCGTAAAAATGAACAGGATTATTTCTCCTGGGTGCCCAAGGAAGAAAACGGCTTCGTTTCACGCTTCGCCCGCTTGACCGGTATTCGCGATATTCGTCCCGGCCGCCATTTTGAAGCCATGCCCTACACGGTCGCGCGGCTGACCTTCAGCCCTGAGGAAGCGGGAAATCCTTTCCGTACAGGCAGCAACCTGTTCGCCAGTGCCGGACTTGATTTGAAATATGGCTTAAAAAGCAATTTAACCCTTGACCTTTCCCTGAATCCCGATTTCGGCCAGGTCGAGGTCGATCCGGCCGAGGTAAACCTCTCGGTTTTTGAAACATACTATTCCGAAAAAAGGCCGTTTTTCATCGAGGGGTCGAATATTTTCAATTTCGGCTACGGCGGCGCCAACAACAATTTCGGATTCAACTGGGGCAATCCCGAATTCTTCTACAGCCGCCGCGTCGGCCGGCCGCCGCAGGGCTGGGTCGACAGCGACGATTCTGTTCGCTACCCGGAAATGACCACCATCCTGGGCGCTGCCAAGCTGAGCGGCAGGGTGGCCGGCAACTGGAACATCGGCTTCCTGAACGCTTTGACCGCGCGCGCCTACGCGGATGTTGACAGCATGGGTAGCCGCTCAAGCCAGGAGGTGGAGCCGTTCAGCGACTACAGCGTCCTGCGCGTCCAGAAAGAGTTCAACCAGGGGCGGCAGGGACTGGGTTTCATGGGCACCGGGGTCTTTCGCGACCTGGATGATCCGGGGTTGCGGGATATACTGGGCAGGCAGGCCCTGACCCTGGGGGCCGACGGTTGGCTGCAGCTTGGAAAAGCTCAGGAGTGGGCCTTGACCGGCTGGTTGGGTGCGACCCGCGTAGCCGGCAGTCGCGACTACATTCTCGACCTGCAGCAAGCGCCTTTGCATTATTTCCAGCGTCCCGACGCCGAGCACCTGGCGCTTGATCCCGAGGCCACTTCTTTGAACGGCTGGGCCGGGCGCCTGGCCCTGAACCGCCAGAAGGGGAACTGGATCTTCAACGCCGCCCTGGGCGCCATCTCGCCTGGTTTCGAAGCCAATGACCTGGGCTTCCAATGGCGCGGAGATTATGTCAACTCCCACCTGGTGGCTGGCTACAACTGGCTCCATCCCGGCAAGGTCTTCCGCAGTGCTTCCATAATGGCCGCCCTGGCCAGGGGCTGGGATTTCGGCGGCAATGCCATCATGAATAATTACTTCCTTTTCTTGAACGGCGAGTTCCTGAACTATTGGGGCGGCGGCCTCGAATTTGGCTTCGTTGACGCGGCTTACGACAAGGAAGCGAGCCGCGGCGGGCCCCTGCTGCGCCTTCCCCCTGGCTTCTGGGTCGAATTTGATGCTTACAGCGACAGCCGCAAGCCGCTGGTATTCTCACTTTACGGCGAGGCCTCGCGGCGCCGGGACGGAACCCGCGAATTCGCCATCGGCCCGGCCCTGCGCTGGAAGCCGCGTAGCAATGTTTCGTTGTCGGTTCATCCCCAGGTGGAATTCCTCCATACCTACCGCCAGTGGGTGACCAACGTGGACGATCCGCTCCAATCCGCCACCTACGGCCGCCGCCATGTTTTTGCCTACCTGAACGAAAAAGTGCTCTCGGCCGAGATCCGGCTGAACTGGATTTTTTCTCCGAAGATCAGCCTGCAGGCCTTCCTGCAGCCGCTGATCGCTGTGGGCAAGTATGCCGAATTCAAGGAACTGGCGCAACCGGCGTCCTATCTGTTCAACTATTACGGCCGCAACGGTTCGACGATCTTCCAGGACAGTGAGGGCTATACGGTCGATCCTGACGGCTCCGGGCCGGCCCCTGAATTCACTTTCACCAATCCCGATTTCAACTTCAAGTCGCTGCGCGGCACGGTGGTCTTCCGCTGGGAATACCGTCCCGGCTCGACCTTCTATTTTGTGTGGACGCAGAACCGCCAGGATTTCACCAACCCCGGCGACCTCGATTTCGGCCGCGACCTGGGCGACCTTATCTCGGCCCAGGGCGACAACATCTTCATGCTCAAGGCCACCTACCGCTTCAACCTGTAGGCACAGGAGCGGTTCGCTGTCTCCCGGCAGGTGGTTATCAAATTCCAAATCACAAATTCCAAATTCAAATGGCCAAAACGAAAGCCCTCAAAAGGGAAAAGTAGCAAGCAATTGGTTGGTATATAGTCGATGACTTACGGTAGTTGCTGTGAATCGTATACATGAATAGGGGCGATTATTGCCCGCTACATGTCACGGGTCACTCGTCACGATAGTTAGCTTCTTTTCTTGCCGTCCACCGTCCACCTTATACCGTACACCGAGCTCTTTTAGATTAATACACGTTGCCGATGCCGATGTGAATGAAGAAATTCTGCTCTGCGGCTTTGCGCAGGTTGAAGGCGAAATCGAGGCGGATGGGACCGAGCGGGGTACGGTATTTCAGGCCGAAGCCCAGGGCCCGCTCCATCTTGTTCAGGTTGAAGTCGCTGGACTTGCTGAAGACGTTGCCCACGTCGGCGAAAAAAGTGTAATACAGGTTTTCCATGGGGATGAGCAGGCTGGGCACGGTGACTTCAAGGTTGAACAGCAGCAGGATATTGCCGCCTTCGGGCCGGCCCTCGGGCTCGATAGTGTCCAGGTTGATCGGGCCCAGGCGGTCATTGCGCGTGCCGCGGAAGGAATGGGAACCGCCGGCGAAAAAGCGCTCGCTGATCGACATGTCGCCGAAACCGAAGCCGTTCTTGACGGAAAAGGAAAATGTGCCTTCGCGCAGGATGGGATAGTGCTTTTGGTAATTCCAAAAGAGTTTTACAAACGTGTAATCCTTTTCGAAAACCGGCAAGCCCAATTTCATTTCGGCGTTGATAAAATGTCCGTTGCGGGGATTGAAGGGGTTGTCGCGGTTCTCATTTACGAATGAAAGTGAGAGGGCGGTGGTGTCGAAAGGCTTGTTCAGCTGGTCAACATTGAACACCACCGGGATGGCCAATTCGGTCAGAGTGGTGCGGTACCACTTTGCTGAGCCCAGGAAATACAGCTTGTCCGAGAATTTCTTGACTAGGGTGGCGCCCAGTCCCCAGCGGTTGAAGCGGTAGCTGGGATAGGTTTCGTCTTCCTCCCAGATCTTGAACGAGGTAGTGATCAAGTTTTTGAAAAAATAGGGGGTGTCAAGGGACAGGATGCCGCGGCGCTCGTTCAAGCCCAGTTGCAGGGTGGCGGCCACCGAGGAGATGGAGTTGAACAGGTTCTTTTCCTGGTACTCCAGGGTGCCGCGCGGGCCTCTTCTTTCTTCCCAGCCGAAGCCGAAACCGTAGAAGCGGCTGCGGTCGGGAGTGACTTTGGCCAGCATGTCGATGGTGCCCTGATCATTTTCGATTTTGTCCAGCCTGATCTCGGAAAAAATAGCGCTGTTTTCAATTTCGGAGCGGAAGGCGTCGATCTGATTGCGGCGGAATGGCTGACCTTTGCGCAGGGGGAATCGTTTTTTGATCAGGTTTTTTTGCGAAGCGGAGGCACCGATGATGATCAGCTCGCCCATTTTTTTCAATTGATTTTCATCGATCTTGATCAGGAGCGATTTTTGTTGTCCCGGCGACAGTTCGTAGCCTACGGTCGCTTCATCATAACCACGGTCCCAGTAGAAATTCCGCAGGCGGTCGATGTCTTCGCTGAATTGCCGGGGCACATAAGGAGTGCCGGACTTGCTGCGCATCAGGCGGTATAGTTCCTGGCTGGTAAAAGCCCGGTTGCCACTGAATTCGACGTTGTCGACAAGGAATTTCCGGCCTTCGTTTATGACAAAATCGATATCGGCGTACTTGCCCCGGAAACTCGGTTCGAGTTGGATATCGACAGGGGATATCCCCTGGTAGTAATAAAAAAGCTTGAGTACTTCCATGTCGGCTATAAGGGAATTGAGCCGCAGCCAGAATAGTTTATGGAAGATCAGGTCATCGGTCTTGATGATCTCCCTGATTTTTTCATCGCTTACCGACTGGTTACCGCGCACGTTGATTGTCCCCAGGCGATAACGTCTGTTTTTTTGGACCGTGAATAATATTGTTTTGTTCACCCCGTCCGTGCTGATGGCGGAAGTTATGCGGGCGTCGAGGTGGCCTTCATTCTTCAGATAGTTCAGCAGTCGGGCCAGGCTTTCCTCTTCGGCCCATTTTTCAAAAACCTGACGTTCCCAGACATCGGCGATCAGGGACATCCTGGCGGCCATGCCCTGAAAAATGAAATTGTATTTGTAGCCGCAGGCGATGTCGATGGTGATATCCATAGCCGAGCGTTCGGGATCGAGGAATTCTTCCTGAACTTTTATATCCGGAAAATAGTAGAGATTTTTTTTCAGAAGTTTCCTGGTTTTTTCGATTTTTTTGGCGAATTCGCTTTGGATGTAGAAGCCGGAGTTTGCAAAGTAACCCGGGATTATCTGCGCGAGTTCATCGTCGTTGACCTGGACCAGCAGTTGCCTGATGCGGGCGATCTTGCCATAGGCGATGACGAAAAAGATGGTGCAGCCGGAACGGTTTTTATCCAGGTCGACCCGCGGTGATATCCGGGCGTTGAAATAGCCCTTGGCTTTGAGCAGGGTTTGCAGTTCTTCCACAGCTTTGGCCAATTTGCTCTCTTCGAACAGATCGTTCGCTCGCAGCGAATAAATGGCTGCCCGCAATTCCCGCTTGCTGATGAAGTCGGTTTCACTGAATCTCAAAGCACGGATGACCGGTTTGCTCTGCAGGATGAAATAGATGTCCAGCAGGTCGGCATCCCGCATTTTGACCTTGACTTCAATGCCGGTAAACACCCCGGTTTTAGACAAGTTCTCGATGCTTTTTCTGACATTGCGGTACTTGTAGGAGTCGCCATTGCGTATGCTGATCAGGGCGCGGTAAGGGAGCAGCCGGTAATCGCTCTTCTGGTCCCTGTTCAGCATCAGGATTTGTCCGACCTTAACATTTTCCCAGGACGGAGCCGCCGCCTGCCGCCCCGGTTGCAGCAAAAGCAGACAAAATACGGCCAGGAGCAATTGCCGAGGGAAGATCTTGCGGCAGTTCACGGCCATTTTAACGCCGGGTGCGCAGGCGCAGGTCGAGGCTGTAGCGCCCTTCTTCGTTTCTCATGGCGATCAGGGAGATGGCCGGGGACAGTTGGTATTGCATGTAGAGGATTTCCTGGCGCGATGTGGACAGGTTGGTGGAGTAGACAACGATCAGATCCTTGGAGATGGTTTTGCCGATGGTCAGCCGCGAAGTGTCCAGTTCCGATTGACCAGAGAGGATGGGGTCGATGCGCAGCA
>JALHTJ010000070.1 GCA_022865785.1 Candidatus Aminicenantota bacterium
CATCTCGCCGTGGGTGTATATCTGCACGCCTCGTCCTTCGGTCTGGCGCAGCAATTCATCCAGGTCAAGGAGATCGTGCCCCGAGATCAGGATGGCCGGTCCTTTTTTCACTCCCAGCGCTACCGGGGTAGGGACGGGATGGCCGAAACGTCCGGTGTTGCCCTTGTCCAGCATTTCCATGCAGCGCAGGTTGACCAGGCCCAGTTCCATGTTCAGCTCCACCAGGTCGGCTGCGCCCAAACCTTCATCAACCAGCGCCGCCAGGGCCTTGTAGAAAAAAGCGGAAACAACTTCATCGGTTTCTCCGAGGATGCCGGCGTGGTCGGCGTAGGCGGCCATGCCCTTCAGCCCGTAAACCAGCAGTTCGCGCAGGCTGCGGATATCGGGGTTCAATTGCGGGTTGGCCATGATGCCGGCCATTGCGCCCTGTTTGAGCAGCCCTGCCATGGTCCCGGCCGGAATGAATTCCACCGCTTCCGCAAGCTGCTCCGAAAAGGCCCGGCCGTTCTTTTTTAAATAGAGTTCATGAAATTTTTCTTTCAGGGTTTTCTTGATCTTGTAAGAACTGTCGATCCAGCCCTTGAGGCGCTGGGGGTCGAAGTCGACGTTGGTCACGGTGGTAAACAGGGCTTCGATCACGAAAAGATCCGTGCGTCCGTCGGCGTAGCCTAGTTCGCGCAAGCGCTGGCCCAGAACGCCGATGCCCTTCAGTTCATTCAGCAGCAGGTCCTGCAGCAGGGCTACTTCAGGGCTCTTGCCGCAAACCCCGACGCGGGTGCAAGCCTGGCTATTGCTGGTTTGTTCGCATTGATAGCAAAACATGTTCATGATTTTCTCCTTTTAGTTTTTTTCAAGCAACTGCCCTTGCAGCGAGATCTTGTATTCGTGGAGCGGTATTTGTTTGCCCGACTGGGCCAGGGCCCGGCGCACCAGGGCCACGGTGCCCGAACAGCAGGGAACTTCCATGTGCACCACGTGCAGGGAATGGATCGGGTGCAGGGTGAAAATCGCGGTCAGCTTGTCCAGGTACTGCTCGATGGTATGGTCAAGTTTGGGGCAGAAGACGACTGGAATTTTGTTTTTGACAAAGTCACTGTGAAAGGCGGCATAAGCGAAGGGAACGCAGTCAGCCGCGATCAGCAGGTCGGCGTTGTCGAAAAAAGAGGCCTGGGGATTGAGCAGCTGCAATTGCACTGGCCAGGTTTTCAGTTCCGAGGGGGATGCGTTCGCCGGCGCTACCGCGACGGCAGGTGGTGCAGCGCTGCCGCGCCGGTCTTGCTGGCGCGATCCGGGACAGCCGTGGGTCTCCGCTGAGGCTACTGCCGGTTCCGGGGAGCAGCAGGGCGGAACTTGGCTCTGCTTCGGCAGGGGAAGGTTGTGATCTGCCAGGTACTGCCGCGCCTGTTCAAGATATATTCCTTCGTTATGGGCGGCAAGATGATCGAGGTGGGCGCGGATGACGTTTTCGCCCTGAGTCACGATATTGGCCATGACCCGCATCTCGTCATAGGGTTCGGCTTCCCGTTCCTCGACGTGGATGGCGCCCAGCGGGCAGGTGCCGATGCAGGCGCCCAGCCCGTCGCAGAACAGGTCGGAGACCAGCCGGGCCTTGCCGTCGATGAGCTGCAACGCCCCTTCGGGACAATTGGGCAGGCATTGGCCGCAGCCGTTACAGACTTCAGTGTCAATACGGATTATTTTTCTTTTCACGTCAATATCCTTTTGGCATACTGATCAGTGTTTCTATAGAGCGCCAAAGTTTTTTTCCGGCCCGCATCAGGTCAAAGCTGTAGCCGCTGACCCGCCACTGCATGACCAAAAGGCGCAGCGAGCCCATGATCATTATGAACAAATGTTCGGCGGGAAGATTGCGGATCGCTTTTTGCCGTTGTCCGTTGCGGATGGTCGTAAGCAAAAGACGGCGGTGGCTGCCCAGCACCTGGTGGATCTTGGCGGCAAGTTGCGGATCATTCTGGAACAGGTTCTCGGCGAACATGACCGTGGCCAGAACGGGATCGCCGGCAAAGGCGCGGCAGCGGTCAAGGACAAACAGTTGGACCTTGTCCAGGCTTTCACAGTCACAGGCGTTGATCTCGGCGAGAAGCTGCGCCGAACTGTTGGCAAAAAGGTCGATAACGGTGCTCAGGATCTGCGCCTTGTTCCGAAAATGGCGGTACACCGCCGCGCCGCTGAAGCCGACCCGGGCGGCGATGTTCTCGATGGTCAGCGCTTGCAGTCCCTGGTCGGTGATGATGGCCAGGGCGGCGGCGATGATCTCTTGCTGTCTGGCCGTGATCTTTTTCATTTTCACTCCCTGTTAGTTAATAAACACTAACATAACCAATATAGTATCAATGAGACATTCTGTCAACTCCTTTCTCGATTTTATCTTTTTTGGCGGTTGACAGAAAAGAGTCCCTGTGTTACTAATGTGCCTTGCCACGGACTCCCGGAAGTTTTTCCTTTCCGGACCACATGGCCAACCCGGATCAATACTATGAACCAGATGAATGTCGAGTCTCGTTTGCGCCCAGGGCATGAGCAATACCCTTGGCGGTTTTTTTTCGGCTATCTGGCCGCGGCCATCCTGTTCCGCTACCTTTGCCACAGTTTGATGCTCATCCCGGTCCTGTTCAACGAGCTGCGGCCGGCGCCGACGGTTCCCGACCTGCTTTTGGCCCTGCTGCCGCGCCTGGACTGGCTGGCACACATCAATTATTACCTCTGGATAGCCTGTTATTTCCCTCCCGCCCTGTACCTGCTTTACCGCGATCGCAAGCTTTTCGCCCGGTTCATCATCCTGGACGGGATCATTTCCCTGAGCCGCGGCTTGATGATCCCGCTGACAGGCCTGGGCCCGCCGCACGGGGCCGACCTTAACGCCATGCGCCCCTTTTCCTTATGGACGACCTGGTGGCAGCTGGTCAATCCTTACCGCGCCCTGATCGGTGACACGGCCGGGATCTACCTTACCAAGGACATGTTCTTTTCCGGACACATCGCCACCACCTTCCTGCTGTATTTGTTCGCGCGCCGGCTGGGGAAAATGGAATCCCGGGTATTTCTGGTTCTGCAGATCTTTTCGCTGCTGGTGGTTTTCTTTTCCCACCTGCATTACACCATCGATGTAATCGGCGCCTACGCCATTACCTTTACTGTTTTCACCCTGGGCAATCGCTTATTGTGCCGAAACTTCCCCCGCTTCAACTGCCAGGGCTTTTGACAAAAAAAGCCGTATTATTTACAATCAAATAATAAAGGAGGGTCATATGAGTGTTTATCTGTCCAAACGCGCCGATTACGTGAAACTGTACCTGGCATTATGGCTGGTCGCTTTCATTGGTTTGTGGGTGAATCTTTTTCGTGAATTCAGTGAACCGTTCCGCGTCACTACCATTTCTTATTTCCTGGTGTACCTGGGTGCCTTGATCGGCGCCTATTTTATTTTGGCGCCGCTTTTTAAAAACCGGGCCATCACTTTTGAAAAAAACAAATGGCTGCCGTTCATTCCGGCCTTGCTCCTGCTCCTGCATTGGCTTTTCCAGCAAATGGACCTGATGTTCGCCCCGGGCGGACGCCTGGACTATTTTTCCTTCAACATCCTGGTCAGCCCGCTGTTCATCCTTTTCCTGTTTTTGGGTCAGATGCTTTACCTGCTGGCCGCTCAGCCGCAGATCATGGACGCCGTATTCCTCGGCATGAAAAACTCGCTTCGCCTTTTTGTCTCCATCGCTTTCCTGGCCCTGGGGCTGATCAGCCTGGCCCAGATCATACAGGCCTTCTCCGCCCTGGTCAAGATCGGCACCGCCAGCAACACCTGGGCCAATTATTCGCGGCTGGGTGTGTTTTCAACCGTCGGGCTGCTTGTGGCCCTGTTGCTCAACCTGGTCTTGATGCTGGTCCCGCTTTGCGGCTGGGTGCTGCTGCAGAAGCTGCTTGGCAAAGCAACGCCCAAATGGGACAAAGTACTCAAACTGCCCTCGCGCTGGTTGGGCGCCCTGCCCCTGATCCTCATCGGCCTGGCCTTTCTGGCCCAGCCTGAAACATTTTTTCAGCCCTGGTTCATCATCACGGCCATTTTTTCATTTGTTTCCATACTGGTCAATTTTCTGGCTGCCAGCCAGAATCCGGTGGCCGTCGGCATCGTCAAGCTGGCCGAATCGTTCTTTTTCTATCCCTACCGCTATTTCCGTAAGATCGTCACCTATGGCAAGACGGACCTGGAAGTGACCGGGAACGAAAACGCAGGAATTGATTATTTCTGCTACACTATCAAGGGTTTTATCTGCATTGCCATCCTGGTTTTCTGGACGCTGCTGGCTGTTTATCCAATCTTCAAATTCTATGGACTCAATTTTCTCATTTTGCCGCTGCAGCTTGAATTTTTTCCCCTTGACAATTTTCACGGCCTGCTCATCTACCCGCTGGCTTATTTCATCTTCGTGCCCATTTACGCCCTGATCATCACTATTCTCTATGAAGTGCTGACTACGCTGCTGCAAATCCTGGTCAAGATAAACAAATTCTTCAGCAAGCTGCTGGATAAGAACTGATTGCCATTGATTCGGGAATGTATGTGGGGGGGTCAATATGAGATCAAGCAGATCGTATTGAACCCCTACTTTTTTTGAGCCAGTTCGACCTTTAGCCAGATCTTGCGTTCGGCTTTGAAATTTTCCCGGGTCATGCCGCGCCCTGGTCCGCCTGCCATGCCAGGGGGCGATCCGCCGCGCCCGGGGCCCGGGCGCGCACGGTCCAGATCCGCTCTATCCAAACCTGGCAAGGGCTCGATGTTCCAAAGCAGGCCGATGCCAAGGGCTTTCCCTGGGTCGTGGTTCAGTCCCGGCCACTCAGCCAAGGCCTGGAAGGGAATGCGCCACTGGTAAGCGAAATCGCCCCAATCGTCGCTTAGGCGGATAGCCGGTCCTAAAGAACCGTCGGCGCTGATGAAGGTTTCCTTGCCGCTTTTGCGGTTCACAATTTTCAATAGTGTTGACGCGGCGGCAAGCGGGCGGGGCGCTGGCGGCGCGGCCGCTGCCCCGGCAAGGTTTTGTTGTTCAGCCAGCCGCGCTTCCGGGCCAGCCATTTTTCGCCGCTCCTGTTCGCTGACATGGACCAAGCCGAGTTTTTGGGCTTTGCCGCCGTTTTCGTCCAGCCACAGGGTCAGGCGGGCGCGGCTGGGAGGGCGCTGGCGGTGGCTGATATCGGGTGAGAAAAAAATATAAAGGAAACGATCGTCATTTCCCACCCCGACCATCATGCCGTTTTCGAACAAATGGCTGGTGATTTTATTGCTGAAATCCTCAATCCGGCCATCGGCGCCGGCCGGAAAGGCCAGCCACTGGCCGGGGATATTCTGCAGGCTGCGGCAGCCTTGCTGCAGAAACATGGCCACGGCCGCAATCATGAACATAACGACTATTGCTGGGCGCGATCGGCTTATTTTCATTTTATCGGCCTCCGGAAAAAAAATCTTGACTGTTTCTTGTTTTATAACAATTGACGGAAGGGATCCTTGCAGACGGAATTTAACCGTGGCTTTTTTTATGGACCAGTGATATGGCCACCGCGAGGAAAAGGATTTCAGCGCCGACAAAAGCCAGCAAGCCCCGGGCCGCTCCGGATGTGAAGCCGTAGGCGTGCAAGCCCACGCCGAGCAGGTTTACGCCGAACCAGGCCATGACCACGGCGATGATCGCCCCGATGCTGCCGGCCGCCAGGCCGATATGACCGATCCAGCCGGCCAGGCGGGCGTGAAACAGGATGGCGCAACAGATGATGATCAGCAGGGCGCCGTTCTCCTTGGGATCCCAACCCCAGAACCGCCCCCAGGACTGGTCGGCCCATATGCCGCCCATCACCGTACCGATGCAGGTGAATGCCAGGCCGAAGGCCAGGGCGGCGTACATCGGCCGGGCCGTGCTTGCCGCCGCAGCGGAGCGTGGCGTGAGCAGTTCCTGGACGATGACCACGTGGCCGATGATGCCGGCGACCACGCAGCCGGCGTAGCCGAGTGAAATGGTCACCACGTGGGTGGCCAGCCACAGGTTGGAATCGAGCACGGCAGCCAGCATGCCCATGGTGTCGCCGTCCAGGCTGTAGCGGCCGGCGATAACCAGGAAGGCCAGGCCGGTGATCGCCCCGGCCAGGATGCCCAGGGCCTGCTTTTGCCACCAGGCCATAAGCAGACCCATGACCACGCCGGCCCAGGCGACGAAAACGAAGGTTTCATACAGGTTGGTCACCGGCGGCCGGTTCATGATAAGCATGCGGGCCGTCAGGCCGAACGTATGGAACAGAAAGCCCAAAAGCAGGCACAGCTTCGCCCAGCGCTCGAGACGGAAGCGAGGAACAGCCAAGGAGAGAATGAGCAGCAACAGCGCCAGGCCGTAGATCAATTCGGCTTTTGAGAAAGGGTCAAGGCGGTTGTAAAAAATTTCCAGGGAGAGTTGGTTGGCGTCGATCGTGCCCGGCTGCAGCCTGTTTTGCACCGACCGGCTGAAGGCGTCCAGGGCGCGAGCGAAATCATTTTCGCTGGCCTTCTCGTAGGCCTGGGCGGCTTTGGCCAACAGGGAAATTTCTTTCTGCATAGCGGCCGGCAGGGAAGAGCCGCGGGCAAAGGCCTGGGCGGGACCGAGCCACTGTTCGTCAGGCTTGTCGGAGAACGGCAGCAGGGCCGGCAGCTCCGGGGCGCTGCGCGGATCGCGGCTTGCCGCTTCACCCGGTCGGGCGAAACTGAAGGCGCTCAGCAGGCGGTAATAAGCGGAAACATTATAAAAGAGGCGGATGGACTCGTTTTCGACCCGGCCTCTGCTGCTCTCGTCCTGGTCCGCGTACTGGAAAGCCAGTTGCTGCAGCCTGCCCAGGCCCGGATGCAGCTGCGCAAAGCTGAAGCGGCCGCGGCCTTCTCCTTCCAGCCCCATGGCCGCCAGAACGTCTGGTTGGTTTACCAGGAATAGTTTGTCTGCAAGTGTCTCCTGGGGGGTGAAGAGAACCCGGGCCAGCCAGGTGCAAGCGTCCATGCCGTCCAGGGTAGAACGTCCGGAAAACTGCTTGAGCAGGTTGCGGGCGAAAGTGTCCATTGGTTTTTTCCGACCCTGCTCCAGGACCGCCAGGCGCCGGAACGGTTCCAGGCGCAAGGGAGCGGCCGCCTGGCCTTCAAGACCCGGGAGCCAGAAGGCCAGTAGGGCAAGAATGGTGATCTTGCTCATGGCCGCACCTTGCCGGGACGCGTTTTTTTCAGTGCTGCGGCCAGCATGACCAGGAAATGGCCGGCCAGTCCCAGGAACAGCAAGGCGCTGGCGATATAGGGCAGCCAGCGGCCCGAGTTGCGTACCACCGAGAAGGTCGAACTTTCCCCCCCCAGGCCATCCTCTGCGTAAGATGACTGGTAGAATGTGTAATCGCGATAACGCAGAGGCCGGTTCATGGAAATAACCGCCCGGCGCCTCGTGTTTGCGAATATGATCTCGACCCGGCTGGAAAAACTCCTGGGAATGCCGCTGCCCGGATGCATGGTCTTTTCGAAATCGAGCAGTTTGATCTTGATCGGCAGAATGACTTTTTTCTGATTCTGGTCGAGTCGGGTTTCTTTCGCTCCGACACTGATGGCGACATTGCTGCTCTCTCCTTCGCGCAGGGTCAGGAAATATTCCTGGGCCGTGACCGCGATGAAAAAACCTCCGCCAATGAACAGCAGCAGGCTGTAGTGGACCAGAAGCAGGCCGGCCCGGCGCCAGCGGTATTGCAGGCGAAAAAAAACGGCTGCCAGCAGGTTGATGAAAAGGAGCATGCTTATGAACAGCAGGCCCGGCAGCGGGACGATTCCGAAAAGCCGGATGATCCAGGCGCCGAAAATTTCACGCTGGGCGGCGTAGATGCCGTTTTCAGCCTGATAGACGGTGCCGGCGATGACCAGCAGGCCCAGCAGAATGAGGAAAACGACAGTCAGCTTCAGGGAGGCCAGGGAGCGGGCGAACCCGAGAACAGGCTGGTTTTTCTTGTCAGGCATGATCGCGGCTCATTTCGGGGAAGTGTCCCATCATCCCTCTATACCATTTTTTGTAGAAAGCGGCAATCCTGACGCCGGGTTGCCCTGTTGCCGGGCCGAAAAAACGTGCCTGCGATCGAGTGCGCAGCCTCAGCGGACGTAGCCCAGCGTCTTCAGCTCCTCCAGGAGTTTTTCGTCGATCTTGATTTGGCTGAGATCCTGGGGAAAGACCGGGCAGCGGGTCTTGAACGCCAGGAACAGTCCGTTCAACTTGTCGGCGACGGGCTCGGTCCCGGGGTGACCGGACTGGTTGATCCGTTCGCGCGGATGGCTGCGGGTGTCGTAGAGTTCGCGGAACTGCTCGTCGGTGACGATGTATTTCCATTGGCCCCAGATCGTCGCCCGCAGGGAGGCCTCGGGGCCGCCTGGGATGCTTGTAAGCAGCGTGGCGAAGAGCGGCCTTGGCGACCGTTGACCGTCCGCGCGCATGAACGGCCAGAGGCTGACCCCGGAAAAACCCTCGCCCGCCTTCATCCCCAGCATGGCGCCGATGGTCGGCATGATGTCCACGGTGGAGACCTCCTGGGGGAGGCGCTGTGGTGCCAGGGCGCGGCTCCAGAAGAGCAGCGGCACGCGCAGCACTTCGTTGTAGAGCGACTTGCCGTGCCCGGTCTGGCCATGCTCGAGGAATTCCTCTCCGTGGTCGGCGGTGACGACCAGAATGGTGTTTTCCTTCCAATCCAGTTCGCTGAACAGTTGCCGCAGCTGCTCGTCGATGGAGCGGATCTCGCTGTCGTAGCGGGCGATGGCATCCTGCAGCTCGCCGCTGCCCGAAACATACCAGGGTTTGCAGGCCAGGTAGGGGGCGTGCGGGTCCATGTAGTGCAGATAGAGAAAATAGGGTGCGGCGGCGCGCATTTCCTTTTGCCACTGCCGGGCCTGGCGGGTGACTTGGGCGGCGCCGAGATTGTTCATGGTGACGAAGCGGTCGAAGCCCTGGGTGAAGCCCTCCGCTTCGCAGATGTTGAGGTTGTCGGCTACCGCGTATGTCCGGTAGCCGCTGTTGCGCAACCATTCGCTCAAGGTCAGCACCGATTGGGGGATGCGGTTCAGTCGTAGCGAAGAATTTTGGGCCTGCTGGTTCAGGGTGACGATCAGCCCCTTGTGAACCCCGTGCTGGAAAGGATAGAGCGAAGTCAGGATGGATGCGGTGGCCGGCGAGGTGAACGACGAGGTCGAATAGCAGGATTCGCACACCACGCCCTGGGCGGCCAGGTCGGTGAGGAAGGGGGCGGTATTGAGCCGGTAACCGTAGAACGGCAGGTGGTCCATGCGCAGCGTGTCGATGACCACCAGAACCACGTTGGGACGCGCCTGCGGGGTGCCGCTCCGGCAGGCCGGCTGCCCGCACAGCACCGGCAGCAGCGCCAGAACGAGCAGCCACTGGAGCCGGTCATTGCCGCGGCGCATGGTTATCCTTCTCGAGCTGGGCCAAGATGGCCAGGTTGCGCTTGGCATTGTCGTCGCTGGCGTCGGCGGCCAGGGCGGCGAGGAATTCGCGCTTGGCACCCTTGCGGTCCCCGAGCTGCAGTAGGGCGATGCCCAGGTTGTTGTGGGCGCTGGGCAGGAAGCGCTTGGCGGCGATGACCAGGCGCAGGGGTTCGATGGCCATGTCCGGGTAGCCGATGGTGACATAGGCGGCCCCGAGATCGTTCAGCAAAGCGGGATCGTCGGGCTTGGCGCCCAGCTGTTCCAGGATGCCGCGCACCAGCGGGAAACGCGCCGCGGCATCGCGCTGGCGTCCGAGGCCGCGCGCGAACTGCGCGCCCCGCAGGGCCGACTCGTTCTCGGGTTCCACGCGCAGCACCTGTTCGTAGTGTTGGCCGGCTTTCTCCAGTTCGCCCAGGCGCAGGCAGAGGTCGGCCAGGTGCAGGTGCGCCTGGACATCGGCGGGATAGCGTTCCAGGATGCGCAGGTAGCATTTTTTGGCTTCCTGCGCTTGCTTCTCCTGCTCATAGATCACGCCCAGGTTGCCGTTGACTTCGGGATTGAGGGGATCGAGTTCACTGGCCTTCAACAGCCAGCCCTTGGCCCGTTCCGTATCTCCCTCCTTCAGCAGCTTGGTGGCCAGGTTATAGTAGGAGTCGACGCTGAAGTCGCGGCTCATCGGCCCGACCCGCCAGTTGCAGAACAGCAGCAGTGCCGACAACCCGGCCAGAGGCAGGATCGCCTGCAGCCAGCGCCGTTGCCGCAGAACGTCCCATAGTCCGAGCGTGCCATAGGCGGCGAACAGGGCCAGGAAGGGCAGGACGTTCAGGCGGTAGCGTGAAGTGACGAAAAAGGCCAGCAGCACGGCTGCGTGGACCAGAACGAACACCAGTGGCAATCCCACCCCGGGAACGCGGCGGAGCAGCGCCAGCGCCATGCCCAGCAGGGCCAGCGGCAGCAGCAGCCCAAAGGGGAAGGCCAGTCCTTTTTTCCAGACCAGCAGGGAGAGGAGCGGCGAATATTGCCGGAAGGGGTAGATGTCCTGGTCGCGCATGATCTCGTTGCCATTGGCGAACAAGTAGAGTTTCCTGAGCAGCAACTGCGCGTAGCCCAGCGGATCGGCGGCAATCAGGCCGAGGGCCTTGTTCATGAAGTAGGCCGACTGCCCGCCCGCCTTGTGGATGCCGAGGCGGATCGGCTCGTTCAGCAGTTCGTCCCACTCGTAACCTGGCCGGATGGCCACCTTGCGCTCGTAGTCCTTGCCGTTAGAGAGATAGAAATTGATGCCGGCGTTGGTGCTGATCGGCACGAATTCGCGACCGACGCGCCAATTGCGCCAGGTGACGGGCGCGATGACCAGCAGCAGTCCGGCCGCGAAAACAGAGGCCAGCGCCAGCCTGCGCCAGGGCCCGGGGCGCCCGGTTTTTTTGCGCCATTGCCTCCAGGCGTAGAACGGAATGACCAGTGCCAGGGGCAGAACCACCGACATGGCCAGGGCCGACAAGCCGAGCAGCACGCCGCAGGCCAGCGCCCGCGGCAGGGACGGTTTTTTCAGCGCGGCGATAACGGCCAGGGCCAGCAGCAGGTTGAGGAAAACGACCAGCACCGGGGCCAGGATTTCCCCTTCGTAAAAAAGCATGGTCCCGTACAGGGAGAAGGCCAGCGCCGCGGCAAATCCCACCCGGCGATCGAACAGCTTCCCGCCCAGGAGGTACAGCAGCCAGACGCTGGCCGCGCCCATGGCCATCTGTACCAGGCGCACCAGGTAGAGATCGCGGCCGAACAAGGCGTATAGCAGGCCGAGAAAATAGGGGTATAAAGGCGGTTGGTAAAACGGTGCCGGCACGGGTTCTTCGCCGGCGGCGATGCGCACGGCCATTTCGTCGTAGGTCTGGGCATCAACGATGGGGTAGTGAAAATATGGGTTTGACGAGATCTGCTGAAGGTACACCAGGCGCACCACCAGGGATACGGCCAAAAGGATCAGGAGATGGACGAGAATGTTGCTACGCCTCGCTTTCACGCATTTGGCTTTTTGCATTTTCTTGTCCATGGTCTACAGGTAGCCCAGTGAGCGGATCTTGTCAAGGTTGGCCGGATTGGGCCGCTGGGCGTCAACCGCGGCGCCGCGGCGCCAATTTTGCAGTTGTTCGCTCAGCCAGGCACGCATCTGCGGATGGGCAGTGGCGATGTCGTGACTTTCAATCCCATCGGTGTCCAGGCGGTACAATTCATTCCTGCCGAGATAGGGAACCTGGATCAGTTTCCAGGGCCAGGCCAGGGCGAATTGTGCCTTGGCGTCGTTGCGCCAGGCGCGGCTTTCAGCGGTTTCCACCTCAAACGGCTGGCAGGCTTCTCCGAAAGCGATCGCGACGGGTATTTTTTTCCCAATGCCCAGAAGCGACAGGTCGCGGCCGTCGGCCGCTGACGGGACATCCAATCCGGCCAGGCGCAGCAGGGTTGGAAAGATGTCGACGGTCTGGACCGGCGCAGCGATCCGCCGTCCAGTGGAGCGGCCGGGGGCGCGGACCATCAGCGGCACGTGCATGCTGGGCTGGTACACGTCCAGGCCGTGGTCGAAATAGTAGCCGTGCTCGGTCAGGCTCTCGCCGTGGTCGGCGACCACGGCCACTGCGGTGTGCGCCCGCACCTCGGGGCGATCGAGATAAGCGAACAACGGGGCCAGGCTGGCGTCCAGGAATGCGATTTCACCGTCGTACAGGGCGGCCAGGCGACGGTAGTCGTCAGGGCCGCTGCGGATCTTGGGAAAACCGTGGCTGCCCAGGATGCCGGCGATGAAGCGGATGGAGCCGTCGGCCGGCCCGGAATACTCCGGGTAGAACATACGGTCATAAGGGGGTGGCGGGGTGTAGGGATAGTGGGGATCGAAACAGTGCAGCCACAGGAAACGGGGCTTGGTTGTTGGAGTGTTCAGCCAGTGTAGTGCCCGTTGCACCGTTTCGGGAGCGCGCCGCTGTTCCTGGTCAACCTCTTCGATATCGAACTCGTCGTCGTAGACGGCGAAACCCTTGCGCAGCCCGCTGGTGGCGTCAAGTACCGAGCAGGAGACAAAGGCCGCTGTTTCGTAGCCCCTTTCCGCCAATAACACGGCCAGCCCGCGCTGGGTGGGCGGGACCTCGAAGCCATTGCGCGGCACGCCCAGGCGCCGGGGATGTTGGCCGCACAGGATCGCAACGTGGGAGGGCAGCGTGTTGTTGCTTGCCGTGGTCGCCTGTTCGAAAAGCAGGGATGAGGAGGCGAAGGCGTCTAAAACCGGGGTGCGGGCGGCAGCGTAGCCGTAGCAGCCCAGGCGGTCGGCGCGTAGCGTGTCCAGGGTGACCAGCACCACGTTCAAGGTGACGGGGGCTGTGGCCGGGCGCTGGCGGCAGCCGGCCACCAGCAGCATGGCAACCGCCAGAACAGCCGTAATAACTTGTTTCATGATTTATGATACCTCGCTGATTGACGCGTTGTCCAGAAAAAAAAGCCCGCCCCGGCGAACCGGGGCGGGCCAGGTACGAATTGTGTGCGCGTCGTGTTCACGCACACCATGGTTGGATCAGAACGAGAACTTGATGCCCAGGGTCGCTTCCAGCGGGGGCAGGAAGCGGTAGCCCTGTCCGAAGCGCGGGTCGGTGATTTCGACTAGTGACTTGACGTCGACGCCTTCGAGAAAATCGGCGTCGTCGATGTGGACGTCATCCAGGTTGTAAAAGCCGTAAATGCGCTGCGCCGTCTTGGCGTCGGTCAAGTTGCGGATGTTGAGTGAGAACTGCAGTTTGTTCTTGCCCAATTTGAAGCCGTACTCGGCATACAGATCGGCCGTGACCGTGAAGGGAGAGCGCTCGCCGGTGTCAAAGCGGTTGTAGGGGTAATAGCCCTGCTGGCCGTTCACTGTGATTTCGGTCGTGAGGGGCACTCCGGAATAGGCGTTGAGCACGGTGCCCAGGGTCAGGCCGAAGGGGAAGACGTAGGAGGCGTAGGCCTTGAGGTAGTGGGGGCGGTCGGTTGCCAGAGGGCCGTCTATTGGTTTGAGGTTCTGGTCATAGGAGGTCATCCACAGGTCGAAGTAACGGTTGATGTTGGGGTCGTTGCGCATGGCCTCGTCGGAGCTGTTCAATCCGGCATAGTTGCCGGTCATCCGGCTCCAGGTGTAGGAGAGGCCGCCGATCCAGTTGTCGCTGAAGCGCTTTTCAATAGAGAGGTTAACCGCATAATAGTCGCGCTTGGCTTTCTGTGCCGGCGGCAGTCCTGCCGGCAGCAAGCCGTTCGCGACGGCGATATCGTACTGCTTCTGTACGTAGGGGCTGCCGGGGTTGGCGATGAAATAGGTCTCGCCTTCGGGCATGCTGATGCCGATATCATCGATCGCCTGCAGCAGCTTCTTGTTGACCAGGCGCACCGAGAGCGAGAGGTTGTCGTTGATCTTTTTTTCCAAGCCGAAAGAGATCTCGCGCTGGGACATTGGCTTGATATCGGGGTCGGTGATATCGATCGAAGGAATGCGCCAGTTTAATTTGCCCAGGTAGGTACCGGGGAACTGGTTGTTGACGCCGATCGTTTCCCAGTCGTAGGTATCCAGTGAATAGTATTCACTGACCCAGCGATCCCCGCCATAGGAACCTTCGGGCAGGGCCAGCTTCATGCAGTCCTGGAAGATGCCGAACGAACCGAACACCTTAAGGCTGGAGTCGCCGAACACGTCGTAGATAAATCCCAGGCGCGGCGCCAACTTATCGCCCCAGTTGAGGTTGAGGGGCACGGAGTCCTTGTATTCCGGCAGGTCGCTGAAAGCCGGCACCCTCTCCTTCTCGGCGCGCAGCCCGAAGTTGATGGTCAGCTTGTTGGCGATGGTCCAGGAGTCCTGGATGTAGAAAGCATAGCGGTTGGAGCGGGCCTTGTTGACCAGGGTGCCGAAGGGGGAGCGGTTCTCATAATAGCCGTACTTGCCCATGTACCCGGCATTGACCGGGCTGCCCTCGATCTGGTAGGGGAAGGGACGGCCGACGCGCATCAAGATCACCGGGTTGGGGGCAGTGCCGTCGTAGTCGTCCATGATCTGGATGTACTGGAAGCCGGCCTTCCATGAATGTTCGCCGGCAAAATTGAGAAAGTAGTTGACGTCGATGTTGCTGCTGGTGCGGGTGTAATTGGCCTTGCTCAGCTTGTAGAAAAGGCCCCAGGTGTAATTCATCCAGCCGTTGGGGCGGATCTTGTCCGTTGGCCAGCCCAGGGCCGTCTCACCGCCCGGGTTGTACTGGCGGTGGAAATAGAAGATCCCCGGAGGGTCCATGACCGAGCTGTTGTTCTGGTTGTAGTGGCCGATGCGGGCCGACACCTGCAGGTTGTTGCCGATGGTGTAGTCCAGGTTGCCGGTCGCTGACCAGGTGGGGGCGTTCTGTCCCATCTTGTCATATGTGAAGGTCGAGTCACCGAGGGGCTGCCAGTCGGGGAAGTTGGTGCTCGGGTCATCGCCGGGCAGGCCGCCGCGCCAACGGTTGCTGTTGGCAACGAAAGAGGCGGACATGCGCATGTTCTTAACCGGTTCGGCCGCCAGCTTGATCGAGCCGTTCAGCCAGGTGTCCTCGCGCTTGAACGAATCCAAGTCGGCGCCGGGCTCATCGTCCCAATTGACCTGGCGGTTGACATTGCGGTAGACGGGCAGGATCGAGCCGAAGAACCACAGCTTGTCCTTGAAGATGTAGCCGCCCAGGCTGAAGCCGCCCTCCAGCCGGGAAAAGTCCTGCTTGTTGAATTTCTCGTAATTGTAGTATTCCCAATTTGAAGGGTCGTCCGGGAGCAAACGCAGCAAATCGCGAGTTTTGCCCCGAATGGCGCTGCCCTGGTAATAACCCAGGACCTCGCCGTGGAACTCATTGCCGCCCGAGCGGGTGACCACGTTGACCACGCCGCCCATGGAGCCGCCGAACTCGGCCTGATAACCCGAGGCCTTGACCTGCACCTCCTCGATGAAGTCGAAGGCGGCCTGCATGCGCTGCTGGGCGCCGCGAACTTCACCGGTCTCCATGCCGTCGACGTAGAAAACATTCTCGGCGCCGCTGGCGCCGTCGACCGACAGACCGCCGGTCATGGGCTCGTTGTACACACCGGGGACGGCGGTGACAAGGGTGCTGAAATCGCGGCCTTTGGGCAGGGTCTGGAATATCTCCTTGGTCAGGGTCATGCCCTTGGCAGTGCTCTTGACGTCGATCAGTGGCGTCTGCCCGGTGATGGTGATGATCTCATTCAGGTTGCCGAGTTTCATCTCGATCTTCAGGCTGGCGATCTGCTCGGCAACCAGCGGGATGCTTTCCCGCACCACGGTCTGGAATCCATCCAGAGTGAATACCAGCTTGTAGGAGCCGGGAGTGAGGTTGAAAAGCTTGAAGGTGCCGTTCTCGTCGGTGACCGCCGTTGCCTTGCCGACCAGCTTGGGGCTGGTGGCTTCGACGTTGACGCCGGGCACCAAAGAACCGTCTTCAAGCTGCACGACGCCAAAGATCTTGGCGGTCGTTTGCTGGGCGATCAGCAGTCCCGCGAGCAGGAGCACGCTGAATGCCAGCAGGGTGAACCTTTTGACAATACTCATTTTGATTGTCCTCCTTTTTTTATTTGACAAAACATCCATAGAGTTGCAATATCCATGCCAAAATACGCAGCCGGATTGAAAACAGCTTGGGGAACACCTTGCTTTTATCCTGAAAGCTTGAATGGAAGATGGTTTACGTGGCAGGACAATTCGCGCATTCCGCTTAGCGGACAGGCGGTTTTCGATTTTATTTCTTCTGAAAAATACAAATCACCAACTTTTATTTCAAAAAACAATTAAAAACTCAATTATTTGAACTGGGGACAAGGCGCGGCTGAAAAAACAGCGAGTTATTCAGCCCGCTTATGGCTGCTTTCTTGTCAAGCGGAACGGGTAGTGCTATAATAATTTAATGATGATCAATTCAGCTAGTGCAGCGAGGCCGATGATGAAAAAATTGCTTATAGTTTGCAGTGTCCTGGTTTTTTGTTTTTCACTTCATGGCGAATCCGAGAAAGACCTCATAAAAAAGCTTCCGCCGCCACATCGCGTCTGGCTCACGGAAGAGGTGGTATACATTATTTCCTCCGTTGAAAAGGAAGTTTTCCTGCAGCTTGAATCCGACCGGGAACGCGACACCTTCATCAGCGCCTTCTGGAAACAGCGCAATCCCAATCCCAACCTGCCGGAAAACGAATTCAAAAAAGAGCATTACCGCCGCCTGGCCTATGTCAACAACTGGTTCGGCAAGGATTCCCCGGCTCCGGGCTGGCGCACCGACCAGGGCCGGATCTACATCACCCTGGGTGAAGCGCATTCGATCGAACGCTTCGAAAGCGACAACGACCTGGTTCCTACCGTGGTCTGGTTCTACCAGGGCATGGCCGCCAAGGGACTTCCCGATTCCTTCAACGTGGTTTTTTTCAAGAAAGACGGCATTGGAGAATATGAGCTCTATTCTCCCGTCAAGTTCGGTCCCCAAGCCCTGATGCGCAACTTCGAAGGCGATGCCACTTCTTATGAGGCTGCTTATTATGCCCTGCTGAATATACAGCCTCAGCTGGCCGCTGTATCACTATCCCTGATCACAGGTGAACCAATAGGTGTAAATCCCTCCATAGCCTCAGAGTTGCTGATCCGCGAGAAGATCCCTGAAACCCCGCAGCGGAATATCAAGAATATTTACGCCAGCAATTTCCTCAAGTTCAAAGGGCAGGTCGAGATCGACTATGCCGACAATTTCATGGAGAGCAGCTCCCAACTCAATGTTGTCCGCCACCCGTCCGGGCACTATTTCATCCACTACCTCATTGAACCCAAGCGCCTCTCCTTTGAACAGTATAAAGATAAGTATTACACTACCCTGGAAATTTCCGGCAATATCACCGACCCTTCGGGAAAGATGCTCACCCAGATCTCACGCCGTATTCCCCTTGAATTGAGTGAAAATCAGATGCGCATGGTCAAGGACAAGCTTTTCAGTTTTCAGGACATGATCCCGGTTATCCCTGGAAGTTATCGCCTCACCATTTTTCTTAAAAACCTTACCACCAAGGAATTCACATCCATGGAAAAGGATTTTGTCATCCCCGCCCGGGAAAAATTGGCGATCTCGACGCTGCTGTTGGCCAACCGCAAGGCCGCCGCCACGAGCAGTGTTGTCATCAAACCTTTTCTTTTCGACGGCAGCCACCTTCTGCCTTCGCCGCGCAACGATTTTCTCGCGGCCGACAACCTGGAACTATTTTTTCAACTCCACGGCCTGAGCGAGGACCTGATACAGTCCGGCTCGCTGGAAATATCCCTTTTCCGCCGCGGTGAAAAAGTTTTCACAAAGGAACGGCTGCTCCGCGATCTTGGCTCCCTGCCCGACGTGCTGGAAACCCTGCCCCTGAAGGGTCAATCCTCTGCTTATTACAATCTCAAGGTGTCCCTGCTCGACCAGAAGAAAAGCGAGATCGCGACTGAAAACGCCGATTTCTATATCACGCCTCAGCCCTCCCTGCCCCGACCCTGGGTCGTTTCCGTGCCCACGGCTGTCGGCGATTTCAGCGTCTTTCTTAACGAATTTGGACGCCAGTACGTTCAGAGCGGTGATCTTGATAAGGCCCGGCCCCTTCTGGAATCGGCTTTCCGGCAAAACCCCGACAGCGTCCGCTTCGGCAGCGATTATTGCCAACTGCTGCTGCAGAAAAAGGAATTCGCCAAGGTCAAGGCCCTGGCCCTGCCCCAGGTCAAGGAAAAATCCCGTTTTGAATTCGCCCTGCCCCTGGGGCATGCCTGCCAGGGCTTGAACGAATTCGACGACGCCATTGCTTTCTACGCGGACTTCATCACCCATTTCGGGGCCAACATCAATGTCTTCAACCAGATCGGCGAGTGTTATTTTCAGCTGGGCAATGGGGCGGAAGCCCTGAAAGCCTGGGAAAAATCATTGGAACTCAATCCCAAGCAGCCGCGCATCAAGGAAAAAGTCGATGGCTTAAAGAAAACCGCCAAATGAGACCGTCTAATATAATGCCGGAGTCCGGCAATTTAACATAACATGGAGGTTAGCAAGATGAATAGAGATTACAAAAAGCCCTGGTGGGTCCTGGCCTGTGTCCTGGTCGTTTCTTCACTCACTTTCGCCCAGGCCGGCCGCGGCAAGGGGCGCCTGAGCGGCAACGTGGTCGACGAGAAGGGTGAACCCATCGTTACCGCGGAAGTAAAGATCGAATTCGAGAAAGGCGGCCTGGTTAACAAGACTTCCGTTAGTAAAAAGGGTGAATGGAGCTTCATCAGCCTGGGCACGGGCCAGGCCATCGTCACCGCTTCGGCGGAGGAATTCCTGGACATCAGCCTCAGCATTCACGTGCAGCAGCTGGAACGCAACAAGTTCGTCACCCTGGTCATGAAAGAGGACAAGGAAAAAAAGATCCGCCTCAAGGATGCGGGCGCGCTGGAGGAATTGGAAAAAGGTAACCAACTTTTCCAGGAACGCAAGTTCGACGAAGCCCTGCTCATCTTTCAGACCTTTGCCGCTGAAAATCCCAAGGTCTACCAGATCTATTTCAACATCGGCGATGTCTACCGCGAGAAAGGTGAATTCGACAAAGCCAACGAACAGTACGCCATGGCCCAGGTCAAGGCCAAGGAAAAGGCTGATGTCGTCCTGCAGGCCAGAGCCCTGGCCTCGTTCGGCGAGATCTGCCTGAGGCAGGAAAAATTCAAGGAAGCCCAGCAATTCTTCACCCAATCGATCGCCCTCAACCCCAAGGACGAGATCCTGGCCTACAACGTGGCCGAGATATTTTTCGGACGCAACCAGACCGACAAAGCCATTGAGTATTACCAGCTGGCCATCCAGATCAAGCCCGAATGGAGCGAACCCTATCTCAAGATGGGCTACGCCTATTTGAACAAGGGCGACATGGTCAAGGCGGTCGAGCAGCTGAAGGAGTTCCTCAAGCACGATCCCAAGTCGCCCCAGGCGCCGGTGGTCCAGAGCCTGATCGACTCCCTGGCCAAGGTCAAGTAGTTCCATCCGCTGACAAGTACAGCGCCGGCCGCAGCCGCGGCCGGCGTTTTTATTATATTAGAACAATCCACGAATAATGCTGTATTCTCAACTCACCACCTGACCACCCGCATTACGGGATGGCATCGCTTTATACCTCGCAGAGCTTCGGCTCTGCTTTGCTGAGTGGCATCGCTTTATACCTCGCAGAGCCTCGGCATAGCGATGCGGACATAGCGATGCGGACATAGCGATGCGTATATAGCGATGCGTACCTCTCTTCCAAAAGAGAGGGGGAGAAGTGCCATTATGGTTGATGAAGCTCCTTCTCTTTACCAATCACTAATCACCAATCACGAATCACTAATTTTCGTGACGCGTGACGCGTAACGCGTGACGAGAAAGAGAAGATCTCTAGGTTTTCAATATATCAATATTAAATAGCAGGGGTTTGATTCATCACACCCTTGCAGTCAGATAATATTCTTGCGAATTCGGAATGACAGCTGCCTGGAGTAGGGAACGCAGATCTGCGTTCCTTCAGAAGAAAATCTATAATGCAATTATTTAGAATATTGGAATTTGAAAAGGGCGATCCGCCAGGCGAAACGCCGGCGGACGGATCGCGTCTACACCCTGAACCGTATTCCGTCAATCGTATTGTATACC
>JALHTJ010000004.1 GCA_022865785.1 Candidatus Aminicenantota bacterium
AGGCATATCCGCATAAAACGGCGGGATCAAACCAGGCTTGAATTTTATCCTTTCTTTTTGCAGTTCTTCAGGATATGTTTTGAAGAATGTCTCGCTAAGAGGCCTCACTCCAACAAGCTTGATATCGCGCTTCAGCCAGTTGACAAGCATGGGCAGTTCGTCCAGCCAGGTCTTGCGGAAGAAGCGGCCCCAGGAGGTGATGCGGAAATCGCCCTTGATCTTGCCCGATTCCTCGAGCTGATTCTTCTCGAAAATATATTGGTGGAGATACTCAGCAAAGGGGTGCATGGTCCTGAGCTTATAAATAAAAATGATCTTCCCCCCCCTACCCAGCCGACGCTGGCGGAAGACCGGGCCGTAGGAGGGGCGCGGGTCAATTCGCGGCTCCTTGGTTTTTTTGGCGATGAAGTAATAGATATTGTTTATGGGTCGCAGGCCGATCACTTCAAAGCCGCAGTAGTAGAGGCGGCCAAGAATTTCGGTTCGTGAAAACACCCGCTTTTTGCCCTGCGACATCTGAAAATAGATCTGCTTCAAAACAGGCAATTTGGGCATGATGCGCTTGTAGATGAAGTCGATGATATAAAAAAAGCGGGCGAACCAGCGGGGGAATTTGCTGAAAATGCGCTGGCGGCGCTGGTCATAGGACTCGAAGCAACCGACCAGGACCCCGCCCTGCTTCATTTTTTTGTTCAAGGCGATGAACACCTGGTTGACATGGCGGAAGTTGTTCACCTTCTCAAAATTGAAGAAAAAACCAAGTGAATCGTCCTCAAAAATATCAATGTTGAAAATATTTGAAGCGAAGAGGAACGCCGAAGAGAGGATGTCGAAACGGCCAAGATCGACATATTTTTTGATGAAATCGTAAACGTCATGAAATTTATTTGAAAAAAGCCGCTCGAGCTTTTGCTTTAAGAATTCCTGGCTGTCTTCCCGATCCTGAAAACGATATTTCTCTTTGACTATCTCTTCTGCATATTCCTTTTCCTCTACCTCTACCTTTCCCTTTTCTCCCTGCGGGTGAGCCAGTTCGTCAGCCAGGAGCTCGGCCGGGTCTTCGTCAGCGCGTTTGAACTGGGAGACAATGTAGTAGGCCAAGACAACAATATTCTCCAGGACGGCGAATCCGGCGATGGAGCCGAAAATGATCAGCCGGGACATGTTGCCTCGGGCGGCGATAAAGACCATGAATGAAACCAGGCCGAGGATCAGCGCTTCTGACTGCCAGAAAGGGTTAAATGCGTTCCAGAAGCCGAACCGGGTCTTGACCTTGAAGCGATGGACCAGCAGCGATACCATCAACCAAACGAAGAAAAGCCCCATCAGGGCGATCTGGTATTTTTCCTCAAGCCGAAAAGTGGCGCGCTTGGAAAAGTAAATCGAATAAAAAGCAGCGGACAAGGCCGCAAGCTCGATCAGGAAAAAGAATACGGCGAAGGGGATGGGCCGGCCCGGCTCGCGTTTGCGCAAAAAAAGCAAATGGAATGCCAGGAATATGCTTTCCAGGATGACATAAATAGCAATGGTGCCATAAACAATGAACCGGGAGAGATGGATCCAGCCCATGAAATAGAGCAGCAAAGTAAGAAGCGAGACAAAAATGACCGCTGCCAGCCAATAGGGCTGCAAGCGAGAAAAGTAATCCTGCTTTTCAATTACTTTAAATTTTTTGGAAAGGATGGTGACCAGGAACCAGGTCAGGAAAACTATCGGCAGAAATTCCCGGAAGTCTTCGTCGATGAACAGATCACCACGGCGCAGCCAGTAGACCGACATGAAGGCGATGGCCAGAAAGGTGCCGTCAAGAAAAACCTTGAGCCAGTAGAACCGTTCCTTTGCCAAGTAATTCTCAGACATTTATTTTATTATACATCCTTTGCTTCGAATGGCAATTCGACGCTCCGAGCGGCTTGGGCCTGCAGGATCGCCTCCAGGCACCTGGGAGCCGTATTTCCGTCCCAGAATTCAGGTCGCACGGGTTTCCCTCCGCCTGCCAAAGCATTTCGGTACCCGCGACGGATCCTTTCCACATCGTTGCCGACCAACTCGCTGGTGCCTCCGTTCTCGCGCAGGGTCACCGGCCGCTCGGTGTTCCAGCGCAACGTCAGGCAGGGTGTGCCCAGCACGGTACATTCTTCCTGCAGGCCGCCGCTGTCGGTCAGCAGCAGACGGGCGGTCATGTTGAGGCGCAGCATCTCATGGTAACCGATCGGCTTTAAAATGATCATCCTGTTCGTTCGCAGGACCTTTTCCCAGAACCCGAATTCCTTCAGCTTTTTTTCCGAGCGGGGATGGATCGGCCAGATCAGAGGCATCTCCCCGGCGACTTCACCGCATAAAAAATCGACCAACGGTCCCAGTTTGCGAGGATCATCCACATTAGATGGCCGATGCATGGTCATGAGCGCATAGTTCTGTCCGACCACTTCGAAAGCATTCGATTTTTTTTCGTCAATCAAATTGTCTGCGCAAATTGTCTCGATATTCAAGGCCGCAGCTTGTTCCCGGTTGGCTTCCAACGTATCGATCATAATGTTTCCGACAAAAACGATCCTGTCTTCAGGCACACCTTCCCGACGCAGGTTCTCATTGGATAATCTATCGGGGGTGAGCAACAGATCCGCCATCCGGTCGGTGACCAGACGGTTGATCTCCTCGGGCATGGACAAATCACCTGAGCGTAGCCCGGCCTCGATGTGGCAAACCTTGACGCCTTCTTTTTTAGCTGTCACAGAACATGCAAGGGTAGCGTTCACATCACCGACCAAGACTACCCAATCGGGCTTTTCCCGGTTCAATATTTTTTCAAAGGCGATCATGGTGTTGCCTACCTGCTCGGCATGGCTCCCCGACCCCACTTCGAGATTGATGTCCGGGTCCGGGATATTCAGTGCCCTGAAAAAGGATTGGGACATACTGATATCGTAATGCTGGCCGGTATGTACTAATAAATGATCGATGCCGAGGCCCTGCGATTCGGAAGAATCCCGGTTATACTGTTCGATAGCCCGAATGAACGGAGCGATCTTCATGAAATTAGGTCTGGCACCGACGACGGAAATGATTTTTTTCTTCATTACCCGCTAATCCTTACTGCTTGATTTCATATCTGCACTTAGGAAGAAGGCTGGCCCTGATTGGTACTGTGCTGCCAAATATGCATTATAGGAAGAATACTGAGAAAGTAACCTGGACCAATCCTCTTCCGTATCCAAGTCAATTGGATTTTCATCAAGAATGTAGGGCAGCATCTTCTGACCTAGTGACCTCTGTGTTCGCAGGACCGCCTCGACCCAGGTCGCATCCAGATAAGAGCTTAGTATGTAGCTTTGCGGAAGCGGATGCTTCGCCCTCTGAAAAGGCTCCTCCCTGGGAACATTCACCGGGCATTCGATCAGGCCGCTCTCGGGATCTATGGTTCTCATCAAAAAGACCGAGATCGAAGACCGGTACACGGAGCGGATCGAATCAACATCTTTTCGCAATATTAAAGTATTCAATATTTCATCTACCACTTCAGTTCTGCGCAAAGGATTGGTTGGGCGAAGGTTGGTGATGATGTCGGGTTTGTAACCTTCTTGTTCGCGCAGCCAGGCGATCGCATGCAGATAAAACTCGGTGTCCCCCGACCGGTCCTCAGCCAATTCTTTGGGCCGAATGAAAGGGACCTCGGCTCCAACCTGTCTGGCAATTTCAGCAATTTCAGGATCGTCGGTCGTGCAGATCACCCGATCGATCACTTTCGAGCGCCTGGCCACCTCGATGGAATAAGCCAGTAGGGGCTTTCCCCACAACTCCCTGATGTTTTTTCGAGGAATTCGCTTCGACCCGCCTCGGGCCGGGATCAGCGCGAGAATTTTTTTATGGGATTCCATTGCCTTCAATCCTGAAACAGGTTGAATAGTTTGGAGTTGATCATCCTGACGTCCTCTCTCATCTTCGTTTTGGCTTGTAAAAAACGCTCCCGCCTATCGCCCGGATTTTCCAGGATTTGCAAACACTGTAGCGCCAATTGCGATTCCAGATCTTCTGAAAATGCATTCAAAGCGAGATCACATAAACCCACTTGAGTTAAAAAATCCCACATGCGCGGCTGGGTGACCAATGGGATCATCGGCACGCCCAGTCCGATGCAGGGCGACATCGAATGGACCCGCATGCTGACGGCCAGATCGGCTGCCAGGTACCTCCCATAAAAATATGCGGTGCCGGGAACCCTCATCAAGCCGGTCGTAATCGTCGTTTGATGGGCTACCTGCTGATGGAAAGCGTCAACCAGGTCGGCGATAAACTTCAAGTCGTCAAAATAATGAGGTACCAACAGCAGCTGCGCCCCGGTTTCATGCAATATTCGGGTCAAGGCGTTTTTAATAGCCAGGATCAATCCAGCCCTGTTCTGGCCCCAGACCGAATCAGGCATCTCAGCCACTTCCTCGCTTAGCCGATACCCCGTCTCTTTGACATTCCGGAAATTGGCTTCTCCATAACGGCAGGGGGCATCCTCATTATTGGGAGAAAAGATAACCACTCTGCGTTCGGGCAGGACCTCCGGATAAATTCCACTTTGTGCCTGGACAAAAACCCCGCTGTCGGGAATTTCATGAATTTTTTCAAGGGATATGTCCGGGACCAGCAAAGTTTCCTTGAGCCACTTTTTGGTTCCGTCATTGCGCACACCCAGAAAAACATTCGGCTTTTCGCTTAAAAAAGCCAGTGTTTTACGCAGCGTCTCCTGGTGATAGAAAGGCTGCCCTTTAAAGTGGCGGTATGATATACCATAGAAAACAATCGGTTTTTTTATCTCGTTGATTAGCGTTAATGGCAATTCAAAGCGCATTCCCGTCTCTTGCAGATAGTTGCGGCCGTGGATGGCCACCGCCCCGTTCACGATCAGGCCGGCGCAGGAGTTGATCAGGTCGACAAAGCGGTGATCGAATTTTCGAAACCCGAAGCTATAGTCATCCCAAGGCTCCCGGATCCAAGTGATTTCGCTTGGGAAATCCGCTGTTATTATGTGCTCCAATCCCGATATCAAGGCACCGTTGCCGATATTCGTGCTGTTGAAATTGGCCAGGTGAACGAGTCTTAATGGTTCAGACATGATCGAAGCCCCAGGCTATTCGCTGGCTTCCCAGCGCAGATGAGACCTCAGTTTTTTAGCAATGGGGATCTCCTTCTGTATGATCCGCTTTTCGCCATTTCCCATGGCCGTTTCAATTTTCCTCACCGCTCCGACCAGGCTCCGCAGGCCGCCGGGCTCGATCGATGCGGCCTGATCGGATCCATACATGGAGCGGTTGATCGTGATATGGCGCTCGAGGGAGGAGATGCCCAAAGCAGCCGCGGCATAGGAAATGGCCAGGCCTACTTCATGGCCGCTGTAGCCGACATGGCAATGGTAGCGCTCCCGCAGCGAATGGATACAATTCAGATTGGCATCAACATCATCCATTGGATAGGTGGCCACACAATGCATTAATTCAAAGGGACAATTGTTCTTTTTAAATACCTTGACCGCCCGGTCAATATCGGCATAGGTACTCATTCCGGTCGAGATGAATGTGTGTTTCCCCTGTTTGGCTATAGCCTCTAACATATCAAGATCAACCAGTATTGCTGAGGCGACTTTGTTATACTTAAGCTCAAATTGCTCCAGAAATTTTAAGCTTTCCAGGTCCCAGGCCGAGGCAAACCACTCGATATGCAACTCCCGGCAATAGCGGTCAATTTCCTCGTATTCCTGCTGTCCGAACTCAAGCCCCAGCTTCTGCTCGCGCCGGGTGGTGCCCCAGGGACTTTCTAATGTCTGATCAAGCTGCTCTTTAGAATACACCAAGTCGACATTCCGCTTCTGCAGCTTGACCGCGTCACAGCCTGCTTCCTTGGCCACATGGATCAGTTGCTTGGCGAAATCGAGCTGCCCGTTGTGGTTGATCCCCAATTCGGCAATGATAAATATTCCCATGATTTTCCTCCCCGTCATGTCTTTTTTTTTGATCTTGATCGTTGGCTCGTATTTGAAAAACACT
>JALHTJ010000071.1 GCA_022865785.1 Candidatus Aminicenantota bacterium
AGGCGAGTGGTTCGCCAAGTTTTCGCTCCTGCAGAGCAACCTCGATGGCACTGAATTCCGCCGTGAGCTGCCCTACAGCCGGTTTCGCGACCTCAATCGGCTTTTCCAGGCCGAATTCGCCTACCTGAACCGCAATTTTGGCCAGGTCCGCCAGTTGCTGCTAAAGCGCCTGCCGGAAAACTACCGGCCCTACGCCGAAAGCATACTGGTGAAGATCAAGGTCCGAGAAGATCCGGCCGGTGATATCGCGATCCAGTTGCAAAACATCAATAAAAATACGACTGTTTATCCGAGGCTCATGTTCGACCTGGCGCAGATACTCGGAGGAAAAAGGGAGTACGCCAAGGCCCTGCCTTTTTACGAGCAGTATCTGCAGTTGAGCAGGGAGCGCGATGAGGATTACTGGAAAACCGTCTGGCTCCTGGCCTGGATCCATTACCGCCAGGACGACAAAAAAAAGGCGCTGTATTTTTTCAGGCAGGGGAGCGGCTCGCCATTCATGAGTTACCGCATCGCTTCGCGCTACTGGCTGAACAAACTGGAAAACCGCAAACAGGAGGAATTCGGCCGCTATCCGTTTTCCTATTACGCGGTCCGGGTGCTGCAGAACAAAAACCTGTTCAAGGACCTGAACCAGGATTTTGTCGCTGCCATTGACGATCCTCCCGGCCCGTTTTTAATGGAGGTCATCGAGGCGCTGAAGATCCTGGTCAAGCATTCCCTCTGGGACGATTGCCTGGAAACCATCCATTGGGCTAAAAGCGATCCCCGGCTTTCCGCCTCAGACCTCAATCTGCTGAAAATCATCGAGTCACTGCTGTATTACCAGCAAAACCGGTTTTTCCTGGCTTTCACCAAGTTCCGCAGCAATTTTCGCTTATACGAAAGCGTGCACCTGCCCAATTTCCTGAGCGGCATCTTTTTCCCGCGCCAGTACGGGGACCTGATCTCGGCCTACAGCAAGGAGCAGGAGGTGGATCCGGGGTTGGTACTGGCCCTGATCCGCGAAGAGTCGTTTTTCCGGGCCGATGCGCGTTCCCCGGCCAATGCCTACGGCCTGATGCAATTGCTGCAGGGCACGGCGCGCGAGATCGCCAATGGCAGCAACCTCAAGGTCAAGGCCAAGGACCTGTACGATCCGGAGATCAACATCCGCTTGGGCCTGCAATACCTGAAAACATTGCTGGACAGGTACGACGGCCGGCTTTACCTGGCCCTGGCCGCCTACAATGCCGGCCCGCATCGCGTCGACCGCTGGCTGCAGGATTTTCCCGACGCCGGCGAGGAAGAGTTCATCGAGATGATCCCCTTCACCGAAACGCGCACCTACGTCAAGAACATCCTGCGCAATTACTTCTTCTATCGCTATTATTACAACACCGACAAACCGTAGCAGTATTTATCATCTTGAGATCACAAATTGTGACCACAAATTGATAAATTATAATTTGACCTTAAATTTGCCTGATGTTAGAATATAATTTGATTGAATGTGGCCGAGTCAGGAAATCGTTACCGGGATGATGCATATTCCCGATAATGTTATGTAAATAGGTTGCAGGAACCATTATGAAAAAGGTTAAGGTTGGATTGATCTTCGGTGGCAAGTCGGCGGAGCACAGCGTTTCACTGATGTCGGCGGCTGCCATTTACAAGCATCTGGACAAGGAGCGTTATGAACCTTTCCTGATCTACATCAGCAGGGCAGGGGAGTGGTGCCTGACGGAAAACGCCGGGTTCAAGGAAGAAGAATATAAAAAAGAGAAATTTCACTCCTTTATGCCCTGGAGCGCCGAGTGGACCGGAGTCATGGACGCCGACATCTACTTCCCGGTGCTGCACGGCCCAAACGGCGAAGACGGCCGCATCCAGGGCCTGTTCGAACTGGCCGGCAAGCCCTTTGTCGGCGCCGACAGCTTCTCTTCGCAGTTGGCCATGGACAAGATCACGGCCAAGATACTATTCGCCCAGGCCGGCCTGGAACAAGCTCCCTATTTGTATTTTACGGAAAACAACCATGAGCAGATCGCGGAACTGTCGCGCAAAAAACTCAGTTTCCCGGTTTTTGTCAAGCCCTGCTCCCTGGGATCCTCGGTGGGCATCCGCAAGGCCAGGGATGAAAAGGAACTTCTGGCCGCGGCTGATTTTGCCTTTGGCTACGACAACAAGGTCATCATCGAAAAGGCCATCGAGATGCGCGAACTCGAGGTCTCGGTTATGGGCAACCACGAGGTCATGGTTTCCAGCCCGGGCGAACTGCTGCCTTCCAGGGAATTCTATGACTATGAAGACAAATATCTGAAGGGGGAGACCAAATTCCGCATCCCGGTGACCCTGGGCGACGAACTCGAAGCCAGGATAAAAAAGACCGCCCACAAGGCCTACCGCAGCCTGTTCCTGAACGGCTACGCCCGCGTCGACCTGTTCCTGGAAAAGCAAGGCGGCACGGTCCTGATCAACGAGGTCAACACCATCCCCGGATTTACCGCCATCAGTATGTTCCCAAAGCTTTGGCAGGCGCAGGGCATTTCCTTCACGGAGCTGCTCGAACGCCTGATCGCCTACGGCTTTGACTATTTCAAGCAACGCAAGGAGAACGTCGATGAAGGTCTTGGCCGTTGACTACGGCAGCAAGCGCATCGGCCTGGCCGTGGGCAATTCCATGACCCGGGTGGCCACCCCGCTGGGGCAGTTTGCCACCGGGAACATTCAGGAGGCCCTGGCCCAGATTCTGAAGCTGGTAGGGGAGTTCGAGATCGGCCATATCGTGGTAGGCTATCCGCTGCACGCCGACGGCAGCCCCAGCCGCACCTGCGGCCAGGTGGACCGCTTTGTAAATTTTTTGCGCAAACGCATCGCCGTGCCCGTCACTTTGGTCGATGAGAAATTAAGCAGTGTCGCGGCCGAAGAAATGAGCAGGGATATCCCCGGCGATTTTCGCAAGCGCAAAACGTTCCTGGACGCGCTGGCCGCCCAGGTGATCCTGCAAAAATATTTCGAGCATTCATGAAAAAATTTATCCTGTTTCTGTTTTTGCTGATTTTGATCGTGCTAGCCTGGTTTGGATTCAATATCTACCGCAATGTTTACGAACCATTCCAGGGATACGCCCAGCGCGCCGTAGTGCAGATCGACAGCGGCATGAGTGTGGCGACAATCGCCGGGAAACTGCAGCGCCAGGGAGTTATTTCCCGCGCTTTATATTTCAGGCGCTATTACCGCATGTTTTTCGCAAAAAAAAAGCTGAAAGCGGGCGAATACCTTTTTGACGGACCGCTCACCATGCGCCAGGTCATCGAAAAGCTTTTCCAGGGCAAGGCGCTCTTGTATAAAGTAACGGTCAAGGAAGGACTGTGGATCGGAGAAACCGCCCGAATTTTTGAAGAGGCCGATCTGTTTCCGGCCGCGGAATTTACCAATGCCGCCCGCAACAGCAAGCTTATCCGCGATCTTGATCCGGCTGCCGCGGACCTGGAAGGTTATCTTTTTCCCGACACCTACCTGGTGCGCCGCGACTTCACGGCCCGGGAAATGGTTGCCTTAATGGTAGACCACTTCCGCCGCAACTTCACCAACAGATTTGTCTGGCGGGCCCGCGACATCGGTTTTACCCCGCGCCAGGCGGTGATCATGGCCTCATTGATCGAAAAGGAGACCGCCAATCGCGATGAACGTTTCCTGGTCTCTTCGGTTTTTCATAATCGTTTGAAGAAGAACATGCTGCTGGACTGTGATTCCACCATTGTCTATGCCCTGAAGAAAATCGACCGCTACCGGGGAAAACTGGGCTGGGATGACCTGAAATTCGCTTCCCCCTTCAATACCCGCCTGCACCGGGGCTTGCCGCCGGCTCCCATCGCCAATCCCGGCTACGCCTCGCTGGAGGCGGCCCTGTATCCCGAAAACAGCGAATACCTTTTTTTCGTGGCCAAGGACGCCGGCAGCCACTATTTTTCCAAAACCCTGGCTGAACACAACCGGGCCGTCCGAAAATATATCATCAAGGGCATGGACGGCAGCCTTGATTGAGTTGAAAGAGCGGATTTTCGAGGGCCACGGCCTCACTGTTTTTGAAAATGAGCGCCTGCTTTTCGGTTATACAGACATGGGGTTCACCTCAACCACCCTGCAACGTTTTTTGGCGGGAAAACCGCTCCTTTTTTTAAAACAGGTTCATTCCGACATCATCCTCAACCAGGCGGATTGGTTGCCGACAGCCGCAGGCGACGGGCTGATCTTGCAGCGGCCGGGAGCGGCTGCCGTGATCCAAACCGCCGATTGCCTGCCCCTGTTTTTCTTCAACGATGAGCAGAGCCGCGGCGGTGTCATCCATGTCGGCTGGCGCGGCCTGCACCAGGGCATCGAAGCAAAGCTCATTTCGCTACTGGGCAATGATGCCACGAAATACAATTTCTATCTGGGCCCGGCCATTGAAAGGAAATGTTACGAAGTGGGGGAGGAATTACCGGTTCTGTTCCGGGGCAAGACCTATGCCGAGAGGATATTTTCGGCGTTGGGCGGCGGCAAATATTCCATGGACCTCAAGTATGGATTGATCCTTGCCCTGGGCGCTGTCGGGATCCTTCCCGAGCGCATTCGCGACAGCGGGATTTGCACCTATTGCTCCAATGGACGTTTCCCTTCCTACCGCCGCGACGGTAAAACCGGCAGGCGCATTTTTAATTTCGTCATGTTGAAACACAGCTCTTCCATATAGAATAAAAAACTTTAGCGGTGAATTTTTTCTCCATGGTTGCCGCCTTGGCCGTATCCACGTCGGTTGGCCTGTTTTTCGGTATCTATCCGGCCTCTCAGGCAGCCAAATTGAGTCAGGTCGACACTTAGCCTTATGAGTAGAGATCGAGCCTCAGAAGAGTCCTAATAGCGATATTCGAGTGTCAGTGAAAAGCAATTGGTCAGTAAAGAATCGATCCAAAAGTCGGCAGTAGGGTTTGATTAATCAACCCATTCGATATCGAGAGCCTTGAAAAATATGTATAAACAAAGCATTAGCACTTATTCCATGCCATTGTTCAGGTTTTGTTATTAACGTTACGTCGGATAAGATAGATTATGTAAACCAATAGCTATTTTTTTAATAAATCAGTCCAAATTTTTGATTTTGTTTGACTTTATGTCTTGAATCAACTTTTCCAGAACGGCAATGACCTTGTCTTTTTCAACCTTTTCTTGTTTAAAATGAAAATTGATTTTGACTTTTTTATCTTCCGAAACAAAATTAAAATAGAAGTTTTTGGGATTTTCTTTTTTTCTTTGCTGCTTGATCTCGTCGCGGGAAAACGGTTTCTTCCCGTATTGGAGCAATATCGCCTCCATTTTTTCCAGGTCTTCCACTTTGGTGAGTTCCAAAAGAAATGTTTTGGAATCAATGCCCAACTCGAGACATTTTTGTTTTATTTCTTCAGGCAGATCGGTGATGCGGACCAACTCTGATACGGTCACCCGTGATTTTCCTATTTTTTTTGCCACTTCATCATGCGTGTAACCATAAATCTCGGCCAATGAATGGATGGACTGAGCTTGCTCGAACACGTTGAGATCTTTGCGCTGAATGTTTTCGATGATCGACATTTCCAGGGCTTCATTATCCGGAACATCGTGTTCAATGCAGGGAATTTCGTGCATTCCGGCTTCTCTGGCTGCACGGAAACGCCTCTCACCGGCTATGATCTCGAAGTTCCCGTCTTTCGGCCTGACGATGACCGGTTCAATAATCCCGTTTTCCCTGATTGAATCGGTCAACTCGGCAAGATCACCCATATCGCGGCGCGGCTGCATTTGATTGGCTACGATCTTTTCAATGGGGATATTCCTGATGACCGGTGTTTTTGTTCGCAACGAAATTTCATCGACCAGATGGAGGTCATGCTTCATTTTAATGAATTCCGGCAAACCAACTTTTTTAGGCATTTTTGATGACTTCCTTAGCCAGTTCCTGGTATTCTATCGCTCCCTTTGAATTGGGGGCAAACGTGAATATCGATTCTTTGTAAGCAGGGCTCTCCTCAAGACGGACATTTTTTGAAATGATGGTTTTGAACACGCGATCGCCAAACACTTTGCGAATATGGGCCTCGCTGTCCTTGGCGATCACGATGCGCTTGTCGTACAGCGTGATGAGCACTCCCAGCAAACTCAGGTCCGGATTGCTGCGCGCCCTTACTTTTTCAAAGGTTTCCAGCAGATCATCGGTGCCTTCAAGGGCAAAATATGAAGATTGAATGGGAATAATCAAATGAGTGGCCGCGACAAAAGCGTTGATGGTGATCAAACCGAGCGTTGGCGGTGTATCGATGATGATAAAATCAAACTTGTATTTAAACGTATCCAGCTTGTCCTTCAAACGGAAATGGCCGTCGATCTCCCCTACCAGCTTGGATTCCAGTTTTGCCAGTGCGATCGAGGCCGGCAGCAGGGCCAAATTGATAATGCTTGTTTGCTGTGCCACTTCTTCGAAGGTCAACTCCGGATTTTCCAGCAGGTCGAACACTGAGTTTTTCTGCTCGCTGCGATCCACAAAAGTAACCGTGGAATTAGCCTGCGGATCCATGTCAATAAGAAGTGTTTTATAGCCCATCAACGCAAAAGCCGCTGCCAGATTGATCGATGAGGTGGTTTTGCCCACGCCACCTTTTTGATTGGCGATGGTGATGATCACGGTTTCTCCTTAATTGGACAGGTCATGATAAATGATTGTCATGCCAATGTCAATAGAAAAAAATGAGTATGATTGTTAGCCATGTCGACATGTCGACAT
>JALHTJ010000072.1 GCA_022865785.1 Candidatus Aminicenantota bacterium
CGGTGAGGTCCATCCCATCCTGTGAACCGCTGCTTCGTTGAGGACCAGGGAGTCGGTCGCATCGGAGGGGAACTTGCGGGAAAAAAATCTACCTTCTGCCAGGCCGATGCGGAAGGTGTGCAGATAATCGGCGTCGACGGTAACGGGAAAGAACTGGGATTCATCACCCGGGTTTTTCCCTTCCCAGGTAACGACTGACATTCCGCGCTGCTCCATCTGGGGCGGATCGGACCGGGTGATGTTCAGTACATTGGGATTGGCCAGGAAGGCGCTGATTGTGCTCGGATTGTCTTCCAATGGCATGAAAAAAGTGACGACATTATGGGTATCCATCCCCAGGTTTTTCTCGTGGATGAATTTCAACTGCCGGTTGACGACCGCCGACCCCATCACCAGGAAGAGGGTCAGGGCGAATTGAAAGACGACGAGGCACTTACGCATGGCGGCCTGGCCCCGGCCGCCCGAAACGGCCCCGCCTTTGAGCACCCGGGCCGGTTGGAACGCCGACAAGAAGAACGACGGGTAGCTGCCGGAGACAAGGCCCGTCAGCAGTGTGATGCACAGGAGGCCCAGGATAAGCGAAGGATCGAACAGGAAAGCGAAAGCGATCTTTTTCCCCACCAGTTCGTTAAAGAACGGCAGGCCTATAAAAACCAGGACCAGAGCCAGGAACAGGCCGAGAAAAGCCAGCAGCACCGATTCGCCGAGGAACTGCCCCATAATCTCGGTCCGCCGGGCGCCGCTGACCTTGCGCAGGCCAACCTCCTTGGCCCGGTTGGCCGAGCGCGCGGTTGACAGGTTCATGAAATTGATCATGGCCAGCAGGAGGACGCCGAGGGCGGCCAGGGAAAAAATAGTAAGGGTCGATTGGCTGCCCTGGGCGTAGTTGTCCATGTCCCATTGAAAATTCGACTTCAGATGAACATCCTTAAATGGCTGGAGAAGAATGCCGGCCTTCAAATTCGGGATGTTTTCATTCAGAACAGCGGCGATTTTAGGCGCGGCCGCTTCAGCACTGCTTTGGGGAGCAAGCTGTACATAAGAATAAAAAAACAGTGGTTTCCAGTCGTTGTCCCCGACTTCCTTTCCGGGAGCGATGTCCTTGATCGGGACAATGCAATCGAACTGGATGTGGGAATTTTCCGGAATATCCCGCATTACCCCTGTGACCTCGAAATCGCCCCAACCGCCGGGATACGTCAGGGTCTTCCCCAGCGGTGCCTCATCTCCGAAAAGTATGCGGGCCGTACTCTCGGTAAGGACGATGGAATGGGACCCCCTCAGGGCGGTTTTGGGATCGCCTTGGACGAAAGGGAACGTGAACATCTCAAAAAAGGAGGGATCTGCCGTTGCCAAGTTGCTGGCCAATGTGATGAGCTTGTTGCCGTATTTGAGGCTCTGACTTTCAAAACCCTGATAGCGGCAGTAATTAATGATCTCGGGTACTTTTCCGCGAATCGCCGGACCGAGAGGATAAGGAGTCCGGGCGTCAAGCATTGCCTTTCCATTAGTCTTCGTTTCTTTGATTACGCGATATATCGAGTCGCGGTTGGCATGAAAACGGTCGAAGCTCCTTTCATGGCTGATCCAGAGCATCATCAGGACGCAGCAGGCGATGCCTACAGCAAGCCCGAAAATATTGATGAACGAATATCCTTTATGGCGGACGATGTTGCGCCAGGCGATCTTCAGATAATTTTTCAACATGGTTCACCTCGAACTATTCATACCTCAGGCTGTCCACCGGGTTGGCGCGGGCGGCTTGGAAACCGACGGTCATGATGGCGATCAGCAAGGCCAGAAATCCCGACAATAAAAAGATGTCGATCCCTATCGTGGCGCGAAAAGCGAAATTTTGCAGCCAGTGCTTCATGGCCCAATAGGTCAAGGGCCAGGCAAACAAATTGGCCACCACGACCCAGAAGGCGAACTTGCGGGTCAGCAGCAGCACCAGATTGACGATCGACGCGCCGAGCGTCTTGCGGATACCGATCTCCTTGGTGCGCTGCTCGATGTTGAATGAAGCCAGGGCGAACAGGCCCAAACAGGAAATGAGCAGGCATAATCCTGAAAAGATGGCTGCCAGTTTTTGCTGTTTTTGGTCCTGCTCATAGAAGCGGGCCAGGCGCTGATCCAGGAATGAATAAGCGAAGGGATAGCCGGGGGCGAAGGCCGTCCATTTGGAGCGCAGCGCTTCCAGTGATTCCTGAACGCGGCCGCCGCGCAGGCGCACGTTGAGATACGGCGGCGTCTCCTGGGGCTGAACGATATAGGTAGCCCGGACGTCGCGGTGCAGCGAACGGTAATGGAAGTTGCGCGCCACGCCGACCACGGTTCCATACTGGCAGCGCTTGCCTATCGGGTCTTTCCAGCCCAGGGCCTTGACCAGGTTTTCGCTGACGATGAACTCCATGGTGCCATCCTTGAAATCCTGCGCGTTTGGCAGCCGGGAAAAATTGCGGCCGGCGACAATGCTGATTCCCATGGTCGCAAAATAGTCCTTGTCGGCCTGCAGGGAACCGAAGGCGTGGCCCTGCATCTCGCCGCTGTTGCTCTCCCAATTGAAGGCATAACCGGTGAAGCCGCTCCCCGGCACGGAATCGGAAAACGAAGCCGCGGCCACGCCGGGCAGGCGCAGGATCTCATTTTTGTAAACAGCGCCGCGCTTGCGCAAATCGGCATCCGTGACGTTGACCAGGATTACGGGATCCTTGGTAAAGCCCAGGTCTTTGCTCTTGATGAAGTCAAGTTGCCGGTTCATCAGCAAGGTCAGGGCAATGGCGCCTATGGCGATAACGAATTGCACCACCAGCAGCGACTGGCGCAGGAGCCGTCCGGCCGCTTGGCCGCCCGACCTGGTTTTCAATGTCTTAAGCGGGGAAATCCGCGCCAGATAAAAAGCCGGATAAAGACCGGCCAGCAGGCTGACCATAATCCAGATGGCCAGCAAGCCCAGCAGAAAAAACGGGTTGGCCAAGAAATTCACTGTGAGATTTTTCCCGATCACCTGGTTCAGCGGGGTCAGGGATAGAATGCCTTGTGCCAAAACGATTCCGGCCAGCAAAGCCAAGAAGACAAAAAACAGCGACTCTGCCAATAATTGAGCCACCAATTGCCCATGGCTCGAGCCGATGACTTTTTTGACGCCGATCTCCTTGGCCCGTTTACCGGCCCGGGAGGTGGTCAGGTTGACGTAGTTCACGCCGGCCAGAAATAAAATCAGCAGCACGATGCCGCAGAACCAGATCAAAAATCGGGAATTGGCTTCGGCCTGCTGGGTATCGATGATGGATCGCAGGTGGATCGCGGGCAGGGGCTCGACCATTGACCGGTAATGGATGCTGTCGGTGGCCGCCTGGTATTTATCGTAGAACTGCCGGCCCTTACGGTCGAAATCGGCGGCCGTGAATCCCGGGGCAAATAGGAAATACACTTCATCGCCCATGCCCCCGGACAGCTTCGACGGTTGAAAGAGCTGCGCCTGGTCCAGGCCCTTGAACTGGGTGGAGTAGGAGAGCAGGGCGGAGAACTGCAGCTGGTCGTTGTCTGGAGGATCGGCAATCACGCCCGTGACTTCGAACGGGTCCTGGTTTTCAATTCCCAACACCTCGCCCAGCGGGTTCCTGTCGCCGAATATCTTCCTGGCCAAAGAACGGGTCAGCACCATGGTGTTGTCCCGCTGCAAAGCATCCTTTGGATTTCCATATACAAAAGCATGGGAGAAAACGTTAAAAATGCCTGGATCGGCCCAGAGGAAATTTTCCTCGGAGAAGGCGCGGTCCCTTTGCTTGACCAGTGTTTCGTCCATGTAGCCGATACGGACGAAGGATTCGATCTCGGGGATGAAATCCTTAAGCAGCGGCCCGGCGCCCGGGTTGCAGCCGCTCTGGATGCTGGTCACGCCGCCGATGGTCATCTCCACGCCATAGCGGAAAATGCGCTCATGATTGGCGTGGTGGCGGTCGTAGCCCAGTTCACTCTGTACGAACAGCAGGCCGATTAGGCAGCAGGCGATCCCCAACCCCAGGCCGAAGATATTGACCAGCGAATGGAACTTGTCGCGTCCCAGCCCCCTGAACGTTTGTTTGAACAGATTTTTAATCATCCAGGCACTCCTTATTCATTTCTCAGGCTGTCCACCGGGTTGGCGCGGGCGGCGCGAATCGATTGGAAGCTCACGGTCAAAAGGGCGATGCCCAGCGCCAGGACTCCGGAGAAAAGGAACAACTCCAGACCGATGGAGGCGCGATAGGCAAA
>JALHTJ010000073.1 GCA_022865785.1 Candidatus Aminicenantota bacterium
TGGGCAAAGACAAAGACAAGGGCAAGGAAAAAAGCAACAAACCGAAACTGTCCGTCAAAGACAAGAAGAAAAAGAAAAAGGAAAAGCAAGAGAAAAAAGCCACTGCGCTTTAGCGGCAGGCAGCACGAAATAACCGTTCCGACCATGTATGGGAGAAGTATCCCCCCCCGTTTAAAAACATCAGTTTGATCCGCCAGTCCTGAAAATCATCTTCATCAAGTATCACGCGGACGTGTTTGCAATGTCGTTTTCCATATCAAGGTTCCCCCCGGTCATGCCAGCAACAGGGCGATCATGAAAGCCGCGGCGGCCAGAAAGGCCAGGGGATTGATCGCCCGCCAGACAGGATTGGCCCGTTTGAGAATGGAAAAATCGGTGACATAAACCGTTTCGCAGGCCCCGTTGCCGGTGTCATCGCGCCCGATGCTCGTGCCGCGGGTAAACTGGTTGGCCGGTTGGCTGTAGTTGACCAGATAGCCCTTGAAGTATACCTGGTCCCCGGGACGAACTTTGAGGATGCGCCGGCTCAAGTTTTCAGCAGCGCAAAGAATATGGTTGTTGGACAAATGGCTTCCTGAAAACAGTACGGCGGTTTCCTGGTCGGGAAAGCTGCACATGCAGGTAAAATCCCGGTTCCAGAATTTCATCTTACGATAAACGCCGCTGCTGATATTCTTACCCCAGACCACGCACAGGTCCTTGATGTTGAGATAGTCCTGCCAGCGGCGATGGGAGATGTCAAGCAGCGAATCGCTGCGATGCTGGCTGACCACCAGTCCGAAAAGTTCATAATGATACAGTGGCGTCACCGTGTACGCGATTTTCTTCTTGGTCACTTGGAAGGCGGCGGGAAGGTTCTCCTTGACCTGCAAAGGTTCCCGGAACAACTGCGGGAAAATACCATCCGCGGGCGGCAACCGGTCATCAAAGAGCAGGGAGAGCACCCAGATGAGCAGGCAGGCCAGCATGCCCAAGCGCAAGAGCTTGCTCCTGGTGCCGGCCGCGCCGATAATGAACGAGAGGGCTGCTCTTTTCTGTTTGGCATAGGGTGAGGGTTTGGCTGCTTCTTCAGAAGGAAAGCGGTAGCCGCAATCGCAGGATGCGGCATCAGCGGTGCAGAAGCAATCGCATTGGGGACAATTCATTTAAAAACCTCGCTGCAGCGCAATTGTAATGCAAAAACCCTCGCCAATCAAGAAGCGAAAAACCTGCTGATTTTTCGCCCGCTTTGTCATATAATGCGAGCAAGAACCATGGCAACTCGAATCGACCAATGGCTATGGGCCGCGCGCCTCTTCAAGACCAGAAGTCTGGCCACCCTGGCCTGCCGCGGCGGCCGCATCCAGATTGCCGACAAATCTGTCAAACCGTCGCATCAGGTTCTCAGCGGGGAAATCGTCCAGATAAAGCAGCAGCCGATCGTCCGCCACTACCTGGTCAAGAACCTGGCCGTCAAAAGGGTCTCGGCAGCACTGGCCCGCGAACTGGTCGAGGAGATCACCCCGGCCGCCGACCTGGAAAAACTGGCCCGGGCCCGGCGCGACCCGCTGGGCCTGATCTTTGCGGCCAGAGAAAAGGGCAGCGGCCGTCCGACCAAAAAAGAACGCCGCCTGCTGGACAAGCTTCAAGAAAAATAAGCCGCAGTTTTAGAATTGATTTTTATTACCTGGTCAATTATTTTTCGATCGCATGCAAAACGGTCCAAGCCGAACCAGCCAGGCCGACCTGCCCCGAAGGGACTTCGGCTTCGTTCTTGTTGATGCGGATCAGCCGGGTGCGCGGCCGCGCCAGAAGCTGCTCGCTCAGGCGGCGCACGCTGGGTACGGCCGTGCCGGCGCCGCATTCAATTATGACCAGGTTATTTTCGCCGCTGTTTGCCAGCCAGTTCTGGAAAAGCCGCTGCTGTTCCCGGCTGCGTCCGGGCAGCCAATTCCAATCGCCGAACATCAGCACATTGGGCCGCGCCAGCCGGCCGCAATCCGGGCAAACCGGCAGGGGCGGCTGCGCCCGCATGGTTTCTTCTTCCACGACGATGTCCAGGTCTGCCGCCGGCCAGATGCGATCCGAGCAGTTTGCCAGGCATTGCAGGTAA
>JALHTJ010000074.1 GCA_022865785.1 Candidatus Aminicenantota bacterium
GCGGCCTGCGTCATTTTCATTACTGGATCAGCAGTGACGGCGCCAGCAACTGGGAGGAATTCGCCGGGGAACTGGCCCTGATCGTCCAATATCACCGGGACTTTGCGAATTTCGGCCTGCTGGCCCACGCGCCGTTCATCGTCCCCTACCCGGCCAGCCGCCTGTTCCGCGATCTGACAAAAAGCGGCCGCGTGGTCGCGGCCCTGAAACTCAGTGCCGAATGGCGCGCTCCCGATCCGCTTTTCGATTTTATTCTGCCCGAGCGCCTGGAAACGGCATGGCCGAACCTGAACCGCCTGTTGAACAACGAGAAAGCAGGTGGAGAAGCGGGTTTCTTTGATTTTTTAAAGGATAACAAATTCACAGCTGCCGCGCAGTTGGCCTATCATTTCCTGAAGCAGGAAGAGCTTCAGAGCTCTACGAGCGATCCAGGCTGGGGCAGGGCTCAGGAACAACTCGAAAAGGTAATAAGTAAACTCTTGGAACTACGTGACGCGTAACGCGTGACGCGTGACACGGAAGAATTAGAATATTAATATTTTTTTTCTAAATTTCATTTTTTGCTGTTCGTCACTCGTTACATGTCATGAAATTCATTAAATGTCTTCCCTCGTCACTCGTTACGCGTCACGCGTCACGTAGCTCAGTTAGCTAACTGACTTGCGTCGCCTTAAACCCCTTGCCCAAAACCGCATAGGTATCATTGATAATAACAAACGCATCCGGGTCCAGCGACTTGATGAACTCGCGCAGTTCGCTCAGTTGCTTGCGGTGGATGACGGTTATGATAGTTTCGCCCTCGCGGTTGAGATAGAGCGAGCGCGATTTCAATGCCGTGCCGCTGCGGTCCAGAGTGGTGAGGATGAAGTCCTGGATCTCCGCTGTCCTGGTTGAGGTGATGATCACCAGCTTGGTGTAGTTCCAGCCCTCGAGGATCATGTCGATGACCTTTGTGGAAATTACCAGAACAATGTAGCCGTAGAGCGGCGCCTCCAGGTTCTTGTAGGCCAGGCCCGAAGCCGAAATGATGAAGAAATCAACAAGCATGATGCCGATGCCGATCGAGACCCCTGTGTATTTATTCAGGATCTGACCAATGATATCGGAACCGCCGGTCGAGGCGCGGCCGCGGAAGACCAGCCCCAGCCCGATACCGAGCATGAAACCGCCGTAGATGGCCGCCAGCACGGCGTTGTCCGTGGCCGATTTCAGCTTGAGCACTTCGTAGAAAAAATCGATCAGCAGCGAGGAGATCACCATGCCCAGCAGGCTGCGCAGGCCGTATTTGCGGCCCATTATTTTGATGCCGAACACGAAGACCGGGATGTTCAGGACCATAATCAGCGTTCCTACCGGCAGGCGGGTAAAGTAGTTGACCATGATGGCCAGGCCCGACACCCCTCCCGGCACGAAGTGGTGCGGGATCAGGAACAGCGAATAGCCCATGGCCATTATAGAGCTCCCGATCACGATAAGCGCTAAATTAGCCAGATTGCGGCGCAAGTCTTTTTTATTGAGTTTCATGGGTTACCTCTGTCTTCGTGACGCGTGACGTGTGACGCGTAACGAGGAAGACTAAAATTCCAAATTCCAAGAATCAAATCCCAAATTAGCTCCAAGCTCCAATGATCAAATATCCAAAACAAAGATAAGATAACCTGAAAGTGTCTTCGTTTGGGGCATTGGAATTTGTGATTTTCCTTAACCTTCTCTTTTGCCTTAACTTTACCGCTCTACCCCTTTACCTCTCTACCTCTTGAACTCTTCCCTTGTCACGCGTTACGCGTTACGCGTCACGTATTACAATATATTCACTTGCACTTTGACTTTGCGCTCAATCCCGGTAAACGGCGGCGCAAGGATGATCGTTTCCGGCAAGCCATCGACATAGTTCTCGAAGGCGATCCTGCCTTCCACGAAGACCTGGACAAGCTGTTTGGGCTTAAGCTGGGTAAGCAGGTTAGGGTCAAAGGTGATTTCAATCTCAGGAGCGTTGAACAGGAAAACATCATGGCTGCTTTTCGTTTTGGTGATGGTCAAAAAGCGACTGTTCTGCACGGTTTCCAGTTTGGCGTCCAGGACCGGGTCAGGGGCGCCTTCGACACCCAGGATATTGCGGATGCGCAAGACGCGGAACAAAACATCGGAATTGTCGGGCTGGTTTTCGTACAACTCTTTGGCCACGCTTTCGGCCGCAGTCATCAGCTTGGTGCTGTAATATGAATCGATCAGCAAAAGTAAAATATTGGTGTAATCGGCCAACTGTTCTTTCTTGACAAAGGAGATGGTCTGGCGCAGGGCCTCTATCTCGGCAATGATGTCGGGGTAACTGTTTTTTTTGTAAGCGATCAGGGTTTTCAGGTAGAGTGAGGGAAAGTCGTTGTTCTTGAAATAATTTTTTTCCTCGAGCAGTTTTTGCAGGTCGTCGAGATCGTTAAGCCCGGAGTGGTCGACGATATAAGCTTGAACATACTCCCTGACCTGCAAAATCGATTTGGGATCGGCCGGGGCCTTGGTCTCGCCCAGCAGTCCGGATATGACCCGCAATAAGAACTCACGCTGCAGATCGGCCATTTTTTCCGGGGCGAAGCCGCTGGCTGGTTGGAGTCGGAAATAACCTTTCACCTGGCGCAGCTGGTTCAGCAGTGAGCGTACGTCATCCAGACCGATCTCCCCCTGCAAACTCAATTCGTTGTAGCGTCGTTCCATGGCATCAAGGGTATGAACTTCATAAAGGCTGAGGAGTTCGTGGCGCTGCTCGATGGGGAGGGCGGCAGCCACCAATTGATCGGCAGCCGGGCCGAAGAATTCGGGCTTGCGCTGCAGTAACTCCATAAGCAGGGGCGCTTCCTGGACGTAAAACGACCACATCTCCAGCAGCGGGCTGAATTCGCTCCAAGAGAGCGCCGGCATAACATTGACAAGCAGGCCCGTGGCAAAGGCTTTGTCTCCGTCCTCCAAAAGCGGCCAAAGTGAGAAAAAGATGCGGCCGCAATCCAGGGCGATCTGCTTGTTGTTGCCGCGGATACGGGCGGCGCGCTTGAGCTCGCGCACACCAAGATCGAAATAATCACCATTGGCGGCACTGAATTGCAGGTAGGCTTTGGCCAGGTAATAACGTGCCTGGTAATCCAGGGGATTGCGCCGCAGAGCCTGGCGCAGCAGCGTCATGCTCTTTTTCACAGCCCGTTCGTCCTTGGCGCTGGTCCCGGCTTCGAGCCAGGCAAAAGCGCTTTCAGTGTAGAGGCGGCTGGAGAAGGAAAACGCTTTCAGATCCAGGGTCGGTTCCGCCATTTTTTTCCCCAATTCGGGAACCGGGCCGGTTAAAAATAAAATCTCGGCCGCGAACTGGCTTAGAAATAAAATAGCCAGGGCCAGGGCTGCTATAATAAAAAGTTTACTCTTTTTCATTTCTGAATTCATGCCTATGGGTGGCCAGTTTCAAGCCCAAGGCCAGTATCATAAGAAACAAAAAGGCGTTGGCCGGGATGCGCAGGGAAAAATCGAAGAACGAATGGAAAATAGCGGCGAACAGCGCGGTCAAAACGCCCAGCACCACGGGCTTGACCTCGGGGTGGCGGCGGGCGATCCACATGCGCAGCAAAGAGAAAACAAGGAACGCCAGCAGGGCAAAGAAAACCATAAAAGCCAATACCCCCATTTCAGACAGCGACTCGACGTATTCGTTGTGGGCGTGGTTCACAAAGCCCGTTTCCCTGCCGTAGAGAAAATAGGCGTACTTGAAGGTGCCCAGGCCGGTACCGAACAGGGGAAAGTCGCGGAACATGGCCAAGGTGTTGGCCCAATAATCGATGCGGTTGTTTTCTATATAACTCCCGGTCAGGAACTTGTCCAGGGTGCTCTGCACACCGATAAAAACGGCCAGCAGCGTGGCCAGGATGAAGACCAAGCGTAAATGGCGGCGGGCCCTGAAATTGGCCCTCAAATAGACCGACATCTGGGCAAAGAACAGGGAAGAAATGACGAGTACGGCGATGCCGGAACGGCAGCCGGTAAGGTAGATGGCGGCGGCCAGCAGGATCGGGGCCAGGAACAGCAGGATGATCCGCCGGTCTTCGGCAATATGCAGGATCTTTTCACGCAGCGACTGGCCGGGGTCGAAGATGTGCAGGTGGGCGAACAGCAGCCCCAAGGCCAGGGGAAAGAGGAGTTCCAGGTAAAAAGCGAAATGGTCAGGGTTGTAGATGGTGCCACGCATGAATCCGGGCATATGAGCATCGGGCATGAAAAAGAGGAAAAAATTGCTGTTGCCCTGCCCCAGTTTCAGCAAGCCGAAAATGGCCTGGGCGATGCCGGAAACCACAGCCGTGCCGAATAAAACAAAAATATCATTTTTATCCCAGTCCAGGCGCAGCAGGGCGATGAAAAACAGGGCGTAAACCAGGAAACGGGCCAGGGCCAGCAGCGTTTCGGCCGGGATCAAGCTCAAGCTATGGAAGGCGGGCAGGGAACCGGAAAGGTTTTCCAGCACGCGCGGGACGCCCGGGGAAAGCCACTTGAGCAGGAAAATGGGCAAAGGCAGCAATTGCACGGCCAGCAACACGAAAAACGCGATGGCCAGAACGCGCACGGGGCGTTGATAGAGGAACTTGTAAGGCGCCTGCGGCCCAAGGAAGGCCAGCAAGGCGAACAATGCGAAAAGCGAAAAACAGAGGGGCAGCCAGATGCCGGCCACGCAGCCCAGGGGCAGGGGGGAAATCACGATCAGGACCTGGAGAAAAACCCTCAAAGTTCTTTTGTTCATGAATCGCGCTTCTTAAAGAGATCGAAAAAAGAGTGCTTGTGATGATGCCAAAGCTGTTCGCCAATATCGGGGATTGCCTGGTCGGCGATGATCGCGTCCGGGATCTCCTCGAGGTACATGGCGATCTTCTCCGGGGCCACGCCTGGCAGCAGGGCGGTAACGTAAGCCAGTTCGGGCTTGCGCCCCTCGAGGTCGTGGGCGTCGGAGGCAATGACATGGACCAGGTTGCCCTGGATCAAATCGTAAGCGCAGCTGCGCGCCTGGTTGCCGAAATCACCGCGCAAACTGCCGGCATTGATCTGGCACAGGGCACCGGCCTTGACCAGATCGCGCAGAACCCGCGGGCTGCGCTGGATCTCGCTGTTGCGTTCGGCGTGGGAGATGATGGGGATAAAACCCTCGGTCAGGAGCTTGAAAATGAAATCCTTGCTGTGGGCATAGATGTAATCGTTGGGAAATTCCAATAGAAAATAGGAGCTGTTGTTGATGGTCAGCAGGTCGCGGTTCTCCTTCAGGATCGGCAGCAGTTCCGAGGTGAAATAGACCTCGGCCCCGGATACGATTTCGATATTGATATCGCTTTTTTTTATGGCGGCGCGCCATTTTTCCCAACAGAGGCGCAGGCGGTCCAGCGACTTGACCTTGCACAGGGCGTTGCAGGCGTGCGGTGTGACCACCGCGGTAGTGATGCCGTCTTTTTCAGCGTGACGCAGCATGGCCAGTGAAGCTTCCAGGTCGGCGGCGCCGTCGTCCACCGCGGGCAGGTAATGGCCGTGCAGGTCGATCATGCTTCTCCCCGTTTTTCCTCGTCCTCGCGGTAAGAACCGTACTTGTAATTGTAGGAGGAGTATGCATAAGCGAAGCGGCGCAAGTTGACCTTGTTCAGGATAAGGCCGAATAGCTTGACGTTGTATTTTTCGATCTCAGCCTTGGCCTTTTCGATCACCTTGCGCGGCGTCTTGCCGCCCCAGGCCACCAGCAGCAGCCCATCGGCGTGCTCACCCAGCAGGATGGCGTCGGAAATGCCCATCAGCGGCGGCGCGTCGATGAAGATGAAGTCGTAGTGCTGGCGCAGCTTGGCCATCATCTCGCCCATGCCTTTGGAGATGACCAGTTCCACCGGGTTGGGCGGGATGGGGCCCGAGGAGATGACGTGCAGGTTAGGCTCGCCCGGGTAGCGGTAAATGATGTCCTCGATGCGGCTGCGGCCGACCAGGAAAGAGGTGATACCGGCCAGGTTCTTGATGCGGAAGATCTTGTGCACGCGCGGCCGGCGCAGGTCGCCATCGATCACCAAAACCTTTTTGCCCAGTTGGGTGAAGGCCGCAGCCAGGTTGATGGCGGTCACGGTTTTGCCTTCCTGGGGCAGGGCCGAGGTCACGACCATCACCTTGGGCGGAGAGTCGGGGCTTGAGAGGAGCAGCGAGGTGCGGATGTTGCGGTAATGCTCGGCGAAGGTGGATTCGGGGTCCTTGAGGTTGACCAGCTCCACTGACTTGATCTTTTGCTCGGAATGCTCCTTTTTACGGTCTGAATAGTAATGCTGGTAATAGGAATGGCTGGCTTTGGCGCCCACGGCCGGGATGAAGCCCAGGGCCGGCAGTTTCAGCAGCTTTTCCACTTCTTCGGGCGACTTCACCGTGTTGTCCAGGTAGTTGAGGGCGAAGATGAGGAAGATGCCGCCGCCGATGCCCAGCATCAAGGCCAGCAGCAGGGTACGCTGTTTGTTGGGAGAGAAGGCGATTTGCGGGATCTCGGCCCGGTCCACGATCTTGATGTTGCTGGTCTGCAGTCCGTCCAGGCGCGAGCTGAGCATGGATTCCTTCTGCCTGCGGGTGAGAAAATCGAGCAGGTTGGTCATGTTCTGCACTTCGATCTTCAAGCTGTTGTAGTAAATGGCGTTGGCATTGGAGGAGACCACGCTGCCCTTTTGCTGGTTGAGCAGGTCCATGAGCGAGTTCTCTTTTTTCAGAGCCGCCTGGTACTCGGCCTGAGCCTGGTTGATTGATTTGCGGGCGATGTCGGCGGTTTCGCTGTCAATGCGTTTCTGCAGGCCTTCCTGCTGGGAACGCAAACGCTGCATTTCAGGATAGGAATCCTGGAAGATCTGCGATTTTTTCTTGATCTCCGACTCGCGGGTCGAAAATTCCTGCTTCAACCCCTGGACCAGCGAATTGCCACGCACATCGGGATAATTGTCGAAAGGCTTGCCTTGCAGTTCCCGGTATATCGATTCCTTGTTGATGCGCTCGATCTGGGCGGCGGTGTAGGCGCTGTTCAGGTCGGAGAGCTTCTGCACCACGGTGCTGTCCTCGCCGCGGATGTAGTAGAGTTCCTTGCGCTTGCCGTATTCCTGCAACTCCTGCTCTTTCTGAGCCAGGCTGCGGCGCAGCTCCTCGATCTGGGCGGTGAGGAATTCAGAGGCCTGCTTGGTGGACTCGGCCTTCATCTCCAAATTAAACTCGATGAACTTGTCGAACAAGGTATTGACGGCGTGGGCGGCCATCTTGGGATCGGGTGAGACATAGCTGATCTCGAGCAGGCGCGTGTCCGGGATACTGCTCACCCCCAATCCACCAAGGAAACCGGAAACCTCCCCGGAGAACTTCTTTTCGGGATCGTCTTCATCATTGCCGCCCTGCAGGGCCTGGCGCAGCTTTTTTTGCCTGGGCTTTTGCTGGACGCTCCCGGCCTCGGGCAGGCGTTCCAGCTCCTTGACGACCTTCATGGCCAAAGAGCGGCTGGTCAGCACCCGCTGCTGGGTGTTGAGGTACTCATTGGCCCAATCCGGGTCATAATAATTCTGACTGAGCAAGTTCATCTGGCCGCGCCCTTCCTTTTCGATGAGCAGGGTGCCCCTGGCCATGAAGAGTGGCGTCTGCAACTGCAGGCGCACCAGGGCGGCCAGCAAAACGAAACCGGCAAAATAGTAGACGATCATGCGCCTTTTCTTGATCAGCTCCCAGATCTCCTGGAACTGTATCCCTTCTTCCAACAGCAGGTCCTGATTTTCCGTGGAATTGGCCATGATTGTCTGTATCCTCCTAAAGGATGCTTTCAGGAACGAATATCACGTCGAAGGCCTGTAATACGAAATCCTTGCTCTTGCCGCGCAGAATGTCCTTGACATCGACGTTTATTTTTTTCTCGACCCCATCAACCGTACGCGTGACCATCACCTTGCCGCTGCGGGCTCGGTCACTGAAGCCGCCGACCTGGGCAATAGCGCGCAGCAGGGTCACGTCGTCTGAGCCCTTCTTCATGCGCACGGCGCCGGGGCTTTTCACCTGGCCAAAGACATAGATATCAAGGAACTGGCTGCCCGGCACGTTGATGATGTCGCCGGGAAAGACCGTGATGTTGTATTTGGGGTTGGCCTTTAAAAGCAGTTCGTCGAGGCGGATGACCAGCGACTGGCCCGGGGCATTTTTGAACTGGCGGAAGATGATCACCGTGGCGCTAGCCTGCTCACTCAAGCCGCCGGCCATGGAGATGACCTGCAGCAGGCTCTGGCGGCCGATCAGGTCGTGCTCGCCCGGGTTCTTGACCGCGCCCATGACCGAAATTTTCTTGCTCTGGAACTCCTTGATGAAAATGGTTACCTGAGCGTTCTTCAGGTAATTCTTTTCTAAGCTGGCGGCGATCTGCTTTTCCAGGTCGGCGCGGTTCAGCCCCTCGGCCTTGATCTCTCCCAGCAGCGGCAGGGTGACCATGCCGTTCTCCGAGACGCGCACCGTGATGTTCAGCTCCGGCACCTCGAAAACCGAAATTTCAAGCAGGTCCTTGGCACCGATCTGGTATTCATAGGATTGGCCGCTCCCGGTCTTGGTTTGGGCGCCGAGTGCCGGATGTAATAGTGCCAGTGACAGTGCCAGTAACAGTGTCAGTGGCAGTGACAGTGTCAGCAAGAATCTATGCGAGATCTTAGTGTCAGTGTCAGTGTCAGTGTTAGTGTTAGTGTTAGTGTTAGTGTTAGCAGCGGGCAAAGAAACAAAAACACGGCTAAAAGACGAAGGCAATGAAAAAAACGATTTTTTAAAATTCATAATTGATAAATCCTCCCCAGAATTTGCGGGTATAATCCAGATCCAGAAAATCGGAACTCAAGCGGTAGATGTTATAAGCGAAACCCAGGGAAGTGTTGCCTAAAAAAGGAACGGCAAGATAGAAACGCTGCATGCGCACGCGGTCGCTGCGCTGGAGCTCCAGATCGAGAAAGGATTGGTATTTCAGGCGGCCGTCCGAGTAGGAGGCCCCGCCCTTCAAGAAGCGGGTCAGGTAGACCTCGGCGCCGCCACCCAATGATTGATTGCTGTAAAAAAGCTCGTTGGCGCTGTAGGAGAAATTGGTCCCCAGTGCGTAAAAAAGGTTGAAGCGCAGGCGCTCGAACAGAGTGATGCGGACGTCGCCGCGGCCGCTGAGGCTCTGGCTTGGTTGGAAAAGGGGGTTTTTCGGGTCAAAGCGGCTGAGGCCGATCTGGAAGCTGCCCTGCAGCACGCCGATCTCGGGCAACTCCA
>JALHTJ010000075.1 GCA_022865785.1 Candidatus Aminicenantota bacterium
AAAGCGGCCGGGCTGGAATGTTGCTGCGGTGATGAAGCAGGCGCGGTGGACCATGAATAGAAAAACAGCGGCTTTGAGCTTTCTCGGTGTTTGCCTGGTTTTGGCGATGCTGCTTGTCGCCAAGGCGATCTCTCCCATCTTAAGCGGAAGCATTTTCGCGATCGCCTTGGTCGGTTTTGGCATTTTATCCCGCGGCTTCACTTATAAAAAATGATCCGTCCCTATTTAGAAAAGGAAAGGAACAACGGCAAAGGCAAGAAGCTGATGCTGGCGTTAGGCGGAATGATTGCGGTCGGACTGGGTGCCGCCGGCATCTTCCTGCCCCTCTTGCCTACCACTCCCTTTCTTCTCCTGGCAGCCGCCTGTTTTTTGCGCAGTTCGGACCGTTTGTACAATTGGCTCATCACCCATAAGTGGTTCGGCCGCTATATCCGCCAATACCGGGAACACAGGGCCATCTCCCGGCAAACCAAGGTGGCGACTCTCGTACTACTGTGGGGCACTCTCGCTTTTTCTGGGCTGGTAGTGCTTGAAGTCCTTTGGGGCAGGATCCTGCTGCTGGCGGTCGGAGTGGGGGTCACCATGCACATAATGAGCATGAAAACACTGAAGTGATGCAAGGCATACAATAAAATGACGCTTCAATAAATTCAGAAATCCAACTTCCTTTATTGGAGACGCAGGTTTATAATAACCCGTAATATCCCTGATAAACCCGAGGTGAAACGCTTTGGAAAACACATTCCAAAAACAGAACATGACTCCGCGCCTGGCCCTGGCCATAGGCATCCTGGCCGTCTCCTCGGGATCGATCTTCGTCCGCATCGCCCAGGAGGACGCCCCTTCCCTGACCATCGCTGCTTTCCGCCTGGGACTGGCAGCGCTGATCTTGCTGCCAGTGGCCTGGTTGCGCTGCCGCGGAGAGCTGTTGGAACTCAAGGCCTCAGATTGGGGGTGGGCGCTGGCTTCGGGCTTTTTCCTGGCCATCCATTTTGGCACCTGGATCACTTCGCTCGAATATACTTCCGTGGCCAGTTCAGTGGTTCTGGTCTCGACATCGCCGCTGTGGGTGGCGCTGGCGGCCCGGGTTTTTCTGGATGAGCCCTTGCCGCCGGCCTTGTTGGCCGGGCTATCGCTGGCCCTGGGCGGAAGTATTGTCATCAGCTTTGCCGAGTCCAGTTCCGGCTTTTATGCACAGCCGTTGCTGGGCAACGCCCTGGCCCTGGCCGGCGCCCTGGCTGTTAGCGGCTATTGGCTGATCGGGCGGCATCTGCGCCGCCACATGTCCCTGATCCCATACGTGACCCTGGTATATGGCTTCGCGGCATTAATCCTGCTGATCACCGCACTGCTTTTTCGCCAGCCTTTGGCCGGTTTTCGGCCAACAACCTACGGCTGGTTCCTGCTTTTGGCCCTGGTTCCGCAATTGCTGGGTCACTCGACTTTCAATTGGTCATTGGCCCATCTCCCAGCCGCTTATGTAGCCATCGCTACTCTGGGAGAACCAATCGGAGCCGCGATCCTTGCCTTCCTCTTTTTGGGGGAAAACCCGACTTTATTGAAAATGGCGGCGGTTGCTCTTATTCTGGTCGGTATCCTTCTGGCATTGCGCCAGAGCCATGGTAAAATCGAAAAAACTCAACTGCAAAGACCGCTCGAATAACCTGCCAACGTTTTTCAGGCCCACTCTGGACATTGGCCCAGCGATCCGCTACAATTCCACCTGCAAAGGAGGAGGCATGAACATCCTGGTCGCTTATTATTCCGAAACCGGCAATACACTCAAAGTCGCCGAGGCGATATTGTCCGGAATTCGGCAAACGCAAAAAAAAATTCTGCCCATCGACCAGGTCGATGATCCCGGCAAGTATGACCTCATCTTTTGCGGTTTCCCGGTCCATCACCACAGCGTTCCGGCCAAAGTGACCCATTTTCTGAAAAGCATACCGCAAGGAAAAAAACTGGCTTTTTTCGCCACCCATGGATCTCTACGCGGCGGTGAAAAAGCCATTTCCGCCTTTTACGCGGCCCTCAGCCTGACAGGCGGCCAGACCATATTGGGCACCTTCGGCTGCCGCGGTCAAGTTAAATTCGAACTGCTTGATGTTTGGATGGAAAAGCCGCAGGAGCGTGCCTGGGCCATGGAAGCCCAAAGCGCCCACGGCCATCCCGACCTCTCCGACCTGGAAGACGCTCGAGCTTTTGCCGATTTGATGCTGCATTCGGTCGAGCACATATATGGTGCCGGCAAAAAATCATAAAGCAATGAACTTCGCGGTCAAATATCAAAGATAGTGAAATGACTGACTACATCTTCAAACTTGAACTTAAAGTGCGCGATTACGAATGCGATATGCAGGGTATCGTCAACAACGCGATCTACCAGAACTACCTCGAGCACTGCCGCCATGAATTCCTGCTTTCGGTGGGAATCGATTTCAACCGGCTCACGCAGGAAAAGATTTTTTTGGTGGTGGTGCGGGCGGAGCTTGATTACAAAACCCCGCTGCGCGGCGGCGACGTTTTCTGGATCGGATTGAACCTGAAGCGCGTTTCGCCCATACGCTTTGTTTTTTTGCAGGACATCTTCCATTCCCCGGACCAAAGGCTTGCTCTTTCAGCCCGTACCACCGGTACAGCGCTGAATGAGAAAGGCCGCCCTTTTTTACCGCCGGAATTAATAGCCCTGCTTGAAGCTCCCGGAAAAGCTGAAGCAAAACTGAGATATTAGCAGGCTGGCGACCGGTAATGTCAAGTCGAATTCAAAGCGACCACTCTTGACAAAAAAGGCAATTTCGATTATTCTTAATACCAAAGCGGGAATAGCTCAATGGTAGAGCGCAACCTTGCCAAGGTTGATGTTGCGGGTTCAAATCCCGTTTCCCGCTCCATTGGCGGCGTAGCCAAGTGGTAAGGCAGCGCTCTGCAAAAGCGCTATTCATCGGTTCAAATCCGGTCGCCGCCTTGTTTTAATCCACCGAGATTTCAAGCGCTTCCGTTTTTAATATTTTCAAGCTGTTAAAAATCAGATTGGCATTGCCGATCAAAACCACAATCCCTTTTTCCCGGCCGCTGCTTCGGTGCCTGGATCCCATCTGCTCGTCCATGACCTGCATCACGCGAGTGAGACTCACTTCCTGAAAAATTTGGGGTCCAATAGGCTGGGCAAGCGATCCCACCCCCTGGCCATGAAATCGGTCGATCTCTGCCTGCAGGTCATAATCGAATCGGCTCGTCTCCACCTGAGCCCGGCCGATGTAAAAATTCAATGCGTCAAGGTATTCCTTCCTTTCAATGGGCCGGACGACGAATTTTCTCCTCTCCTGATCCACCAACAAAAGGAAATTTTCCAGATCATTGTATTTCAAACGCAGATAATTGCAGAAAACAGTGAATTTTTTTAAGAAATAGGTTTCGGTATTAACCTTATAGCCGGCCATAGAAAACTGATTTTTTTCGGATTGGTAAATCCGCCCGCCTGGGAAACCGAATAGGGCAAAATTGCCGATCATATAGGGTAGATAACTGACATCGGTCACAGCCGGGGCCGCATCGAACCAATAGACCGCCGGCTGTTCAGCTGAATTGACATTCAGGACAAAGATCTTGCGGTTGGCATTGATGGAGATTCCTTCTTTTTTAGTTTTTGACGGCTGCGGGGATGGCTGCGGCAGATCCTTTTCGATCATGCCCAGGATAAAGTAAGGATTGATTTTCCCCTTCAAGATCAGTAGGGCGTTATCCGGCCGGAAGGTTTTTAAAAGAAATGAACGCAATTGAGCCAGATTGATCCTGTTTAAAATATCCTGGAGCAGTAAACCCTGGGAGAAATAAAAATTTCCGGTCATTTGTTGGTAAGCCAGTAAAAAAGCCATTTCCTTTTTCCAATCCCTGTTTTTGGCGAACAATGACCAGAATTTTTCCTTGCTTTGATTGAATTTCTTTAAATGAAAGGATTGGTAGTAAAAAATTTCCTTTAGCAGTTTCGGGAAAGCCGCCAGACGATCAGGCAGGAAATTCATGGTGATCTTCACATATTCCGGGTTTTGCTCGACCTGGTAATCGTTCCCCTGCCGCTGCAGCATATCCATAAGATTGGAAGGCGGTGAATTCAATTCCCGCTCAAACATATTCATGGCCATCAATTGCGAGATGGCCAGGGATGTGTAATTCTGCGAGCTGCCGTCCAGGTAAATGAGCAATTGGGCGTGGATGAAAGGCATGTCGTTGTCCTGCAAGACCTTGACGACCAACCCTTTGGACGTTGTGAAAGAAAACAGCCGTGTTTCCGAGGCCAGTTCCCGGCTACCTCCCAGAAAAAACAACACCCCCCCCAGAAAACACAAAATGCAGCGGAGTTGCGAAATTCTATTTTTCATAAACATTCAGGACAACCTGGTTTTCCTTCAGCAAATATTTTTTCGCGCTTTCCATGATATCATAGGAAGTAATCTTGCGCAGGCGCTTGAGCTGAACGTCAAAAAAATTCAGTTCGCCGAACATATGAAAGAATTCGCCGATGCGTAAGCATCTTTCCTCCAAAGAGACCATGCTTTTCAAAAAATCAATTTCCATCATGGAGCGGACGGCTCTCACGTCACTGTTGCTTATGGGATTGCTGCTCAGGGCCTGGAATTCTTTTTCCAGAACATATTTGGCTTTTTCAAGATTGATGCGCTTGGAGGCTGAGATCTGGATGGTAAGGCAATTGGCCTCCATATAATCGGTAAAACTGCTCTCGATCTCGACATCCAATTTGTTTACAATGTTGAGAATATGGTCCAGACGGGCAAAGCGCGGATCGGTTAGGTAATAGCGTAAAAAATCGAAATACATGAAATTATAGCCGATCTTGCCCGGAGCCTTGATGCCATACACTACAAAATTTCTTTTTAAACCCTCTATCATCCAATTTTTAAGCAAAAAGGATTTCCGCTGGTTGTGGGCGCTGAAAACCGGGTTAGAAGGCTTCCGGCCAGGGGGGATATCTTGAAAAAATTTGTTAATCCCGGCCCGCAATTCGTTGATATCAAATTTCCCGGCAATAATCAGAAAGATATTGGCAAGGTTCTGAAAATTGCGATAGTTCTCCCTGATCCTATCGTTGCTTAAAAAACGGATCTTGTTCAGGTCTCCATACAGCGGGTATTCATACGCCGAACCTTCAAAAACCTTGGAACTAACCCAAGTATGAGCCTTGAAATTCTGGCTCGATTCCCAGAGACGATTTATGCGGTTGAAGATCTGGTTCTTGTGATAGTCAATATTTGCATCCTGCAGGCGCAGGCTTTTCAAGCGTTCGCTTTCCAGCCAAAGGGCCACATTGATCTCCTGAGCCGGAAGCATCTCATAAAAAACGGCATTGTCATAATTCACCCGCCCGCTGACAATTCCGCCCATTTTATTGATGAAAAGGACATGATCGTACGGCTCAAGGTTTTCGTTGCCATCGAACATTAGATACTGATACAGATAGGATATCCCGCGGGTGTCGGCAGGATCATTGCGGGCGCCATGCGTGTGATAAACGCAGACCGCAGCGGCCTGCATGTCGTTGCTGGGAGAAAGGATTACTTTCAGGCCATTGGGCAATTCGAAGGAGCTAACCGTGACCGTTTGCGCGGTGATGGGAACGAGCGTAATAACTAAACACCAACAAAAGATCCATGCCTTTATCACTTTTTTATTTTACCGGGGAACTAAATTTTAGTCAAATGCTCCTTTTTTACGGCTTGACATAATTTGACTTGACATTGGCAGACTATTTTAATTATAATTAATATTAAATTCAAAGCCAATTGGAGGATTTCAGCAATGAAGAAACTTGCCTTTCTTATTTTAATTCTTATAACCATCGCTTTGACAGGAGTGCTCGCCCTGGACAAAGAACAGACCGATTCCTGGATCGCCCTTGTTGGCGAAAAAGACCTGAAAGTCAAAATGCAAAAACTCGATGACTATTACAATAAATACGGCGGCAAAGAAGACCGAAATTCCATATATATGTACCTCCATCTAGCCGAAACCACATACCAGCTGCAGCAATATGAAAGAACCATCGAATTCGGTGAAAAAGCGCTGACCTACAAGGAAATCGAATCCAGCTACAAGCTGCGCCTGTATCTTTTCCTGGCCAATGCCTATAACCTGACCAAAAAAGATCTGGACATGGCCTATAGCTATGCCGATAAGATCATTATACTTGCCAGAAAACTTAACAGCGCTACCCAGAACAACTCAATTATCAACAACAATTACGTTGCCCCGGCCCTGCGCATTCAGGTGCAATTACTGGCAGGCAAACCCAACGACCCGCAAAACGCCGTGAACGCTTTAAACAAGGCGCTCGAGGCATACCAATTGGATAAATCGGACAAATCCGCCAATTTCGTTTTGGCTTTAAGCGAACGCATGCTCAAAAGCAACAACTTGAGAGAAGCGATCCGCGGCGTCGAAGCCATAAACCAGAACAAACCCCAAGCGGATTACTTTAAAATGCTGGGGCTCTGGTACGCACGCTTGAAAGACCAGGATAAGGCCATTGAGAACCTGAAAACCTCATACCAAATGAAAAGAAATGCCAAGGTGGCATACGATCTGGGGGTTCTACTTAACCAAAACGATAATTTGGACAATGCCTTGGACTATCTGGCCGAAGCCCACCTGCTGAACGACGAAAAATATTCCGAAGAAGCATTGAAATTGCTGCAACATCTCATCTTTTTCGTAAAAACCAAAGGACAGCCACTGGCAGAGCAGGAAAAAGTTTTCAATGATGTTGTGGGCGCAGCAAAAACCCGCCTGGGTATTACGCTTCCCTGATCAGGCTCCAAGCAAAATCTGTCTTTTATTCCCCACCCGCCGGGTAATATTGTGTCCATCCCAATATTCAAACAAAACGATGAGATATTTTCTGCTGTAGGAAGTAACGGCGCGCAGATCATCAAAAGTTAAAATATCGCCCTGGTTGCGCTTGAATTTTTTCAAACGGTTGATGATCTTGTTATATTCATCATTAAAGATAAAATGCCTCTCATCCAACTGCAGGAATTTTTCCTCGTCGAGCATGTACCAAAGTGAGTCATTAATCTGCTTGAGAGAGTAATTTGTGTTTTTCTGAACATTTTCAATGGTAAATATCAGAAGTTTGTTGGCTTTCAAGGTTTTTTCTATATCGGCCATGCGCGTTTTTTCTTCGCCCATCAAAGGCAGCTTGGAAAAAATCAGCACATTGGGCAGCACTTTACAAGCAAACTCCTGGCTACATTTTTTTAACAAGTATTTAAAAAAAATGGTTTCCTGGGGGATTTTGACCGTCTTTTCCAATTGAGTGAATTTCAAGGTTCTTTCCCGGCTTTCATACCCCTGCCGCAAACCGTTTTCCATAGCGGCCAGGTTTTGCAGAAAATGCTCCCAGGATGTGACGAACAAATAATTAAGATTGATGACTTTCAGTTGCCTGGCAAGTTCCAATTCGATCAAAACCTTTGCCGCCGCGCTTCTTTCCAGGGAAAAAAAATAAAGCAGGCCTTGCACTTCCAGAAAATTTTCCACGGTCAACAGAGCCAAGATGATCTCCCTGAAAGCTTTATCCTGGATAGAATGCAGGATTTCCGCCATCTTTTTCAGTTTTCTCTGATTGTACTGTGATAGAACTGGCAAAAGCACTGTAAAACGACCCTTGGCGTTTTTAAAATCTATTTCCTGCCGGAAACTGAATTCAACCTGGTTTTTAAAATGAGCCGCGAACAGATCATCGCTTATTTTACTGAAATTAGCTGCTACGCTTTTGCCCGCGATCTGGACATTGCCTGTGAAATTCGCCTGGGAATGGGAAAATTTGATAAAATAGGCGCTGAATCTCATATTGTTTCAATATTGTCCGCGAATCATTGGCTGCATTGGGAAAATTCTTCTCCGGCAGGAATCAGCTGACAATGCTGACGCTGGCTTTTTTCAATAGAAACTTGTTTTTAAAAATTGTAGAAAATGAAAGGTAAGCAATATACAGATACCCGTATTGAAAAAGCATGAGAAAGGGCAGGGTCAGCCAAATGCCTTCAATGGCGCAAATGATCACGGCAAAAGTAAAATAGATGCCGAGAGCGAGCTCAAGCACCGGAATTAAAATATTTTTGTTCCCTTTGTATTTTTTAGAATCCCAAGTGTCATTCTTTTTCTCGATCCCGAATTTTGGAGTACGCACGAATTCAGATTCCTTGTTGAAAAGGGCTTCCAAAACCGCGACGGAATTGTTAACCGACAACCCGATCCCCAGCCCCATAAGCAGAGGAAGATACTTGAAGGTATTGGTCCAATTGGAATAGAGTTCTTTTTGTGAAACAATATAAAAAGCGGAAACCGAGGCCGTAGCCATCAAGAATAGG
>JALHTJ010000005.1:0-5000 GCA_022865785.1 Candidatus Aminicenantota bacterium
ACCTTGGCGTTCATCTTGCTCAATACCTTGGTGATCGCCGCTGTCAGCGTCGTCTTGCCGTGGTCCACGTGCCCGATCGTGCCAATATTCAAATGCGGCTTGTTGCGATCAAATTTCTCTTTGCCCATGCTTGCCTCCTAATTGCAGGTATAAATACCCAATTGGGTTTTTAAAACTTCGTTCATTTTATCTTCGCTCATTTCACTGTATTTGAAGAATTCCAAAGAGTAGTTGGCCCTTCCCTGGGTCAGGGTGCGCAGCGCCGTGGCGTAACCGAACATCAGCGACAGCGGTACCTGGCCGTCTATCACGTGCAAACCGTTTTTCAGATCCATGTTCGTCACTTTGCCCTGGCGGCTGTTGAAGTCGGCCATGACCTCGCCCAGATAATCATCCTGGACCACGATCTCGATCTTCATAACCGGTTCAAGCATGATCGGGCTGCCTTTACGGAAAGCGTTTTTGAACGCCATGGATGCGGCGATCTTGTAAGCCAGCTCGGTCGAATCTTCCTCGTGGTACGAACCGTCCAAAAGATCGACCGCGACGTGGGTGATGGGAAAACCGGCAATAATGCCGATATCCATGGCTTCCAGCACTCCCTGCTCTATTGCTTGGTGAAATTCCTTGGGAATGACGTTTGCTTTGAGCTTGGAGGTGAACTTGAATTTGCCGTCCCTGGAATAAGGTTTGAGTTCCAGAATCACATGACCATACTGTCCCTTGCCACCCGACTGCTTGACGTATTTCTCTTCGCCGCGGGCGGGCTTGCGGATGGTTTCATAATAAGCCACACGCGGCTTGCCGAGCTTGGTCTGGATCTTGTATTCACGCTTGATTCTTTCCTGGATGATCTCCAGGTGCAATTCACCCATACCGGAAATGATCGATTGTCCGGTGTGGGAATCCACATAGGATTTGAGCGTTGGATCCTCTATTGTCAGTTTGCGCAGTACCTCGTCCAATTTCTGGTGCTCAGACGTCAGGCGCGGTTCGATGGTCGCCGTGACCACCGGTTCGGGAAAGCGGATTGTGTCAAGCTGGATGGGGTGTCTTTCGTCGCACAGGGTGTCGCCGGTCGAGATTTCCTTCAAACCAACGGTGGCAGCAATGTCGCCGGAATGGACGACAGTTACCTCTTCCCGTTTGTTGGAATGCATTTTTAAAAGCTTGGCCACGCGCAAGCGCTGGTTCTTACGGCTGTTGAAGACCGTGGATCCGACCTTGATCAGTCCGGAATAGACCCTGAAATAGATTAACTGCCCGACATAGGGATCACTCATGATCTTGAAAACCAGTGCCGACATGGGTTCCTGATCGGACAATTTTCTGGTCAGCGCTTTGCCGGTTTTTGGATCACTGCCGAGCACATCAGCCTTGTCGGCCGGGGAAGGCAGGTAATCGATCACTGCATCGAGCAGGTTCTGGATTCCCTTGTTTTTAAAGGAGGAGCCGAGCAGGACAGGGACCGCCTTGAGGCCCAGGGTAGCAGTGCGCACAGCTTTCTTCAGGCATTCCTCGGGAATGTCCTTTTTGTCGAGGAACAATTCCATGATATCGTTGTCAAACTCAGCCAGTCGTTCGATCAGATGTTCGCGATGCAGATGGGCGTCATCCACGTAGGGCTGGGGGATCTCGACGTTGTCCACCCGTGTCCCCAGCAACTCACCGTTGTAATTGTAGGCCTTCATGGTGATCAGGTCGATCACCCCGGAAAAAGAATCTTCCGTGCCCAGCGGCAGCTGCAGCGGCAGGGTAACTATCTTGAATTTGTTTTCGATCTGTGCGACCACGTCAAAAAAATCGGAGCCGACGCGGTCCATTTTGTTCACATAGGCGATCTTGGGGATGCGGTATTTTACCGATTGGAACCAGACCTTTTCGGTCTGGGGCTCTACGCCGCCTACACCACACAATACGATGATGGCTCCGTCCAGCACCCGCAGCGAGCGTTCCACTTCGGCGGTGAAATCCACGTGCCCGGGCGTGTCGATGATGTTGATGCGGCAGTCATTCCAGAAACAGGTGGTAGCAGCGGCAGTGATGGTGATGCCCCGCTCCTGCTCCTGGTCCATCCAGTCCATGACGGCCGTGCCCGCGTCAACTTCGCCCATTTTATAGGTCACCCCGGAGTAGTACAGAATTCTCTCGGTGGTCGTGGTCTTACCGGCGTCGATGTGGGCCATCAGGCCGATATTGCGAATTCTGTCCACGGCAACCGTTCTCATTTTATTTCATTCCTCGAAGCAGCTCCGGCTTACCAGCGGTAATGGGCAAAGGCGCGGTTGGATTCGGCCATCTTGTGCACCGTTTCCCTTTTCTTGATGGCACCGCCCTTCTCACCGTAAGCATCGAGAATCTCCCCGACAAGCTTTTCACGGAAGGATCTGCCACCGCGCTCGCGGGCATTCAGCACCAGCCAGCGGATGCCCAGCGCATAAGACCTTTCCTTGCGCACTTCCATGGGCACCTGATAGGTGGCGCCGCCGACACGGCGGGAACGGGTCTCCATCTGGGGGCGGATATTTTCAATGGCCTTGGTGATGACCTTCAGGGGATCTTCTTTTATCTTTTCCATGATGGAATCCATGGCCCCGTAGACAATGTGCTGGGCAATATTCTTCTTGCCGCTGAACATGACCTTGGTGATCAGCTTGGCCAGGATGGAGGAATTGTACAGGGGATCGACCAGGATCTCTTTTTTCTTGGTGATTTTTTTTCTCGGCATTTATTTCTCCTGAGTCCCTTTTTTACGCTTGGCGCCGTACTTGGAACGGCTTCTCTGCCTGTTTTCCACCCCGGTGGTGTCCTTGGCGCCGCGCACAACGTGGTAGCGAACGCCGGGCAGGTCTTTGACCCTGCCGCCGCGCACCAGCACGATAGAGTGCTCCTGCAGTGTGTGCCCCTCGCCGGGGATATATGCGGTCACTTCAATGCCATTGGTCAAACGAACCCTGGCTACTTTGCGCATGGCTGAATTGGGCTTTTTGGGATTGGTGGTGAACACGCGGGTGCAGACACCTCTTTTCAACGGACAGTTCTGTAGCGCTGGCGATTTGCTCTTCTCGCTCACACGGCTTCTGCCCAGACGGACTAACTGATTAATTGTAGGCAAATTTCCTCCTGTACAAATTTTAAGGATTATTTTGTAAAGATTTCCCTAATTTTCAGAACGGAATAGTACTTATACCACGAAAATAGTGTGCAGGTCAAGAGTTTTTTGGGGAATCTTCAGGGATTTTTGTAATTGATTTGAGAAATCCAAATGTTTGTTTTAAAAAAAACCCGGTGACGACCTACTTTCCCACTCCGTTGCCAGAGCAGTATCATCGGCACTGAAGAGCTTAACTTCCGGGTTCGGAATGGGACCGGGTGTGGCCTCTTCGTTATGGTCACCGGGAATATTGCCTACTTCCTATCAATGTTGCTCTATTAGATTTGTCGGGTCCTGAAGCTCAATAAACTTTATGATTAAGGCTCACGACCGATTAGTACTGGTTAGCTTAAACCCTTACGGGCCTTACACATCCAGCCTATCAAACTCGTCGTCTACGAGTGGTCTTCAGCTCTCTTGCGAGAGGGGAGATCTTATCTTGAGATTGGCTTCCCACTTAGATGCTTTCAGCGGTTATCCAGAATAAATGTAGCTACCCAGCTATGCCCTTGGCAGAACAACTGGATTACCAGAGATTTACCCATCCCGGTCCTTTCGTACTAGGGACAGATTCTCGCAGATCTCCTGCGCCCACTGTGGATAAGGACCGAACTGTCTTGCGACGTTCTGAACCCAGCTCACGTACCACTTTAATCGGCGAACAGCCGAACCCTTGGGACCTGCTCCAGCCCCAGGATGTGATGAGCCGACATCGAGGTGCCAAACAGCGTCGTCGATATGAGCTCTTGGACGCTATAAGCCTGTTATCCCCGGAGTACCTTTTATCCGTTGAGCGATGGCCCTTCCATACAGAACCACCGGATCACTAAGCCCTGCTTTCGCATCTGCTCGACCTGTCGGTCTCACAGTTAAGCATTCTTATGCCTTTACACTCTACGGCTGATTTCCAAACAGCCTGAGAATACCTTTGGGCACCTCCGTTACGATTTTGGAGGCGACCGCCCCAGTCAAACTACCCGCCTAACACTGTTTCCCGACAGGATATACTGTCAGGGTTAGAATTCCAATACGATAAGGGTGGTATCCCAAGGACGGCTCCATCCCGACTAGCGTCGGAACTTCAAAGCCTCCCACCTATCCTGGACATACCGCACCAAAATTCAATATTAGGGTGCAGTAAAGGTTCACGGGGTCTTTCTGTCCAGCAGCGGGTAATGGGCATCTTGACCCATGCTACAAGTTCGTCGTGCATCTCCTTGAGACAGCGCCCAAGTCGTTACGCCTTTCGTGCGGGTCGGAACTTACCCGACAAGGAATTTCGCTACCTTAGGACCGTTATAGTTACGGCCGCCGTTTACTGGGGCTTCAATTCAGAGCTTCTCCCCTTACGGGGATGACCCCTCCTTTTAACCTTCCAGCACCGGGCAGGCGTCAGACCCTATACATCAATTTTTTGTTTTAGCAGAGTCCTGTGTTTTTGTTAAACAGTCGCTTGGGCCAATTCTCTGCGGCCTCCTCGGGCTTCAATCTCTATTGCTAAAAATTTAACCCTAGCGAGGCACTCCTTCTTCCGAAGTTACGGAGTTAATTTGCCGAGTTCCTAAAGGAGACATCACACGTGCGCCTGAGAATATTCTTCCCGTCTACCTGTGTCGGTTTACGGTACGGACACCCCGAATCCTTCCTAGTGGCTTTTCTTGACAGTATGACCTCAGCAGGTTCACCCGGTAAAAACCGAATTTCCCCGACTACCTTGGGATGACGCCTCTGATTTAGTTGAGGCTACCCTTGTCATCGGCCGTACTCGACCAGCGGTACGGTCTGCTTAGCCTGCTGTGTCCCCACGTTGGTATAACGTTTTCGAAGTGGTGCAGGAATGTTGACC
>JALHTJ010000005.1:10000-12907 GCA_022865785.1 Candidatus Aminicenantota bacterium
CCACTCCCCTTTGGGCAGCTTATATATATATCCCTTTAAAATAGAACCAAATTCTTTTTCGTCGCGGGCCGGGCGCAGGTCAATGCCCAGCAAATAGAGTCCGCCGCTGGCAAAATGGAGGTGGGCGTCATTGAATCCGGGCAGGGCCAGCCTGCCTTTCAGGTCAACCATCTCCGTATCTTTGCCGATCAATTTTTTCACTTCCGCATCGCTGCCCACCGCAACAAATTTACCGTCACGGATGGCTACGGCAGTCGCCCACGGTTGACTCGCGTCCACGGTGAATATCTTGCCGTTGTACAGGACCAGGTCGGCCATCAGCCCCTCCTCAGCCGAACCAAAAACGGAGAATCCCGATATAACGGTAAATAACAAACAAGTGAGCAGTATTTTTTTCATGAAAGCACCTCATATTCATCATTGTATTGGCAATCACTCCGTTATGAATATTGCCTAAAAGGAAATTCGATGTCAAGGCGTAAGTAAGCCCAAACAAGTTTATCCCCCGCCTTCGCCCCCCCCTTTGTAAGGGGGGGGATCAAGGAAATTGAATGGAGGATGTATAAGTATGATCGCAAAAACTGTGATCCAAATTTATCAAATCAATCCCCGAATCCCGAAGACCTGGCCCTCAAAATCCGATTCCAGTTTGCAAACTGTCTTCAATCGTAATATTTTTTCTTCCCCGGGGGGCGCTTGCTGCAAGCCACCCCCCGGGAATAGGCTTAGAAGCCGATGAAGTTCGGATGAAAATGGAAATGGTTGTTGCTGTCGAGCGAACCGCTCTCGCCGCAATCAAAATATATGGACAAATTGCTGCTCGATTGGCGTTCTAGGGTCACGGTGCGATTCAGGATGCGAAAATTCCCCGGGGCCATGTCTCCGACGCTAACGCTGTCGATTTGACCGCCGCCATCCATTTCCCTGCCGGTGGTGGTGCGATAGGTCCAGGTCTGGAAGACCTTGACCGTGCCGCTCTCGATCGTCGAGTTGCCGCAATTGCGTACGGTAATCTCCAGGCGGATGCGCACCCGGTTGCCGGTAACGCTTTCGACATCGGCCGGACGAATCACCACCGCGCAGGCCTCACAGGCTTCGGTATAGTTGCGCCCAATGCGCTGCACCGGGAAGACCCGGCCGTCATGGGTGGAGTTCCAGAAAAGGCTCATGCTGACGCGGTTGTTGTCGTAATTGGTTTCAACCACTTCGTGATCGGGATTGACCTGGAAAACATAGGACAAGCTGCACTCGTTGCGGAAATAACTGCCGTTCAGATTGGCCAGGTTCACCCAGGCGGGAACGCCGCGGCGCAGCTCAAGGCGGCGGCGCTCCTTGACGGCATTGCCCAGCCCCATTTTCCCTGTGAAAGTCGAAAAAACCACCCAGCCATTGAAGTCGCCCTGGAGGTCGGTGACGCGCAGGCGGATGCCCTTGCCGCTGGATCGCTGCTCCAGGTAGATCTTGCTGATGGTCAGATCATTGCCCCCCTGGGGCGGGGGCTCAGGCTCCGTGCCGGCCTGGGCTATGCTGAAATCGCGATTGGAATCATCGCTGGGTGTTCCCGAGCTGTGCTGCACGCGGACGCGGTAGCCGCCGCGCACCGTGCCCCGGCCCCCGGAATAATCGCCCACGGTCCAGGGATAGGAACCGGGTGATGCAGCCCGGCCGCTGGCAATACGGCCCAGAACCGTGCCGCCGTTCAGCAGGTCGATGTTCACCGTCCCGGTCAAGTTGGTTTGATCCCAGGTGATGGGATGGCTGCTCCCGAGTTCCCAATTTTCACCGCCGTTGGGAGAGGTCACAGTGACAGTGGGTGCGGGAGGCGGACTTCCGCCGGCGACAATGGAAAATGTGGCATTGCTGCGGTCGTCGACATCCGCGCTGGCGACGAAAAGTCCGATCAGATATTCGCCGACTGGCGCTGAACCTGAGGCCAGAGTGCCCACGGTCCAGTTATAGCGGTCGTCGGCGACCGGCACAGTGGCGATGGTGCCGACCACTCCGCCAGCGGCGTTGACCAGGTTGATGCGCACGTTGCCGCTGACCACAGAATGGGTCCAGGTGATATTCTCCCTCTCGCCGATGGTCCAGCTTTCGCCGCCGTTGGGCGCGGTGACAGTGACCGACTGCCCGTAGGCGGCCAATGCCGTTCCTACCCAAATCAATACAAGCATTCCTAACATTTTCTTTTTCATGTTTGCCTCCAATTTGAAAGTTTCAATTCTTAAATAACATTTTTATGAATTAATCTCAAAAAAAGATCGCTTAAATTTTTTTTTGCATGTAGATGGATAATAGAAGTTGAAGAGACAAGGCAAAACCCGGTTCAATGGGGTTCCCCTTTCCACTCTTTCACCCTCCCGGTTAATTGCAGAACAGGATGATTCTCAAGGTTCCAATACAAACAGTAACTGAAGACATCCTCGGGCTGAAGCTTGATGCGGACCTTGCGCTCATGCAAGATCAGCAGGCAGCGGCGGCGTCCAGGGTCGTAATGGCGGCATTCATGGCAAAAGGTCTGAAATTCCGGGTCGGCGGCCACCATTTTTTCAAAATAGGCGCGTCTATCGGCCTGGAAAACGGGCAGCAGATCATGCAATTGCCGTGATCTTTTGTCCCGGCGATTCAGGAACAAGGCATAAACGATCGTCCCGGCAACAGCGGCACCGATGGTGATCTTGATCACCCACATATTAAAAAACCCGGGCGCCGCGAATGCGAAACTCAAAAAGTCGACGAGATTCAATGCGGCGACAACACCCAGGCCGAGGGCCGCCCAGAGCACCTTGTCGCGGAAGAGGTTGGACAGGAAGTAGTTCATGATGCAGAGATTATACCAGTATCAAGGGAAGGGTTAAATAATCATTGGAACATGGTGCAAGGTTGACGGTGGATGGTGGATAGAAA
>JALHTJ010000006.1 GCA_022865785.1 Candidatus Aminicenantota bacterium
ACGGCAGCCTTACAAGAGAAAAAGCCCGCGAACTGCTGCAGGCCTTCTGGATCAAATTCAACAACCATCCCTCGCCGCCCAAGGTCGGGGTCACCGCCGAGGAAAGCGGCACCTACACGGATTTCGCCCTGATCAACAGCGGCGGCCTGACCGCCGAAGGTGAAGACGGTGTCAACGAAGTTTCATTCCTGATCCTGGACGTGATCGAAGAGATGCGGTTGCTGCAGCCCAGTGCCATGGTACAGGTCAGCAAAAAAAGCCCCGAGGCCTTCCTGCACCGGGCGCTGCAGATCGTACGCACCGGCTTCGGGCAGCCGTCTCTGTTCAATTGCGAAGCCATCGTGGCCGAATTGCTGCGCCAGGGAAAATCCCTGGCCGACGCCCGGCGCGGCGGGGCCAGCGGTTGCGTGGAGACCGGTGCCTTCGGCCGCGAAAGCTATATCCTGACCGGCTATTTCAACCTTGTCAAGGTCCTGGAGCTCACCCTGAACAACGGCCGCGACCCGCTGAGCGCTAAAAAAATAGGTCTGGAAACGGGGAACCCTGAGAAATTCGCCAATTTCACAGCCCTGATGGCTGCTTTTGAGAAACAATTGGGATATTTTATAGACATCAAGGTCCGCGGCAGCAATGTCATAGACCGCCTGTACGCCCGCGACCTGCCCGTGCCTTTCCTGTCGCTGCTCATAGATGACTGCATCGCCAATGGCCGGGACTACCACGACGGCGGCGCCCGCTACAACACCTCCTACATCCAGGGGGTCGGCCTGGGAACGATCAGCGACGCCTTGAGCGCTATCCATCACCATGTGTACACAAAGAAAGATTTGGCCATGGGACAACTGCTTGAGGCCATGCGCCTTGATTTCCGCGGCGCCGAGAAAACGCGGCTGCTGCTGCAAAACAAGACGCCGCGCTACGGCAATGACGACGACGCTGCCGATGACATCACCCGGGAAATATTCGAGATCTATTTCCGCGCCGTTGACGACCGGCCCAACATGCGCGGCGGCCGCTACCGCATCAACCTGCTGCCCACTACCGTGCATATTTATTTCGGCAAAAAGACCGGGGCGACCGCCGACGGGCGCCGGAGCGGCGAGCCGCTTTCCGAAGGAATTTCGCCGGTCCAGGGCGCCGACCGCCAGGGGCCGACGGCCGTGCTCAAGTCGGCGGCCAAGATCGACCACCTGCGCACCGGCGGCACCCTGCTCAACCAGAAATTCACCCCGCAGTTGCTGGCCGGGGAAGACGGCATCGTCCGCCTCGGGCAGCTGGTGCGCACCTATTTCGCCATGAACGGCCATCACCTGCAGTTCAATGTGGTCGATGCCGCTACCCTGCGCGCCGCCCAGCAGCACCCTGATAAATTCCGTGACCTGATCGTGCGCGTGGCCGGCTACAGCGACTATTTCGTGGATTTGGGCCCCGACCTGCAGGAAGAGATCATCAGCAGGACGGAGCATGCGGAGTTTTAAAATCATTTATAATCAACTCACCCCCTGCCCCCTCCGCATTGCGGAGTGGCATCGCTATATGTTTCGCAAGGCCTCAACATGGCGATGCGTATCTCTTCCCAAAGAGAGGGGGAAGAGAAGAAGTGAGAAGGGATGAGTTGGAGACGATAATCAACTCACCCCCTAACCCCCTCCGCATTGCGGAGTGGCATCGCTATATGTTTCGCAAGGCCTCAACATGGCGATGCGTATCTCTTCCCAAAGAGAGGGGAAAGAGAAGAAGTGAGAAGGGAGGAGTTGAATTCGATTGCTTGAATTATTCAGAAAAACTCGCCAAGGAATCGATGGTCACGGGCTTGACCGGCGGCCGCACCACCAGCGGTGTCATTTCGGCCTGGGAACGGCCGGTCAGGGCGGCCAGGATGTCGTAGACGATCGGTCCGCAGGTGCGGCCCTGGCAGTCGCCCATGGCCGTGCGCAGGGCGATCTTCAAGGTTGCCGGAGTGTCGTAGCCGTTGGCCACGGCCTTGCGCAGCTCGCCCATGGTCACATCCTCGCAGCGGCAGATCAGGGTTTCGTCGGGAATGGCCAGATAGTCTTGGGCAGGGACGCGGTAC
>JALHTJ010000076.1 GCA_022865785.1 Candidatus Aminicenantota bacterium
GCTGTTCATTTTTATCGCCCTATCGCTGCTCAAATTTTTCCCGGCCGCGGTCGAGCCCGATCTGAGCCGTATCGATCGCGCCGATGAACGCGACCACATGTTCTCCCGCAACCAATTGAAGTTCAATGCCGCCCAGGCAGAGCAATATTATGCGCAAAATCCCCACTTGCGTGAGGGGGATGAAAAAATCCACTCCCGGCCTGAACTGGGGCAAGAGGGCCACGTGTATGACTCCCCCTACTTTTCCCCGGTCTTCGGCGCCGCTTTTTCCTATCTGGAACGGACGAGAGCGGCCGGCACCGGGGAAGCGGCCGCTGAAAAAAAATCGCTGGATCCCTCCATCATCCGCGCTGGGATCATGCGCACGGCCCGTTATTTCGGGGCCGTCGACGTCGGCATCGCCCGCCTGCAGCCCCATCATTTCTACAGCCATGCCGGCCGCCGGGCCGAGAACTGGGGAGAAGCGATCGCTGCGGCCCGGGGTTCGGCCGTGGTCATCGTGGTGGCCATGGACTGGCGGATGATCGCCAAGTCTCCGACCCTGCCGGTTATTCTGGAGTCGGCCCGGCAGTATGTCGAGTCGGCCAAGATCGCAGCCATCATCGCCGAATATATCCGCGGCCTCGGCTATCGGGCCCGGGCCCATACTGACGGCAACTACGAAGTCCTTTGCGTCCCGCTGGCTGTTGAGGCCGGCCTGGGCGAACTGGGGCGACTGGGATTGCTGATCCACCCTGTGTTCGGTCCCTGTGTCCGTTTGTCGGTGGTCAGCACCGAACTGGAACTTGAGCCCACACCAAAACGTGCCATTCATGCCGATACTTTTTGCCGTATCTGCAAAAAATGCGCCGACAATTGTCCGACCCGGGCCATCGCCAATGACGAAGAACCTCATTCGCGGTCTTTCCGGCACTGGTCCATCAAGCAAGAGAGTTGTTATGCTTTCTGGAAGCAGATCGGCACCGATTGTGCGCTGTGCATTCGTTCCTGTCCCTACACCAAACCCGACACCCTGCTGCATCGCCTGGTTCGTTTTTATGTTTCGCGAAACCCTATCAACCAACAGCTGGCTCTTCTCCTTGACGATTTTTTCTATGGCCGAAAAAAAAGGATTTCCCCGGCCAATCCCCCCGAAATCATTCCGTTTTAGACCCGTCCATAATATTTGTTTGCTGGCAGCATCGCTATATGGAGGAAATGGCCCGTTTTCTCTATGTTTGCGGTGGGCGCTCGAGATCGATCATTTCCAGCATGTAATTCGCTCCTGGATTCTTTGGGGATGGTCCTTCGATAAGCAGGACAATATTTCCTTTCACTCCATGGCTTTGCAGCCAATTTCCGGCATAAGTCTTCCAATCCGCGGGCGGATCGGCTTCATGTACGGGGTGGATGCCGTAGGAAAATTGCATTTGCTGGCAGGTGCTTTCGTTGGGGCTCACGGCCGCAATCCAGAGAGGCAGCCGGAAGCGGGAAATATTCCTGGCCGTGGCGCCGCTGAGTGTGGGCGCCATGACGGCGGCCAGAGCGACCCCTTGCAGGATGGTTTCCATGCTTAAAGCGATCACATCCGTATGACTGGCTTTGCCCTGGCCGACTTGGGCTTGCAGGGTTTCCCGGGCGCGGGCGCCTGGCCTTTGCGGCTCGGTAACTTCGGCAATCTTTGCCAGCATGGCGACGGCTTCAACCGGGTATTTTCCCAGCGCCGTTTCCTCCGAGAGCATGACACAGTCCGTCCCGTCCAGGATGGCGTTGGCCACATCCGTGACTTCGGCTCGGGTAGGCCGATAATTTGCGGTCATGGATTCCAGCATTTGCGTAGCCGTTATCACCGGCTTTCCCAGAAGATTGGCTTGAAAAACAAGCTGCTTCTGCACCACGGCGATTTGTTCGATCGGGATTTCCACTCCCAGGTCTCCTCGGGCGATCATGATCCCGTCTGCCGCTTCAAGGATTTCCGCCATATTGTCGAGGGCTCGCAAGCGCTCGATCTTGGCAATGATAAATGGCTGATAACCCATGCAAGCTGCCGCCTGGCGCACGGCAATGATGTCGGCAGCCGATTCGACAAAAGAGAGGCCCAGGGCATCCAGTTGCTGGGAAAAAGCAAAGCGCAGCCAATCGGCATCCTTGTCGGTGAAAGCGCTGATGCCGAGTGCCTTGCCCGGTAGGTTCAGGCCCTTGCCTGAGCGCAGTTCGCCCCCGACCAGGACCTGGCAGCGGACCTCCTTGCGGTCTATTGCCGATACTTCGAGCTGGATGAAGCCATCGTTTAGAAATATGATATCCCCCGGTTTTACGACTTGAGGGAGACGGTCAAAATTTACCGGGATATGTAAGGCATCAGCGGAGGGTTTCCCGGTTGTCAGGACGACATGGTCACCTGTCTTCAGATCGAGCGGTTCCCTTAAAATACCGATGCGGATCTTGGGACCCGGAAGATCGGCCAGGATGGCCAAGCGTCGCCCGCTTGAGCGAGCAACCAAACGAAGATTTTCAATGTTTTTTTCATGAACACCCGCATGGCCGTGCGCCAGATTGAGCCGGGCTACATTCATCCCGGCCCCGATCATCTTTTCCATCACTGCGGGAGATTCCGACGATGGTCCGATTGTGCAGATGATCTTTGTTTTATTGGCAGAAAGTTTCATTAACTTCCCCCAGCATAAGAAAGGTTGGCATACCTCATTTTGTGACCCGCGCTGCCGTTTTTTCCAGAAACAGAAATAATTCCCGGCATACCCAGGCGTCGGTGGCCGCGTATGTGATTTGGGCCGGAGTCAACTCTGAGCGCTCCCAATTGGAGCACTGCGCCCCCTTGGAAATGCGCAAGCCCAGCAGTTGGGCGGCCAGGGTGCGCACCCCCATGGCCTTGATGCCAGCCTTGGCGGCCATTTTTGCAAGTTCGACGAAACCGGCGGGAGTGAAAGGCATCACTTCATGGAGCTTTTGGATATCACCGGTCACAGCCACACCGGCCTTGATAATTTTAGGATTAGCAAACAACCCGGCCAGCAGGTGCAGGGAATGCAGTTTTTTCAGCTGCACCAGGAAAACTTTTTTTCTGCCTGCCATCTGCACCAGGGCGGGCGGAAAATGGTCGCCGCTCTTGAAGGTCGGCCTGACCTCGATGTCGAAGCCCAGGACCCTTTCTGCCGAGAGCTCGGGCAGCACGGCCCGCAGTTGTTCATCGCTGGCGACCATTTTGACCACTCCCGCATATTTTTTGATGGGAAGCAGGTTGATCTCCTGTTTGCTTAGTGCCGGCTGGAGGATGGAGGGAATTTTGCTCATGAGTGGATTATAACTTAATTTGTTTGAAATGCAATTTCCAAAACAACATGGGTGTGTGGTTCGCTTTTTAGCGGACTTTTCAAGGCAGATCAAATAATTTGACAGGTTCATCGCCTTGAGAAACAAGCTTTTAAAGGGTTTTTCCGCGCCTTCCCTGAAGGCTTCGGTGATTTGACAATCCCACTCAGTTTCTCTTAAAATCTCTCTATGCGCAAAATCA
>JALHTJ010000077.1 GCA_022865785.1 Candidatus Aminicenantota bacterium
AAATCGCGGCTGCTGCTGAGCAGGACCAGGCGGCTGGTCGCCCGCAACAGGTATTGCCTGAGGTTGGCGGCTCCGTATTTATCGGCCAAAAATTGCATGAACCCGGCGCCGAAAAGGTATTTGGCCGTGGGCCCGGGCCAGGCGGCCGGCATGCCGCCCAGCCGCTGCCAGTCGGGGAACAGGTTGTCGCGGCGGGCCGCACCCAGCATCAGCGCATAGGGCGGGTGGTTGAGGCGGCCGTCTTCCGTGAAGCGTGATTCGCCATATACGGCCAGTCCTTCGATGACCCAGGGCGGCAATTGTACAGCCGGATAAAGGGCCGGCTGGCTGCCGAACACCCGGCGCAGAATGAGGAACGGCTTGGCGGCGGAGTTCAGATTGAATATGTGGGTCAGCTCGTGGGTCAGGACCAGGTCGAGCCAGCTGTGGTTCGCGGCCAGTTGCGAATCGGGCGGCGGCTCGCCAAGGTTGGCCCCGACCAGGTTGAAGGGGAAAAAAGTAGCGAAGCCGTTGGCTTCGTCAGTGCTGTCGTTGAGGATGATGCGTATCCTGCCCCGGGGTTGTTCGTGCCAGAAAGCAGCCAGTTTTTCATAAGCGCTTTCGGCCCTGGCCAGCGCGGTTTCGGCCTGCTGCCAACATTCAGCAGGAAAGATGATCGTGATAGCGCCGCGGTTGATCTCACGCCACTGCAGGTTGGGCGGGTATTTGGCCGCCGCGAGCGTCAAGCAGGCCAGCCAGAGGATGGTGAAAAATTTAATTTTCAAGGCTTGCCTGCGGCCAGTTTTTTCTCCCAGTTCCAGGCGCTGGCTACGATATCGTCCAGACGGGGCACATCCGGCTTCCAGCCAAGTTCGCGGCTGATCAGTCCGGCCTCGGCGATCAGGGCGGCCGGGTCGCCGGGACGGCGAGCGGCGTGGAGCACAGGAAAGTCGATGCCGCTGACCCTTTTGGCCGCGGCCACCACGTCTAGCACCGAGTGGCCGATGCCGTAACCGCAGTTGAATATCCGGCTCTGTTTTTCCGTCTTCAGGAATTCGAGTGCCAGCAAATGGGCGGCGGCCAGGTCGTCGACGTGGATGTAGTCGCGAATGGCTGTTCCGTCGGGGGTTGGGTAGTCAGTCCCGAACACTTCCAGCTTGGGAAACTGTCCCAGGGCGGTTTTCAGGGCCCGGGTCAGCAGGTGGGTGGGCTGGCGGTAGTCCTGGCCGATCCGCGCCTGGCGGTCGGCGCCGGCGGCGTTGAAATAGCGTAAAGCTACATAGCGAAAGCCGGGGTTGGCGGCGGCGGCGTCGCTCAGCAGCATTTCGCTGACCAGTTTTGATCCGCCGTAGGGGTTGATGGGCAGCAGTGGGGCTTTTTCGTCAACCGGGACCTTTGTGGGCATGCCATAGACCGCGGCGGTCGAGGAAAAGATGAAGTTTTTCACTCCGTTTTCCAGGCAGGCCCTGATCAGGCGCAGGCAGTTGAAGGAGTTGTTCTCGTAGTATTTCAGGGGCTGGCTGACCGATTCGCCTACCTGAATGAAAGCGGCAAAATGCATAACGCTGCGAATGGCGAATTTGCGCAGGATCGAGCCGACCAGTTCGCTGTCGGCGACATCGCCGCGGATAAGTTCGCCGCAGAGCACAGCTTCGCTATGTCCTGAGGAAAGGTTGTCCAATACAACCGGGCGGAAGCCGCGTTCCCCCAGGTCGCGTACCACGTGTGAGCCAATGTAGCCGGCTCCGCCCGTGACCAGAATAGGTTCGCCGCAGGCCGCATTGTTGTCTTTCATGCATGCAGTATATGAAAATGGCTTGGTTTCGTCAAGAAAAGTGATTGGGTGGAATGCACTCGGCGTTGGGGAGAAGAAGTGACGAGTGACAAGTAACGCGTAACGAGGCAAAATAAAATTCCAAATCCCAATATCCTAAACGAAAGCCTTTTTTTGTTTCTCTTCTTTGTTTGGCTCATTTGGTCATTGGAATTTGGTGCTTGAGATTTGCAATTTTTCTTGAAACCCGCTATGCACTGCATGTAAATTTCTGCAATTTCGAACCTTTTTCCCTTTAAAACCTATGCAAACAGGCTCTGAATCATTGACATCAATGCCAATATTGATTATACTTATACTTCATTTCCACAAACTGAAAATAACTACACATACAGGAGGATTAGATGCGAAACGCCTTAATTATGGGTGCTGCAGGAAGAGATTTTCATAATTTCAATACTTTTTTCCGGAACAACCCGGATGTGCGGGTAAAGGCCTTTACCGCCACGCAAATTCCCGATATCGCAGGCCGCAAATATCCCAGGGAACTGGCCGGGGAGTATTATCCCCAGGGCATTCCCATTTACCCGGAAACTGAACTGATCCCACTGATCAAAAAACTGGATATCGAAGACGTATATTTCGCTTATAGCGACATCCGCCACACCTATGTCATGGACAAGGCCTCGGAAGTCATGGCCGCCGGTGCCAATTTCATCCTGCTCGGACCCAGAGAAACCATGATTAAGAGCAGCAAGCCGGTGGTTTCGGTTTGTGCCGTGCGCACCGGTTGCGGCAAGAGCCAGACCACGCGTCGTGTCAGCCAGATCCTGATCGGCATGGGCAAGAAAGTGGCCGCTGTCCGCCACCCCATGCCCTATGGCGATCTGGTGGCCCAGAAAGTGCAGAAGTTCGTCACCAAGGCCGACCTGCGCAAACACAAGTGCACCATTGAGGAGATGGAGGAATATGAACCCCACATTGAGAACGGCGTCATCGTCTTTGCCGGCGTTGATTACGGCGCCATCCTGCGCGAAGCCGAAAAAGTCGCCGATGTCATCCTCTGGGACGGCGGCAACAATGATTTCCCCTTTTACAAGTCCGACCTGGAGATCGTGGTGGTTGACCCGCACCGGGCTGGGCACGAACGCGAATATTACCCGGGTGAAGTCAATTTCCGCCGCGCCGACGTCATTGTCATCAACAAGATCGACACTGCCGACCTGGAAAACATCCTGGAAGTGCGGGACAACATTCGCGAACTCAATCCCGGCGCCATCGTGGTCGATGCGGCTTCCCCCCTGCAGGTGAAGGACAGCGAGAAGATCCGCGGCAAGCGAGTGCTGGTCATCGAAGACGGCCCCACCCTGACCCACGGTGAAATGCAGTACGGGGCCGGTGTCATGGCCGCCGAGAAATACGGCGCCGCCGAATTGGTCGATCCCCGTGAATATGCTGTGGGCACCATCGCCGAAACCTTCAAGAAATATCCCGATATCGGCGTGCTGCTTCCGGCCATGGGCTACGGCGCCAAGCAGATGAAGGACCTGGAAACGACCATCAACAAGGTGCCCTGCGACCTGATCATCATCGCCACGCCTATCGACCTGGGCCGCATCGTCAAGTTCAAGAAACCCACGGTCCGCGTCGGCTACGAACTCCAGGTGATCGGCAAGCCGACCCTGGAAGACATCCTGAAAAAGAAGTTCAAGAAATAAAGCCGCAACCATCCGGCATGGGGCGGCCGTTCTGACGGGAGCGGCTGCCCCGCTTAATTTTGGGTTGGGAGAAAATGAGAAATAAACTTGCTTTGATCGCCTTCGGGGGCAATGCCATGCTGGAAGCCGGGCAGAAGGGCACGGTCAAGGAACAGTACCGCAACGCCCAGAAAGCGGCCCAATTGATGGTCGAAATTATCCGCAAGGGCTATGGACTGATCATCGTCCACGGCAACGGCCCCCAGGTAGGCAACATCCTGCTGCAGATGGAGGCGGCGGCCAACACCATCCCCGCTTTCCCCCTGGATGTTTGCGACGCCATGACCGAAGGCAGCATGGGCTATATGCTGGAACGGGCCCTCATCAACGAACTGCGCAAGCGCTCCATCGACAAGGAAGTGGCCACGGTGCTGACCCAGGTGGTGGTGGACCGTGAGGACGGAGCTTTCCTGAAACCCACCAAGCCCATCGGCCCGTTTTACAACAGTTTCCGGGCCGCCCAGTTAAAGAAAGAGAACAAGTGGCAGATGGTCGAGGATGCCGGCCGCGGTTTCCGCCGCGTGGTGCCGTCTCCCCTGCCCATCGACATCATTCCCAAGCGGGCCATCCGTTCCCTGGTGGAAAAGGGAAGCATCGTCATCGCCGCCGGCGGCGGCGGCATCCCGGTTTTCATCAATTCTTCGGGACTGGTCGAGGGCGTCGAAGCGGTCATCGACAAGGACCACGCTTCGGCCCTGATCGCCAGGGAAGCCAAGGCCGACCTGTTTATCATTCTGACCGGGGTGGATCGGGTGGTGGAGAATTTCGGCAAGGAAAATGCCCGTCCCATCGCCAGTATGGATGTGGACCAGGCCCGGCGCCTGTTGGACCAGGGACAATTTCCGCCCGGTTCAATGGGACCAAAGGTCACCGCTGCCATCGATTACATCAACGGCGGCGGCCGCGAGGTGCTGATCACCTCGGCCGAAAAGCTGAAGGCCGCCCTGGCCAACCGCTCTGGCACCAAGATCGTACGCAACCGGGCGGACATGAAAATCAAGGGCGCGACCGCGGGCGCAAAAAAATTAAAGGGGGAATAAGCAGAGTGGACAATAAAATAGAAACCAATCTGGATATCGGCGCCAATGATATCGAATTTATCCTGAACCATCTCAAGGGTAAAACTCAGCCTCAGGAATTTGCGGATATCGTTTACCAGGTGGCTCTTTTCAAGACGCGGGAAGACCGCAAAAGCCGGGTCAAGGTCTACGATCCCGACTGCGAATACAAGGCGGGCGACCTGATCTTCAAGGAGTATCCGGGCCAGTTACCGGTGGGCAATAAGAAATATGTCGCCGTGGAACAGGGTGTGATTCTCACGGTCGAGGAGGCCCGCAACCAGGGCGGCCGCGACGAAATTAGCCTCAGTTATGATGGTACTTCGGATTTCCGCAAATACACCGAATACCTGGTCAGGCAAAAGATAGAACTGCTTCTGCCGCACAAGCAGGGAAGGCCCTGCCGTGACGCCGAATACATCTCGATCGATAACGACCCGCGCCAGACCCAGACACCGCTTATCGAGCGCGATTTTAACATTTTACGCAAGAAGCTTACCTCGGCGCTGAACAAGGAAGTCGGCATCGCCTTCATCAATGGCAAGGTATTGCTCATGAAAAACCTCAAAGCCATAGCGCCCGATGTTTTCAATGCCATCCGCGAATTCCTGAAAGACAGGCAGGCCTCGGAAAGTACTGAGTTCTTTGTCGAGAATTTCTGCAAGGTTGACCCGGCCGCGCCTGACTTTGCCGCTACCTGCTTCGCCTTGAATTACATCATGACCAGCCAGTACAAGATCGACTTGCTGCAGACCTGCGGCGGCGGCTGGGGGAAATGGCACTTGATATCGGTACTCTATCACATCAAAAAAAATGTTCTGGTCAGTGAAGCCAATCCTTTTTTGGTAAAGCTCAGTTTCGGCGACAGGAAGAACCTGCTGCAGAAAAGGAAAAAGTTCGAAGAACAGATCTTCAGCGAAGGCGAAACGCGCTATTTCCTGACCCAAAGGGAGATTTCCTCAGGGGCCATGCGCTTGAAGCCCGGACTCTACAATTTTGGCGATGCCATTGAGATCGAAGCCGCTGATACCTTCACCCACAAGCAGCACACCCTCTATTTTTTCCAGGACGAGAACCTGCTGCTGGGTTTCGACAAGATATTTGAAAGCTATAAGGCATTGCAGGGCATGACTATTGTTTTCGAGCAGACCTCGGATGGTGAATTCCAGTTCACGGTCAAAACCACCAGGAAGGGGGCCATCTCCGACAAGATCGTCTACGACGCCGCTAACAAGGTGTTCATGGCCAGCGGTGAAAAGCTGGCCTCATTGGTCGCGGTCAACAAGCAGATCTTCCTGGAAACCGATGTCTTTAATTCACTGGCTTCGCGCATTGGAGAATTTCGCAAAGTGGAGACAGGCAACAAGTTGTTTCACAAGATATTCCTGGAATTCGGCTTCCGGGAAAAAAATTACGAGATCCACATCCTGCGTCTCTATCACATCCTCGACCTGATTGCTCCCATCGATCTCAAGCTGGTTGAAGAAGTCATCCTGAGCAATCCGGAGTTCATCCCTTCCGAAAAGCTGGCTGGCGTCTTCTATTTGGATTCGGACGCCGTGGTAGAGATCGAGGAAGAGGAGCAGCAGCGCCGCCAGGGCTTGATCGAGGACCAGAAGCGTCGGCGTGAAGAGTCACGCAAAGTGCAACTTGACGAAGAGCTTAAGGTCAAGGAAGAGGTCCGGCTGCTGCGCGAGGAGCATCGCAAGAAGCGCGAAGAGGAGATGTGGCAGAAGGAGAAGTTACGTGAGGAAAAGGAATCGCAGCGCCGCGCCGAAGCCATTTTTGCCGCGCAGGAAAATGCCCCGGCCACGGATGGGCGCGTCCGCAGCACTGCCCGCAAATCTTTCGGCAAGGATAAGGAAAGCTTCGCCAAAGCGGATGTCTCGTTCGCCGACGCGCCGGTCAAGCCCGATGCGATGAAGAAGCAGAAAAAAAAGATTTCAGTTGAAAAGCCTGCCAAGACAGTCAAGAAAGGGCAGAAAAAGATTTTGGAAGAAAAAATTGAGCTTGACGAGATCAAGAAACAGATCCGCCAGGACGACCTGACCGACAATATGATCGATAGGGAAGAGGAAGAGAGAAAGGAACCGGTCAAGGAGGTTAAGGTGGCTTATAAGGACGAGGGCGGCTTCGGTGGCATTTTCGCCAGTCAGCTCGACAAGATCGTCAAGAAAGAGACCGAAGCACCCAAGAAGAAAAACGTCAAAAAGGCAAAGCAAGGGAAAAACAAAACCGGGGAGTGATGAATATCCTGCTCAAGGCCTGGATGCGGGTGGTGGACAGCTCCGCCATTGATAGATTCGGCATCCCGTCCATCGTTTTGATGGAGAATGCCGCCAAGGTTTGCGTCGCTTTATTCGTGGCGGAATTCCCCCGCAACCGCTTCCCTGATTGCCTGGTGCTGGTCGGCAAAGGCAACAACGGCGGTGACGGCCTGGCCATTGGCCGCCTGCTGCTGGAACGGGGCTATGGCGTACGCTTCCTGCTCCTGGCTGCCCCCGATCAGATAAGTCCTGACGCCAGAACCAACTACGATATCATCCGCGCCCAGGACTGTGATATTGAGATCATCACTTCCGCCCTGAAATTGAAAAAAATCCTGGCGACCTGCGACGTGAATGAAACCTTCCTGGTTGACGCCATCTTCGGTACCGGACTGGACAAGCCCCTGGCCCCGGGATTGTACGCCGGGATTATTGAAGCGGTCAACCTCTCGGGCATTGCCGTCGCCGCTGTGGACATCCCCTCGGGTCTGGGCGAGGATTTCGCCCCCGAAGCCGGCATCCACATCCGGGCCAGGATTACAGCCGCCCTGCACAGTTTGAAATGGGCCCACCTCAATGCCGATGGCAGCCCCGCCTGCGGCAGGATTCGCGTCCTGGACATCGGCATTCCCAAAGATTTGGAAAACGACGAAAAACACTTTATCCGCCTGACTGAGCCTGCCGATTTCAAGGTCCTGTTGGCCAGGCGTAAAGCGGCGGCGCATAAGGGGTCCTTCGGCCACGCGCTGGTAATCGCTGGTTCGGGGGAAAAACCCGGGGCTGGCATCCTGGCTTCTTACGCCGCCTTGAGAGCCGGGGCGGGACTCTGTACAGCCGCTGTCTCGATGAGCAATCGCGACCTCTATGTCCTGGCCCATCCTGAGGTCATGACCCTTGCTTGCGAAAAACCTGAAGAGCTCTCCGGGAGATTGAGCGGTTTCTCCTGCATCCTGGCCGGCCCGGGAATGGGCGCGCGGCTTTCTACATTGAAGACCGTCTCACTGCTCCTGAAGGAATCGCGTCAGCCGCTCATCCTGGATGCTGACGCCCTCAATGTGCTGCAGGACCAGCCCGGTCTGTTGCAAACAAGTGGTTTGCGGCCGCTGGTGCTGACTCCGCACCTCGGAGAATTCGCCCGGCTGACCGGAAAAACCATAAAGGAAATTCAAGGAGATCGCTTGACCTTGGCCCGGGAATTTGCCATGAAACACAGTGTGTTCCTTGTTTTAAAAGGGCAGCACACCTTGACGGTGACTCCCTCAGGCCGGGTCTGGGTCAACCAGACCGGCAATCCGGGCATGGCCACTGCCGGCAGCGGCGACGTCCTGGCAGGCATGATCGCTGGTTTTATGGCCCAATTCCATCCGAAACATCCCATGGAAATGATCCTGGCCGCCGCCGTCTTCCTGCACGGCTTTGCCGGAGACCTGGCTGCGCAGCAAACCGGTGAAATGGGACTGATTGCCAGCGATATCATCGCTTTCATCCCCAAAAGCGTTCTGAAAATAAATGAATTTCAATCTCAATTCTTCGGCTCCTGAAAAGACCCTGGCCCTGGGTCGACGCCTGGGCCGCCTGCTGCGCGGCGACGAGGTCGTACTGGTCAGCGGCGAGCTTGCAGCCGGCAAGACTGTCTTCATTAAGGGATTGGCCGCGGCAATTGATATCCCCGTTGAGGAAGTGGTCAGTCCCTCCTATGTGCTGATGAACCTTTACAACGGCAAGCTTGATCTGTACCATTTTGACCTTTATCGCCTGGGCCTGATGCCGGAGCAGGTGGAAAATCCGGTCGATGAGTACATCGGCGCCGGCATTGTGGCCGTGGAATGGGCCCAGTACCTTGGGCCCGACTATTTCGCGTTGCCCACAGCAGTCGCTGTCTGCATCGAAGCCGATGCAGATGGCGGCCGCCGCATCAGTGTGCGCACTGAACTGCCTTATATTGTCCTATAAATGAAGATGATCTATCTGATCCGCCATGGTGAGACCCAGGCCAATCGCGGTGCAAGGTTAAAGAAAAGCGAACTTCCTGAATATTCACGATGATCATGGAATTGAGAGTGAGCGCCGCAATACTCTTTCTGATCCTGGCGGTTCAGGCTCAGGATGCGAATGGCTTCATCGATCCGCTGGGGATGACCGTAGAGGCCCGTTTCCGGGTGCCTGCGGGATATGAACGGGTTCCCGCCCTGGACGGCTCCTTCGCCGCCTATTTGCGCCGCTTGCCGCTGAAGCCCCATGGTGCGGTGGTGAAACTATTTGACGGCCGGGTCAAGCCCAACTCCGGCGTCTATGTAGCTGTGATCGACTTGCCCATCGGCCCCGTCGAAGCGGGGCGGTACGGCCGTCGCGACCTGCACCAGTGTGCCGACGCGGTCATCCGCCTGCGGGCCGAATACCTCTTTGCCCAGGGGCGCTACGACGACATCCGTTTCCGATTCACCAGCGGCTTCCTGGCCGAATACGGCCGCTGGCGACGCGGCGAGCGCATCACGGTCAGTGATAACAACGCTCGCTGGGAACAAACAGGGCCCTCCAGCGACAGCTTCCAGAATTTTTGGCGCTACCTGGAAACGGTTTTCGCCTACGCCGGGACGGCGTCACTGGCCAGGGAACTCAAGATCGTTTCCAGGGAGGACCTGGACATCGGTGATGTTTTTATCCAGCCCGGCCATCCCGGCCACGCGGTTATTGTTGTCGACGCCGCCGTAAACAGAGAGAGCGGCCGGAATGTTTTTCTCCTGGCCCAGAGCTACATGCCGGCCCAGGAGATCCAGGTGCTGGCCAACCCCAACGACGCCCGATTGAGCCCCTGGTATGCGGCTGACTTTGGTGCGACGCTGCGTACACCGGAATGGACGTTCGCGGCCGGGGACCTGAAGAGGTTCAGGGAAGAATAGGCTGACAAATAAATAGTGAATTTGATCTTGCGGTCAGGAAATTCGGAAACCTGGGCCGAAATCATGGCAGTTGCTTGACATTGGCGGTATAACCTGCAATATTCTGCTCTAGGCGGAGTGACAGAGATGGGACCGCAAGGTCTCCGACCACGGGAGAAGGTTTGCCAGGCATTGGGGGAGTAAAAGCATGGCTGCAGCGAAGGCGATGGGTGAGCGCAAAACTCGTTCGCGACAGGTAAAGAAGCCGATCGTTGGAAAAAACTTGTCTACCGGCAAGAACTCCTCAAAAACCGTCAAGGCCGGCCCGGCCAGTGCCGTGGCCAAGCCGTGCGAACTGACCCTGGCGGTGCTGGCAGGCGCGATTGAAGGCATCCTCATCGCTGAAAAGGAAACCGGGAAAATACGCTATGCCAATTCCAGCATCTGCCAGATGCTCGGTTTTTCCTCGCAGAAATTGCTTTCCCTGACCATCCGCGACATCCATCCCGCCGAGAGTTTGCTGGGTGTGCTGGAGTCCTTTGCCGCGCTGAACCGCGGCGATATTAAGCTGGCCGCATCCATTCCCTGCCGCCGCAAGGATGGCAGCGTCTTTTGGGCCGACATCAGCTCGGCGCGGGTCGTCATCGACGGAACCGACTGCATCGTCGGCTTCTTTTCCGATGTCAGCGACAGGAAGGCGGCACGTGACGAAAACGAAGAAGCGCAGGTGCTGCTTTCGAGTGTTTTCAACACCGTTCCCGACATCCTGGGCATCCAGGACACGCGGCACGGCGTGATCCGTTACAATAAAGCCGGATATAGCTTCCTTGGCGTCAGCCCTGAAGACGTCAAGGGGAAAAAGTGCTATAACCTGATCGGCCAGGATGAGCCGTGCGCTCAATGCGCGACCTCCGAGACCTACCGAACGAAAAAGCCGGCCAAGCTGGAGAAATACCTCGAGCAGATGGGCGTCTGGCTGGACGTACGTTCCTATCCCATACTCGATCACGAAGGCAACCTGAAGGGGATCATAGAACACCTGCGCGACATTACCCTGCAGAAATGCGCCGAAGCAGAGCTGCTAAAAAAAGAAAAGCTCGAATCCCTGGCCAAACTGGCCGGCGGCATCGCCCACGACTTCAACAATCTGCTCAGCGGCATTTATGGCTATGTGGAAATGGCGCAGACGGCCTCGGGCAAAGCTGAGTTGAACGGATATCTCGACGCCACGCTCAAAACCATGAACCGGGCCAGAAGTCTTACCCAACAGCTCCTGACGTTTGCCAAAGGGGGTGCCCCGGTCCGCAAGACATCCTCCCTGGAGCGATTCCTGGGCGAGGCCACGGCCTTCGTTTCCAGCGGTTCCAATGTGTTGTGTGCGCTGGACATTGCCGATGGCCTCTGGCCCTGCGCCTACGATGCCAGCCAGATGGGGCAGGTGATCTACAACATCGTCATCAACGCCCAGCAGGCCATGCCCATGGGCGGTACGATCAAAATCTCAGCCGGCAATGTTACGATCGGGGCAGGGGAAGTCCGGGCGCTGCCGGCCGGCCGTTATATCAGGATATCCATCTGCGACAAGGGCGTCGGCATTTCCAGGGAGTTGCTCGGCAGGATATTCGATCCGTTTTTTACGACCAAGCAAAAAGGCAGCGGCCTGGGCCTGGCGACCAGCTACTCCATTGTCGATCAGCACGGCGGCTGCATCGAGGTCGAATCGGAACCCGGAGAGGGCAGCACCTTCCACATATTCCTGCCGGCTTCCGAGCCGACTTCAGAGACTGCCGGGGACTTGGTCGCCGCTCCTGCGGAGAGCGCAGGTCGCATTCTGATCATGGATGACGAAGAGGTAGTGCGGGATGCGATCGGCGCCATGCTGCAGTATCATGGCTACGATATCGTATTGGCGGCCGACGGCACGGAAGCCCTGCGGCTTTTCGATGAAAGCCGGCAGAACGGGATGCCATTTGCAGCCATGATCCTCGACCTGAACATTCCGGGCGGCATGGGCGGCAGGGAGACAGTTGCGGAGATCAGAAAAAAAGACGTGCGAATACCGGTTTTCGTCTCCAGCGGCTACGCGGACGATGCCATTGTTTCACGGCCGTGGGAGTATGGGTTCACCGACAGCATCGCCAAGCCCTTCACCAGAAAAGCCCTGATCGAGATATTGTGCAAGTATCTCTGACCGAAAAGCTCGGAAGGATCTTCCGGGACGGAAGTTCAGCAATTGAATTTTTTCTAGATGAACGACGCTGATTTTTGATTTAGTTATGCGGAATATTGACATTTTAGATCAACACCCGCAAAATACAAGCATGACTAAAACCGATTTTTTTGTGGTGCCCGATGTGGCTATGCCGCGAAAGCGAAGGATGCGGCCCAATGACTGAAAACGAAAAACTTGACCGGATCGCCATTACCGTAAAATCCCACAAACTTCTAAAAAAACTCCTGAAAGAAAATCCCAAGCTTGAGGAGGTCATGCGCAATGCGCGCAACGAAACGGAAGCCCTGGTCGGAGTAAGAAATTGGATTTTAGGCTACTTGAAAGAAAGGCCCGTGGCCTATGGTTTCTACAAGGGAATTGAGCGGGGCCGGGAATCATTTGAGGGATTGACCTGGCAGGATTATGCCGCCATTCGCATCCTCGATTACATCGACAATGCCGGGCGTGAATACGAAGACCTGAATCTCCGCGGCGAGATCGCCATCAGCAATCCCATCAAGTTGATATGGCTGGCGGTAAATTTCGGCACCGGTGGGGCAAAACCCTACTTTTTCGAGGATATGCTATACCTTTTTCGCCAATTTTCCGGGAAATACGAAAGGATTATGCCAGCCAGGGACAGCCTGCTGGAGTGGATGGAGCGCTTCCCCGGCGGCTTGGACCCGCGCATTGTTAAGCTCAGGGAAGAAAACCGCGAAAGGATCATCAATATTCTTATCAATAAATTGGATTCAGGGGAGATCAAAAGTGAGCGCTATGCTTTTGAACCGCGAATGTCTCCGGAACAAAAGTACCTGAAAATGCTTGAGTGGTGGGACGATTACCGCTTTCACCTCAACTTTGCCGTTCGCTCGCCGCTTTTGCTCAACGAGTTGCTGGGCAACTCGCTGGATCCCGACACCATGAAAATCCTCTACGAGGCGGAAAAGGCGGGCATCCCCTTTTTTTTGAACCCATACTATTTGTCGCTGCTCCATGTGCGGGTTCCCTATTTCGCCATAGGCGCCGATTTGGCCATCCGCTACTACGTGGTCTATAGCAAGCAGCTGGTGGACGAGTTCGGCCATATTGTCGCCTGGGAAAAAGAGGACAAGGTCGAACCCGGGAAGCCCAATGCCGCGGGCTGGATCCTGCCCACCCATCATAACGTGCACCGGCGCTACCCCGAAGTGGCCATCCTTATCCCCGCCACCATGGGGCGCGCCTGCGGCGGCCTTTGCGCATCATGCCAGCGCATGTACGATTTCCAGAGAGGCAACCTGAACTTCAACCTTGACAAGCTGAAACCCGATGACAAGTGGGACGAGCAGCTTTTGCGCATCATGGAATATTGGGAAAACGATTCTCAACTGCGGGACATCCTCATTACCGGCGGCGATGCCTTGATGAGTTCCAATGTTTCCCTGCA
>JALHTJ010000078.1 GCA_022865785.1 Candidatus Aminicenantota bacterium
ATGCCGTGGTCATCGTCGGTGGTCTTGTTGTCAATGCGGTATTCGCGCGCGTCCTGGTTGATATACTGTTGGGGAATGTCGAAACTGGGAATGATGCAGACATCCTGAAAGCTGAGCTTGCCCGGTTCGGAAACATCGCCGCCGATACTGAGGCTGTAGCCCGTTTTGATGGCCTTGCGGATCAGACTATACCACTCGTCAAGCGGCAGGTTGAGGTAATCCTTGCTGTGCCACCAGTTGTCCGGGACCGCGAATTCCTGGAAGGTGTAGAAGGGATAGTAGCTGGTCGACATTACGTCCACATAGTTGTCCATGTTCAGCGGCGTTTCATTTTTCAGGAATTCCTGCGGCGTCATTTCTTTGCCGTTATAAACGAAGCGCGCGGGCGGCGTGCCCAGGTGCTTGTTCAAAATCACGGTCACGTGATCGAGCACGTCCTTTTCGTTCCAGAAATCGTTGCTTTTCACATAATCCAGGTAAGCGCGGATCTCCTTGATCAGCAGGGCGTGGTCCAGTTTTTCCCTGCCGTCGACAAAGCCGGGATAGACTACGGCCGGGACGATGCCGTATGTCTTCCAAATGCGATTCAGGGCGTTGCCTTCGCCACCTTCGGCTACCAGCGAGGCGCCGCGCTCTTGGACAAAGCGTCGGACTTTTTCCAGGTATTCAAAATATACGGTCCAAATTTCGGATAGTTTGATCTTTTTCCCGCTCAGACGGTTGATCTCCGCTTCATAAAAAGAGGTGTTGGCAAAACTCCAGCAGGTGCTGGTGTTGTACTGGGCCACGGGCGGAAAGTGAAAGACCGGTTTGCAGGCCGCCGGGGATGGAGGCGGGTATACTCCGGTCATGTCGGACAGCAGGTTCCTGGCCTGGGCCTTGTCTTTGGCTTTTTCTTCAGATTGCCTTTTTCTAATCTTGGCCGTTTCCTCGTCCAGTATCGCCTGCTCTTTTTCCCGATCCACTCGCATGGACTCGAGCAGCGGGTCGCGGTATTTTTTTTCGTATTTCGCCTTGTTCCTCGAATCGTTTGCGGCCGAGAGTCCGGCAAAATTGATCAATGAAAAACAAACCAGCAGCAATATGATCTTTTTCATTTTTCCTCCTTTTTTATCTAAAATTCCGCGTTCTTGGGCGTGCGCGGGTAGGGAATGACATCACGGATGTTTTCCATGCCGGTCAGGTACATGACCGACCTTTCAAAGCCCAGGCCGAAGCCGGCGTGGGGGACGCCGCCGAATTTGCGCAGGTTCAGATACCACTCGTAATCTTCTGTTTTCAGTCCCATTTCCGTGATCCGCTGCTTGAGCACGCCATGGCGCTCCTCGCGCTGGCTGCCGCCGATGATCTCGCCCACGTCGGGCACCAGCAGGTCCATGGCGGCCACGGTGCGGCCGTCGTCGTTCAGGCGCATGTAGAAAGCCTTGATTTCTTTCGGATAATCGGTGACGAAAACCGGCTTCTGGAACACTTTTTCGCTAAGATAGCGTTCGTGCTCGGTCTGCAGGTCGCTGCCCCATTGGGGCGGGAAGGTGAAGACGCTATCGGCTTTTTGCAGCAGCTCTATAGCCCGGGTATAGGTGATATGCTCGAATTTCGCGTCCAGGACACGCTGCAGGCGCTGCAGCAATGAAGTATTGATAAAGCGGTTAAAAAACTCCATTTCCTGCGGGGCCTGTTCCAGAATAAAGCGAATGATATATTTAAGCATGTCTTCGGCCAGTTGCATGTTGTCGCCCAAGTCAGCGAAGGCTATTTCCGGCTCGATCATCCAGAACTCGGATGCGTGGCGCTGGGTGTTGGAATTTTCGGCGCGGAAGGTCGGACCGAAGGTGTAAACTCGGTTGAAGGCCAGGCAAAAACCTTCAACGTTGAGTTGGCCGCTGACGGTCAGGTTGGTCTCCTTGCCGAAGAAGTCCTGGTTGAAATCGATTTCACTATCCTGGCGGCGGGGTGGATTTTTCAAGTCCAGAGTGGTTACGCGAAACATTTGCCCGGCCCCTTCGCAGTCACTGCCGGTAATGATCGGCGTATGCACATATACAAAACCCCTTTCGTGGAAAAAGCTGTGGATGGCGTAGGCCAACAGACTGCGGACCCTGAACACGGCCATAAATGTGTTGGTGCGCGGCCGCAAATGGGGAATGGTGCGCAGGAACTCGAACGAGTGGCGCTTTTTCTGCAGTGGGTAGTCCAGGGCCGACAGGCCGATCACCTCGATTTTTTCGGCCTGCAACTCGAAGGGCTGGCCGGCGGCGGGCGAAGCAACCAGCGTGCCCGTGATCTTCAGCGCCGATCCCAAGGGATATTTGACCGCTTCGTTGAAATTGGCAAGCGTGTCGCTGTAGATGACCTGCAGGTTCTTGAAGCAGGAACCGTCGTTCAGTTCAATGAAGGCGAAATTTTTCGACTCGCGCTGGGTGCGGATCCAGCCGCGCACTTCCAGCACCTGGTTCAGCAATTGCTCGTGATCTGAGAAAATTTGTTTGATGGTCGTCCAGCCCATGGTCACACCTCTCGAGAGGTTCCATTGTAGCGTAAAACCGCCCGGCGGGCAACTTGTCGCTCCAGCCGGCATGGTCAAGTTTGTTAAAAGGGAAACATAGCGGCCTCGGATTTTGTTGTTACGAATCCTCC
>JALHTJ010000079.1 GCA_022865785.1 Candidatus Aminicenantota bacterium
GAAATACATCGCCTGTTCCGGATCGCCGGGAAATTCGCCAAAAAAATCGTCATCATTGAACCCACGTTCGTTGCCCTGGCCGCCAAAAAAAACACCTTTTCGCATCTGCTCGGGAAATTAATGACTCGTGTGGATTCCGACGGATTCAACGAGATCACCCATTGGATGTCCAGAGAGGAATACCACGATCTTTTCGTTTCACTTAATGCCGACATTCCGATCCTCAACATGACCATCCGCCACCACTACTATCACGATTTTGTGGAAATCGTGCTGGCCTGATTTCTGAATTTCCCTTGATTTCTTTCTGTCGTCGGTCATCTGACGCCTGATTTTTGCTATTTTGAAAGTTCTATTTCCAGGATGTCTGGAAACAGGGACGCTTTTTTTTGCCAAGGATAGAGGTCAGATCTGTTGCAACTTTTCTATATCGCTCAGGTCCTGTTTTCTGCCAATGGCCATCTTGTTGCGGATCAGATCGATTTTGGAAACGAAGAAGGCGGGAATATCGCCGTAGCTCCCGGTCACCCGGTTTTCCCAGGCCGCGGCGAAATCGAGCCCGCTAACCGAGGTCAGCAGATCTATCCTGACCGGGGGCACACCCAGTTGGACGATATACCCGGGCTTGATGAAATCATCCTTTTTCAGGCCGATGTCTTTGAAGCCGAATCCGGCCAAGGCGTTCAGCAATCGTTCCGCGTTCGCCTCAGAACCCTCTACAAAAAAATCGATGTCCTTGGTGAAGCGCGGCTCGGCATGGAAAGCGAACGCATAGCCGCCGACGATCAGGTAGCGGACATTATTTTTGTTCAACAATTCGATAAATTCTTTGAAGTCTTTTTCGATTCTCATTTTTAAAAGTGTAGTAAATTTCCCTCAGGGCCTGCAGAGTATCCAGCTTTTCTTCCGGTGTCGCCTTTTTCCAATACTGGATGTCCAACTCCTCCGCCTCCTGGAAACTCACGATCCTGACCGTTTTCTCCATGTATTAATTATAACAAACAGCCATCAAATATGCAAAAAAAGACATCCCGCATGGGCAAAAAAATCCCACCCCTGCCTGTTTTCATTCTGTCATCTGTCGTCTGTCTTCTGACATCTATCATTTCGATACTTCGATCTCAAGCCCTTCGGGCCCGGAGGCGATCATGATGCCGCCGCGGCGGGCGGTGCTCAGCCAGCGGATGCCGCGTTGTTTCAGGCGCTCGATGACCTCGGCATGGGGAAAGCCGAAGTGGCTGTAAGACGGGCAGGAAATGACCGCCAGCTGCGGGCGCACCAAGTCCAAAAACCGCGGTGTGGAAGAAGTGCGCGAGCCGTGGTGGGGCACCTTCAGGACCGTGGCGGCCAGGGAAGGACCGGGGACAGCATCGATCCCGGCTTCGGCATTTTTCTCGATGTCGCCGCTGAACAAAAAAGTCTGCCGGCTGTCGGAGACGCGCAAAACCATGGAATGATTATTGTCACTTTGAGCGGAATGGATGAACCGGGGCGGAGACAAACAAGCAACCGAACAGCCGTCGATCTTCTTGATGAAGCCGAGCTGGACTTTTTTTATAATCGTTTTCGCCGGGATGACTGCGAGCAATTGTCGGTAATATTCGTCATCCACAGCAGCCGAGGACAGCCACAATTCCTCAGGGGCCAGGATGGCCATGAGCTCGATCTGGGCCTTGACGTGATCGGGATGGTAGTGGCTGATCGCCGCCCAGCGGATGCGGATCTTCTTCTGCAGAATGAACGGCAGAAGCAGGCGGCGGCCGACCTGGAAATCAGACAGGCTGGCGCCGCCGCCGTCGATGAGCAGGGCGTCACCGCCGGGGAAAACCACGATGCCGGCGTCGCCGTGGCCGACATCGAGAAAATACGCTTCCAGCCGGCCGGGCTGGTAGGGGTGCGGGGGGAGCGATATGAAAAGCAAAATGCCCGCCAACATCATGGCCAGGGCGATCCGCCAATAAATTTTCAGCCGCTCCAGGGAAATGGAGAAAAACAACAGGCCGATCACGGCCAGAAGCCACAGCGGCGGCGGCGGCCGAAAAATGCTCAAACTGAAATGTTCATAAACCCAGCGGCTTACTGTAAAAAACAGGTCCAGAAAAACTCCTGCCGGCAGCAGGGCCAAAGCTGCGGCGTTGAACGGCAAAATAACCAGCAGCAAAAGCAGCGCCCCGCAAACCGTGATGGCGCCGGCCAGGGGAACCAGCAGTATGCCGCTGAGAAAACCGGAAAAGGCGTAACGATGAAAGAAAAACAGCGAAAGCGGCAGGGCCAGCAGCGCCGTGGCAAAATTGGCCGTCAGCAGCTCAGCGGCATAGCGGGGCAAAAAACGCAGCAGCGGCAGCAGGATGCGCCTGCCGATCAGCAGGGCCGCGGTCAGGGAAAAGGTGAGGATGAAACCCGGGTCCAGGAACTGGGCCGGATTGAAAGCCAGCAGCAGCAGCCCGCAGAACGAGATGATGTTGGACAGCTGCACGTCCATGAACCACACCCTGGCGGCAAAGAGCAGCAAGGCCATCCATACCGCCCGCTGGGCGGAAATATCGAATCCCGAGACGGTGAGGAACAGCAGCAGCAGGAGCGCCGTGAGCGCGTATTTCACTTTCAGGGAGAAGCGCAGCCAGCGGCAGACCAGCAGGGATATCAGGGC
>JALHTJ010000007.1 GCA_022865785.1 Candidatus Aminicenantota bacterium
CTTGCCGCCCATGTTCGGGCCGGTGATGACCAGGATCTGTTCGCTTTCGCCGGAGATGTTCAGGTCATTGGGAATGAAACCGCGGCCGGAAGCGGCCTCGACCACCGGATGGCGGCCTTCCTGAATGCGGATGGCCGTGCCTTCGTTGATCTGCGGACGTACGTAGCCGCGGCGCTGGGCCAGCTCACCGCCCGAGGCCAGCACGTCCAGCACGGCGATCCAGTCGGCGTTTTGATTCAATGGGGCCGAGAAACCCTGGATCTCGGCCAGGACATCCAGGTAAAGCTTTTTTTCGATGGCCACGATCTTTTCTTCGGCTTTGAGGATCTTTTCTTCCAATTCCTTGAGTTCGTTTGTCAAGAAACGCTCGGCATTGACCAGGGTCTGTTTGCGAATATAGTGGTCCGGAACCAGCTGCAAGTGACTGTTGGTGACTTCGATAAAATAACCGAACACCTTGTTGTATTTGATTTTCAGCGAGGGGATGCCGGTACTGGCTTTTTCGCTTTTTTCCATGGCGGCGACGATTTCCTTGGCATTGTGGCTGATGGCGCGCAGTTCGTCCAGTTCCTGGTGGTAGCCTTCCTTGATGATCTGCCCCTCGCTGATGGTGTTGGCCGGTTCCGCGGCGATGGCCCGATCGATTATGCCTGCTACTTCGGGGAGCGGTTGCAGATTGAGGAACGCCTGACGGATGATCTCCGCTTTCAGACCTTTTATGTCATTTTGGATGTCGGGAATTTTTTCCAGGGTGTCGCGCAGGCTAAGCAGGTGCAGGGGCAGGGCGATGTTCAGGGCGATCTTGGAATTCAGCCGGGCCAGGTCGGCGAAATATTTCAGTTTCTTGCGAACTTCACTGCGGCCGATCAGGTTCTGGGAAAACTCCTCCACGCCGTCCAGGCGCGACTCGATCTCCGCCTTGGCCAGCAGCGGGTAGGAGAGCCATTTTTTGAGCAGCCTCCTGCCCATGGGAGTGATGGTCATATCCACGGCTTCGAAAAGTGAGCCGGAGGCTGTGCCGTTGCGCAGGTTGGCGGTGATCTCCAGGTTGCGGAACGAGACCGCGTCCAGGACCAGGTAATCTTCCCTGGCGCTGAAGCGCGGCACGGCGATATGGGCCAGGGCGCCCGGGCGGATGGAACGCAGGTACTTGATCATCACCCCGGAAGCGGCCACGGCGGCCGGATAGGCGGCAAAGCCCAGCCCCTCGATGCTTTCCAGGGTAAATTGATTTTTTAAAATCTCGGCACAGGCCGAAACCGCGAACTCCGCATCATCGAACACGGTGACCAGGATGCCGGCAAACTCGGGGAAGCGCTTGCTGAAAAGCCGGAATTCATTTTCAAATTCCCTGGCAATGACGATCTCCTTGGGGAATTTGCGGTAAAATTCATTGAAAAGCGCCTCATCGTTGCCGGCGGCAAAGGTCTTGACCTCGAAATCGGCAACCGCCAGGTCCATGGACGCCAGGGCCATGGATTGCCCGTCACGGCGGATTGAGACGATGAAATTGTTCAGCCCGGCATCCAGGGATTCCACTTCCAGGGCCGTGGCCGGAGTCAGGATATGGGTGACCTCCCGGCGCACAATGCCCTTGGCCATAGCCGGGTCCTCCACCTGTTCACAGATGGCCACCTTAAAACCCTTACGCAGCAGCTTGGCGGCATAATTTTCCCAGGCGTGGTGGGGCACACCGCACAACGGCACCGCGTTCTGCTTGTTCTTGTTGCGCGAGGTCAGGACCACTTCCAAAATAGGGGCTGCGGTCCTGGCATCATCGAAAAACATCTCGTAAAAATCACCCAGGCGAAAAAAGAGAATGGCATCGGGATAGCTTTTTTTTATCTCCCGGTACTGGCGCAGCATGGGAGTCGAAGCGATGTTCTCCATGGCTGCGATTATACCACAGGCGGCGCTTCAAAAACTTCGCGCAGTCGCAGCGGCAAAAGGGTTTTACGCAAGGTGGGCTGCGAATTAGCACAGGCGCGGGCCACGGTATTTTCATCCGAAAGCAGGATCAGTTTTTTCCGGGCCCGGGTGATGGCCGTGTAAAAAAGCTCGCGGCTGAGCATGCGCGCGTGGGCGGGCAGCAGGGACAAAACCACGATATCGTATTCCGAACCTTGCGATTTATGTACCGACACGGCATAAGAAAGGGTCAACTCATCCAGTTCGTCGGCGCCATATTCCACGATGCAGCCGTCAAAATTGACCAGCAGCAGCTTGTCGGCAGCGTTGTAGTCTTCGATTATGCCCAGGTCGCCATTGAAAACCTGCTTGTCATAATCATTTTTGGTCTGCATGACCTTGTCCAGCCGCTTGAAAGCCACCTTCTCTTTTTTCAGCAGAAAAGGTTCGGGATTGAACTTCTCCTGCACCATCTGGTTAATCTGGTCAATGCCGGCCTGACCGCGGTACATGGGCACCAGGATCTGCATGGCGCTGGAATTGAAAGGGTAATCGTTTTGATAGAAGCGGACAATACCCTCCACCTTCTGCAAGACCTGGGCCTCGTCCCGCATGGGCAGAAAAACGAAATCATGCTCAGGGTTGGGAGCGGGAAACAGCAACGGCTCGCCGCGGTTCACCCGGAAAGCGTTCTCCACGATCAGGCTGTCCTGGTTCTGGCGGAAGTTGCGGTTCAGATAAATGGTGTTGAAATAATCGCTCTGGATCATGTCGCGCAGCACGTTTCCCGGACCGACCGAGGGCAGCTGGTCCTTGTCGCCGATGACGATCAACTGGGTGTTGTCGGCCAGCGCCTGCAGCAGTGCAAAAAGGATGAACGAGTCGACCATGGAAAACTCATCGACAATGATGGCGTCGGTTTTCAAAGGATTCTGGGCATTGTGCACGAATTGGCCGGTCTCGGGATTGAACTTCAGTAGGCGGTGGATGGTGGAGGCCTGGTAAAGCGAACTCTCTTCGATGCGCTTGGCCGCCCGGCCGGTGGGAGCGGCGATCAGAATCGATTTGCCGTTGGCCTTCAGAATCTCAATGATGGCCCGGATGATGGTGGTTTTGCCCGTACCCGGTCCGCCGGTGATAATGGTCAGCCGGTTTTGCACCGCGGTCAGCGCCGCCTGTTTCTGTTCGGCGGTGAGCTCCAGGGCGAGCTTTTCGAAAACGGCATCAAAATTGACCGCCAGTTCCGGGACGGCAAAGAGCCCCTGGGCCAGCTGGAACAGGCGCCGGGCTGCGGTTTTTTCGATCAACTCATTCTGCGGTTTGAGGATGCAGATTTCCGGGACCTTGGCCGTCCGTAATTCCTGGCGTTCGAGCAGTTTTTCAAGAAGCGCGAACACATCGCTGTCGGCAATGTCCAGCAGCCAGGAACACTTTTTCAGCAAATCGTCCCTGGTGATGAACAGGTCGCCACGCTGGAACTCGCTTTGCTCCAAAACGAAAAAAATGCCGGCCCGGATGCGCTGGCTGTCGATTTTGTCAATGCCCATGGCCTTGGCGATGGTGTCGGCGATCTTGAAGCCCACGCCGCGCACCCGCTCGATCAGCAGGTAAGGGTTGCTTTCGATCAGCGCCAGCGCCAGGTC
>JALHTJ010000080.1 GCA_022865785.1 Candidatus Aminicenantota bacterium
GCCGCGGCCGGCCCCGTTTGGAATCAATCCTGTGTTCGCTCTATTGCACCGCATTCAAGGCGTTGACGCGGCCCTTGCCCGAATAGGGGTCGGCCCCGGGCTTGAGTATATCGTCGGCGCTTTGCTGGATTCTGCGCTTCAACTCCGCCGGGGACATCTTGCCGTACTTGCCCACGATCAGCGCCGCAATGCCGGCAACATGGGGAGCCGCCATTGAAGTGCCGGCCGCAAAGTAGTAGCCGGTCGCGCTCCCGGGGCTGATCACCATGTCATAGGGATATCCTGCGCAGGCATAGTCACCGCCAGGAGCCGCCACGTTGACAACCGACTGGCCGTAGTTGGTGTACGAGGCCGGCCGATCAAAGTTGGCCAGCCCGCACGGTCCGGTGGCCGCGACGGCCATGCCGTTGCCTGACTGGGCGGGTATGGACCAGATGTTGCTGTTGAGGTTCACGCCCTCGTTGCCCGCGGCGCTGACACACAGGGTGCCCGCGGCCGTGGCGTGGTTGATGGCGCGGTTGAGAGCGGCGATCAGCGGGCCCGATCCGCCGCCGCCGGCGTTGATGCGGTAGAAGGTCGCGCCCAGGCTCATGTTGATCACGTCGGCCTGCACGTCGGGGCCCGAAGCGTACATCAGTCCCTGGATCAGCCAGGAGAACGCCCCGCTCCCGGATTGACTCAGCACCTTCACGGCCACGATCTCTGCCAAGGGAGCGACGCCTTGAACACCACGGTCGTTGATCGCCGCCGCGATGATCCCGGCGACATGGGTGCCGTGGTTGAAACCGGCCGCGGTCGGGACCACACCCTCACCGGGGACGAACGACGTGCTGAGGCCCCAGTTGAGATTGAGCTGGATATCCGGGTGGTCCTTCCAGATCCCGGAATCAAGCACCGCCACCCGCGCCCGCTTCACGCCCCAACCCAGGTCGCCGTTGGCGGCGGTCTGGTCGGCGTGGATCTGGCGGATATTCCACTGGTAGCCCCAGTAGGGTTCGGAGTTGACGCCGGTGATTTGCAGGTCCGACTCGGACGCCGCGACGAACTGCTCGTTGTTGATCCACTGTACCTCGATGTCTTCGGCTGCTTCCTTCACCCTGGGGTCGGCGGCGATGATGGCCAGAAATTCGGGATTGGCGGACGAGGCCAGCACCACTCCGATCTTGGGGATCTTGGCTGTGATCGCGGCGCCCGCGTAAGCCATCAGGTCATCCAGGTCGGCGCTTCCCGGGCCCTGCCCCTTGGCCACGATCAGATAATTTTTCGGGGTGTCCGCGGCGGACATCACTCCTCCCAATAAAACCAGAACGAGGAAAAGGACGGTTGTGAAACGTTTCATCATCTATCTCCTTTTTGGGCCGCCGGTTCAGCCGGCAGCCAATCTACTTGGGTTGATTGGAACAATTAACAGGAAAAAAAACCTAGCCCATGACAGCATTCTAAAAAGGATTTTATTCAATGTCAATCACTTTTCCGGCTTTTGATTTATTTTCTCAAATTAAAACTTTGAATTGTTTTCTAATTTTTGCCTTTGACGATCCGCTAGACGAAACACTGGCGATCCGCCTCTACTTGTCACTTGTCATATATTTCGATAGAATGACTTCGGATCGCAAGATAATGAACATAGACCCTAAAATGATCATCGGCAACTGGACGCATGGCTGGGCCCTGGACCAGCATACGCTGCGCAGCACGGCGGGCGGTTCCGACAGCAGCATGCATCCTGAATTCGACACCGAACGGACCGTGCTGGGTGACTCATTGTACAAATTGAAGTACCGTGCCGATATGGCGCAGGTCGAGCCCATCGCCCGCACGGTATCCGATTTTATCCGCGGCCGCTCTGAACTCTCCGATATCAAGGCTGTCCTGGCGGTGCCGCCCTCGGATACGCGGCGCTCGTTCCAGCCCGTGCAAGCGCTCGCCGCCGGCATCGGCGCCCTGCTGCGGCTGCCCGCCCCAGACGACTACCTGTTGAAAACCAGGGCGACCTTGCCGCTGAAAAGTGTAACCGGCAAACATTCGCGTCGGCTGGAGTTGGATGGGGCATTCGCCGTCGCTGACCAGCGCTTCGCTGACACGCACGTTCTCCTCTTCGATGATCTTTTCCGTTCAGGCGAAACATTGAAAGCCGTGACAGCCGCCCTGCTTTTCCAGGGCAATGCCGCCATGGTTTCCGTGGTCACGGCGACCAGCACCCGGTCGCACCGATGAATACCATAGAAGGAAGGGCGTGGCATGTTCTGTCCGGCGCCAAGGGCGTCGGCGCCAAGACCCTGTGGAAGATCGCCGACTTTCTTGCCTCCCGGAATCAAACGGCATCATGGCTGCTGCAGCATTGCGGCGAAATTGATGTCGTCCTGGAGATGAAAAAGGCGGGCATCGTGATCCCGGGTTTTAAAAAAAATGAATACGGGGAACTGGAAAAGTTCGCTAATCGACAAGTAACCGTGCTTCACCCCCTGCATGCCGATTTCCCGCCGCGGCTCCGGGCCTTGAAAGATATGTCCTCGCTTCCCGCGATCCTGTATGTCAGGGGGAATATTGCGATCCTCAACCGCCCGGCCGTGGCCATCGTGGGCATGCGGCAGGCGGGGGAGGCGGCGCTGGCCGCCGCCGCGGCCCTGGCCGCTGAAGCTGCTGCCAGGGATGTAACCATCGTTTCCGGTTATGCCGCGGGCATTGATACGGCGGCGCACCTGGCCGCGCTGCGCAGCAAGGGAACGACCGCCATGGTCCTGCCTGAAGGCATCCATCATTTCCAGACCAGGCCGGAGCTGCTGGACCACTTGACGATAGACAATATCCTGGTTATTTCGCAATTCGAACCCGACGCCAAATGGGCGGCCTACATGGCCATGATGCGCAACAAGCTCGTCGGCGCCCTGTCGGAAGCGATGGTGGTGGTGGTTTCCGGTCCGCGGCGTGACGCCGACGGCCGCATGAGCGGCAGCTTCGACGCCGGCATGTCGGCCCTGAAAATGGGGATCCCGGTCTTCGTGGTCTCTCCCCATTTCTTCACTGATCCGCCCGAGGGCAACCGCCAGCTTATCGCCCGCGGCTGCCGGGCCTGGGATCCCGCCGCCGGAGCCGCGCCGATCATTGAGACCTTGCGTTCTCACGCTGATCAAAAATCGCAACCAGAGCAACTCAGCCTATTTGAGAAAGTGACCAGTGACGAGTGATCCGGTCCTTCAACGGATACGACAGTCTGGCTGAAGCCTACGTGAAGAACAAGCAGAACGACCTGGCCATTGATAATTTTAAAAAATCAATGCAGTGCAATCCCAAAAACGAGAACGCCCTGAAGATGCTTGAAAAATTGGCAGTTCATTAAGCCTGGGAGCTGAACATGGCGCTCCCGGCAAAGGTTGGGTGCTATTGCGAACGCAGGGTGACGAGCATGATCTCACCGGGCTGCCACAGGCGCATCCTGGGGCCCCAGGTGCCGGCGCCGCGGCTGACCAGCACGGTCATGCCTTCAATATTATATCGCCCGGCCAGCAGCGGGTTCACCATCCTGGTCGCAATGCTCAAAGGCCATATTTGACCGCCATGTGTGTGTCCCGACAGCATCAGGCCGACCCCGGCCCGGGCCGCCGATTTGGCCGCAGCCGGGACATGAGCCATCAGGATCAGCGCCCCGAGGGCATGTTTCCCGTTTGGGTTCCACTCCGGCACCGCCTGCTGCCGGTCGTGCCGGGACAGATGACCGCGGCCTGCCAGGAACAGCCCCGGTGCCGGTTGCACCTGCTCATCGCGCAGCGTGCGCAAGGGGCTCTCGGCCGGTTCGGCGGCGCTTCCGGAAGGGCTGCCGTGCGAGCCATGGTTCCCATCCACGGCCCAGACGCCCAACGGGGCTTTGAGACGCCGCAAGGCCGGGAAAAAGTCCGCGGTCGAAGTTCCGTGCCCCTCAAAAATATCACCCAGCACCAGGATCATGTCGGGTTTCAGGGCCTGTACCTGGGAAACCCTGGCCTGCAGCCACTTGGGCCCGATCAGCGCTCCGAGGTGGAGATCGGATATGGCCGCCAGCCGCGTGCCATCGAGCGTTTGCGGCAACCCCGGCAGGCGCACTTCATAGCGAACGACCACGGGCGGCCGCAGCCCCTGGAAGAGGGCCAGCAGCGCCAGCAGGCAGCCGGTGAACATTGCCCAGCCCCTGATCTGCGCGGCCCGGCGCGGGAAAAAGCGGCCAAAACCCAGTAGCAGGTCGACCGGGAAGAGGCAGGTGAAGACCAGGAACAGCGAGCCTACCATGGTCATGGAGAGAAATTCAAAGAGCGTCGCCCAGGAACCAGAGGCATCGTGCCCCAGGAAGCGGCCCAGAAACAGAAGCAGCGCCAAAAACAGGGCTGCGAACAAGAACATTGGCCGGGGGATTTTCCGGAAGCGGGGGATGGAAGATGCCCGCCAGAGCACATAGGCCAGCAGCAGGGCCGAAGCCAGGGTCAAGTATATTCCATACATCGGTTCAGACCATTTTCCTTCCCGGTGCTCCGCCTGGGCGGCAACGGCAAGTCCAATCCGGGGTTTCGAGAATACAACATATCCTAGAATTCCGCAACCCGCAAAACCGAGGCAGTTAATGTACCTTTATTTTTTTGCCGCCGCCGCCAGCGCTTGCCGCTCCTCCAGGTATTCCCAGCGCATGTAGGCGGTTCGCAATTCTTCTTCCAGTTCCCGCAGGCGCGCATTGGCGGTGGTGACATCGCTGGCGGTGCCGCGATAAAAAACGGGGTCGGCCAGGGATTGATAGAGTTGTTTCTTTTCCGCTTCCAGCTGCTCCAAACACGCTGGCAGGGCTGCCAGTTCCCTTTCCTCCTTGAAGCTCATCTTGACCGTTGCCGGTCGGGGCCGGGACGGCGGCTTGGGGGAGGCTTTTTCAACGGCCGGAACCTGAGGGATCTTTCTTTGGCGCAGCCAGTCGTCGTAGCCGCCCACGTATTCCTCGATTTTTCCCTGGCCGCTGAAAACCAGGGTGCTGGTCACTACGTTGTTCAGGAAAGCCCGGTCGTGGCTCACCAGCAGTAGTGTGCCCTTGAAGTCGAGGAGCAGCTCTTCCAAAAGTTCCAGGGTCTCGATATCCAGGTCGTTGGTGGGCTCATCGAGGACCAAAACATTGGCGGCCAGCGTGAACAACCGCGCCAGCAGCAGGCGGCAGCGTTCGCCGCCCGAGAGGGACTTCACTTTGCTGCGCGCCCGTTCCGGGGTGAAGAGGAATTTCTGCAGGTAGCCGATCACGTGCTGGGTTCTGCCTTCGAGGGTCACCGTGTCGTTGCCGTTGGCCACGTTGTCGAAAACCGTTTTCTCTGTGTCGAGCTGCTCGCGCAACTGGTCGAAATAGACGACCTCCAGGTTGGTTCCCAGGCGGACGCGGCCCTGATGCGGAGGGAATTCACCCAGCAGCAAACGCAGCAGCGTGGTCTTGCCGCAGCCGTTGGGCCCGATGATGCCCACCCGGTCCTGGCGCAGGATCACGGTCGAAAAATCGCTTATCATGGGTTTTTCGTCGTATTGATGGTGAACATTTTCCGCGGCCATGACCAGGTTGCCCGAGCGTTTGCCCTGCTGTAGGGTCATCCTCACAGCTCCGGGCCGTTCCTGCCGCTGCCGGCGCCGGGCGCGCATTTTCATCAGCGTGTTGACCCGGCCCTGGTTGCGGGTGCGGCGGGCCTTGATGCCCTGGCGCAGCCAGGCTTCCTCGATCGACAGTTTCTTGTCAAAAAGGCGGTTTTGGCTTTCCTCCGTCGCCAGGCTTTCCTCCTTGCGCTTCAGGAAAGTCCCGTAATCGCAGGGCCAGTCGAGCAGGCGGCCGCGGTCGATCTCGATGATGCGGCTTGCCAGTTTCTGCACCAGCAGGCGGTCATGGGTGACGATGACGATGGTGCCCTCGTAGGCGGCCAGGAAGTTCTCCAGCCAGGCGATGGCGTCGATATCCAGGTGATTGGTCGGCTCGTCAAGCATAAGTATATCGGGCCCGGATACCAATGCCTGGGCCAGAAGAGTGCGCCGCTTCAGGCCGGTGGAAAGGGCGGAAAACTCGGCTTCGGCCGGAAGCTGCATCCTGGCGATGACCAGGTCGACCTGGCGGTGGATCTCCCAGCCGTTTTCCGCGTCCAGCTGCTGCCCCAGGCGGTCCAGGCGGGCCAGGAGCCGGGGATCGTTGCCGAGCCGGTCGGCTAGCAGGGCTCCGGTGTGATGGTAGTCGGCAAGCAGACGGCCTTTGCCACCAAGGCCGGAAGTGACGATATCAATGACCGGGCCGGTGATGCCGGCGGGGATCTCCTGGTCCAGGCGGGCGCTGGCGATGCCCTGGCCGCGGCTGACCGTGCCGCTGTCCGGCGTGAGCTCGCCGTTGATCAGCTTCATCAGCGTGGTCTTGCCGCTGCCGTTGCGCCCCAGCAGGCAAACCCGTTCGTGCCGTTCGATATTCAGGTCGATATGGTCAAGCAGCAGGAAGCCGCCGTAGCCGACGCATACGTCTTTCACGCTGAGCAGTGCCATCAGATGTTTGTCTTCATTTTTATCAGCCGCCCGCGCTCGCTCCGGGCCCTGTCGCCAGGATCCGCCACGGAAAAAGCGTCTATGATAATAACAGTATACTCCAACTGCGATACCAACTCAAAACGGAAACCGTGAGACCGTTAATAAGGCCCATTGCTTTTTTGCTCGAAAAAGTCTAGTATCACCCTACCATGCCTATAAAACCAAAGACTCTTTTTGTTAAAAAACCGTCTATTTTTGATGAAGCTGAGGATTTGATTGCCCCTGAGCAGCTGGGCAATTCGGTGCTCCCTGATCCGGTCATTCTTTCGCGCTTGTTCAAGCGCATCACCAATAAAACTTTGAAAAATATCAGCCCGGACGCGCGCCGGGTCATTACCAGGCCTTTCCGACCCGCCACGGAAAGCCACACCGGCAACATCGTCAAGCGCGTCCTGGCTCTGGATGAACCCAGGGTCAAAGCCCTGCTAAAGCAGACACTCAAGGATTTTGCCCACCGCCATAAAGACATCCAATCCGTCCTGTTGCGGAATTACCAGAATATCAGCGGCTTTGTCCGTGAGCCGGCGGCGTTATCCGAGGAAAGAAAGCTCCTGCTCGGCTCATGTTTTACCATGGAATACTCCATCGAATCGGCCGCCCTGTTCAACCCTTCGATCGTCATCTATCCCAAGCAAAACAATGTACAGAAGGGACAGACCCGCGTGATCTTCAGTTTTCGCGCCACTGGTGAAGGGCATATTTCCTCGATCGTTTTCCGCAGCGCCCTGATCGACAGGGACAATTCGATCTTTCTGGAATCGGTCACCCCCTTTTTGGGTACGCCCGAGGTCGTTTTGAACGCGACCTACGACCGGGGACTTTTTAAGGCCAAGCTGGAGGAAATGAAACAGTACAGTGAAGCGGCCAAGGCGATCTTCCAGCACCTGCCTGAAAGCTTTACGCCGGAAGAAATGGGCCGGGCGATCCAGGCCGTCCGTGCCGGTAACAGCTTTGCCCACGCCGACATGGACGACACCGTCCTCCACATCAAGTGGCTGACGGAATCGAATTACGAGATTTTTTTCCCGCACGGACAGTTGATCTCGGAAAGGGTCATTTTCCCCGTGTCGCAAAATGAAAGCAACGGGGTGGAAGACGCGCGTTTTGTTCGTTTTATCGACGAGGACGGCAGGGTTACATACTATGCGACCTATACCGCTTATAACGGCCGGGAAATATTGCCGCAAATGATCGAAACAAAAGATTTTCACCGTTTCAAGATCTCGACCCTCAATGGCGCCATGGCGCGCAACAAGGGCATGGCCCTTTTTCCGCGCCGGGTCAACGGACGCTACGCTATGATCACGCGCAGCGACGGGGAAAATCTCTTTTTAAGCTATTCCGATAATATCCATTTCTGGCATGAAGGCGTTAAGATCGAAGCTCCGGAAAACCCCTGGGAGCTGGTCCAGATCGGCAATTGCGGCTCTCCCCTGGAAACCGAAAAAGGTTGGCTATTGCTGACGCACGGCGTGGGGCCGATGCGCAAATACTGCATCGGGGTCTCGCTTTTAGACCTGAAAGATCCCGCCAAAACTATCGGGCGACTGGAAATACCGTTGCTGGCGCCCCGGGAAGAAGAGCGCGAAGGCTACGTGCCGAATGTGGTCTACAGCTGCGGCTCCATCATCCTCAACGGCGAATTGATCATCCCCTACGCCATTTCTGACTCCCAGTCGCATGTGGCCAGCATCCCGCTGGACGAACTGCTCGAAAAACTTCAAAGGTAGCGCTAGCCCGCATTTCTCACAGATATTGTCGCGAAATTGCGCAGATGGGTATGGATACAAGGAAGGCGACCGAGGAAACCGGAGACGTACTTGTTAGTACGATGGAGGTATCCGACCGAGCCTGACGCTGTAGACATGCCCATATCCACAATTGCAGCAAATATTTGTGAGAAGTGCGGGCTAAACTGCGTCGGCAATTTCATATTCTTCGATCATGGCCAGCAGCGCCATGAGAAAAGAAACCGTGCTTTCGCCCCCCTGGTTCAGGCTGATCCCCTCGGCCAGCAGGCCGTCGGCGCAGCCCTTAGTTTCGTGATCATACAAGGACATGCCCATGTCGTTCTCGCCGAGGAACCAGCCGAAGGCCAGGCGCATCTTTTTCAGATATTCTTTGTCCTGGGTGACCCAGTATGCCGACTGGTAAGCCAAAACCATGGCTGTCGCGTCAATGGGCTGCTGGTCGTACTGCGCTCTGGGGCTGCCCTTTTTATACCAGCCGCTGCTGCCGATCAGAGAAAGGCGGCCGTTACGGATAAGGTTTTTTTCTAAAAACTCCAGGGTTTCCCTGGCTGTCTGCAAATATTTTTCATCGCGGAGCAGGGCATACGTTTGAAATAGGGCCATGGGCATGATGCCATTGTCGTAACAGATGATATCTTCAAACCAGTGCCAATCGTCGGTAGCCACTTCTTTATACAAAGCCAAAAGATTGTCGGCGCACTCGCGCAGCAGGGCGCTGATGCTCTCATCCCCCTGGTAGCAGCGCAGGTAGGCGGCCAGGCCCAGCATGGCCAGGGCCTTGCCGCGCAAGTTCAAGCCGCGTACGTGGGGCAAAGCTTTCTGGAAGCATTCATAGGCCAGGGAGCGATAGGCATCGCGGGGCGGCCGCCAGATGATATAGCCAAGCGCCCAGAGCGCCCGGCCGAACGCATCATCCGAACCGGTCTCATCCAGGAAGTGGCGCTGGTAATCCATTAAATTACGGAAGCGGCCGTCGGGGTTTTGCATAAAATGAGTAAAGCTGAAAAAAGTGGAGATCAACTCCTTGGCGTCCTGGCCGCGCAACAGGGAAAATGCCCAGGCGCACAACATCAGGGCCCGGGAATTGTCGTCCAGGCAATAACCGGTATGGCGGTTGGGGACAATATACTTGGCATGCTGGATCAGTCCCGTGCCATCGGTCAGTCGCCGCAAGTGCGCCAGGTCGAAGGGCGGAATGCGCAAAAGCAGGGCCGGAGTTTTCAGCGTCATCGACCTTTTTTCCGCGACCGCCGCCGTATGCTGGAACAGCTCCAGGTACTTTTCCGCGACGATTTCCCAGCGCATTTGCCGCCCGAATTGATAGGTTTTGGCACGTAGCGACTTCAGCTTGGCCTTGTCCGCCAGCAGGTCGCGCAGGGTTGCCGCCAGCGCTACGGAATCGGCAAAGCCGATCAACATCCCCCGACCTTCGGCGAGCAGCTCTTTGGCGTACCAGTAAGGGGTGGAGATGATGGCGGTCCCGGCCCCGAACGCGTAGGACAGGGTGCCGCTGACGATCTGCGCCTCGTTCAAATAAGGGGTGATATAGATGTCCGTGGCCATCAGCCATGCATAAAGCTCTTCCAGGCTGACAAAGCGGTCATCAAAAATAACATGTTCCTGCAGCCCCAGCTTGTCGACCAGCGCCACCAGGCCGGTCCGGTATTTTTCGCCGTATTCCTTGCGGACGTTGGGGTGGGTTTTTCCCAGCACGACATAGATCAATTTGGGAAATTCCCGGACCAATCCGGGGAGAGCGTGAATGACCGTCTCAATCCCTTTGTTAGGGCTGAGCAGGCCAAAGGTCAGCAGAGTCTGGTTGCCTTCCACCTGGAAACGTTTTTTGTAGTGGCGGTTATCCAGCGAGGTAAAATCGGGTGTGCCGTGATAGAGCCTCGTGATCTTCCCGGCCGGTACGGCGTAGACCTCCTGCAACAAGGACACGGCCAGTTCGCTCATCACGACCAGCTGGCCGGCCCGCTGGGCCATTTCCTGGATGATCTTTTTCTGGTTGGGGGTGGGGGTTTTAAGCACCGTATGCAGCACCACCACCACCGGAATGCTGAGGCTTGAGATCAGGGAGAGGATATACACGCCGTCCCAGCCGCCGTAGATCCCGTACTCGTGCTGGACGCAGACCACGTCGGTGTTGCTTGCGTTAATAAAATTAGCCGCTTCATAATAATCGCTCTGCTGGTTCTTTTGCAGGGTGAATTCCACCCGGCTCGGATAGGCGTACCCCTGGTCCGTGTCATTGACGGCGACCGCGAAGACGTGCGACCGAGGTCCCAGCCGCTTGGCGGTCGCTTCGCAAAGATCGGTGGTAAAAGTGGCGATGCCGCAAAGGCGAGGGGAATAATTTCCGACAAAAGCGATATGGAGCGGAGATTTTGACATTTGCTCCCACTATACCCGATAGCACTCAAAATAGCAACCGTCCTGCTGCGGATCACACCGCCAGGGGAATGGCAAAGCGGGATTAAAAAACACCTTGAGGCGGAGCAAAAAGAGGGGAAAGGCGGTTCCATGGTCAGTTCTATAGAATAAGGTCCATGCTGACTTCTTCCAAAGTAAAATCATCGCTCTTTATTATAGTTGTTTTCAACTTCTGCAATGCCAGGACATATCTGGACAGACCTTTGTAGAAGAGAATCGAAGCTGGTGCTTGACCCCGTGAATTTGGCAATCAATCCGGGATGATAGGGAATTTGAGGAAGGTCGTTTGGAATGTAAAAATCTCCCATAAGATATTTTATTTTACTACTACCGATTTTTAACTATTCCCTTGACTTGTCAACAGTAAATATAATATAGTTCACTTTTATAATTTCCCATGGCATGATTTTAGAATTGGCTGTTTAGACTGGATTAAAATAACATTCATTTCGACAAGGAGGTTGGCATGTTGCATGAACCGGCGGTAGAACTGGGCAAGGACAAATCGATTCCTCAAAAAACCCGGCTGGGAGTGGTGATGTTCTTTATCTACATGTTCGTCTATATGGGATTCGTGGTGATCGGAACGATGTTCCCCGAGGCCCTGGGCGTCAAATTCATCGGCGGCCAGAACCTTGCCTTTCTGTATGGGATGGGGTTGATCGTCCTGGCTATAGTCATGGGGCTGATCTATAATTTCTTGTGCACCAGGCTGGAAGACAAACTGAACAAAGAGGAACAGTCATGATTTACCAAATATCTTCAATGGCCATCATAATTTTTATCTTTTTTGTGCTCACGGTGCTCGGGCTCTCCTTTTTCTTTGCCCGCAAAACCAAGTCGGCCAGCGGCTATTATGCGGCCGGCGGCCAGATCCACTGGGCCGTCAACGGCATCGCCTTTGCCGGCGACTACCTCTCTGCCGCCTCTTTTCTGGGCATCTGCGGCATGATCGCCTTCTTCGGCTACGACGGCTTCCTCTACTCGATCGGTTACCTGGCCGGATGGGTCGTGGCCCTGTTCCTGGTGGCGGAGCCTTTGAAGCGGCTCGGCAAGTATACCTTTGCCGACGCCCTCGATGCCAAGTTCAATTCCCGGGCCATCAAGCTGACGGCTGCCATCAGCACCTTGGTGGTCTCCATTTTTTACCTGATCCCGCAAATGGTCGGCGCCGGCGCCCTGGTTACGCCGCTGTTGGGGCTGCCGCACTGGGTGGGCGTAATGATGGTCGGCGCTGTGGTCATCCTGATCGTGGCCACCGCGGGCATGACTTCCACTACCTATGTGCAATTCATCAAGGGCGGCCTGTTGATCGTCTTCTCGCTTATCGTCGTGATCCTGGTCCTGAACAAAGGTATTAAGCTCAACCCCAGTGCCGACTATCACAAACCAATAGTTTTGGCGGCGACTCTGGCCGAAGGCCGGGTACAGGCGGTTGCCGACAGCTCTTACCAGGTGCTCGGACAGCACGAGGAAAGCGGGCTCACCTTCGTGAAAATGACCAAGGCGGGGATCGACTCCTGGTGGAAATTAAATAGCATTTCGTCAACTCCGGAACTGGAAGAAACGCTAACAGTGGTGGAGACCGGGGATGGACGCACCTTATACAACGGTGAACCCAAAGAGGCCGGGAAGTTTTACCAGGTCGGCCATGTCAACAAGATAGTCGTCAACGGCCGGGAAGTGGAAGAGACCGGACCGCTCGGTCCCTTCAAATTCATCAAGACATTGGGGACTTCGGAGGTCGTCCGCTTCACCAAGAAAGCCTTCACTTTTGCCGGGGATAAAATCACCATCTATTTCCAGAATATCACCGCCGGCTCTGACATCATAAAGCCCGGCCTCTATTACAAGCTGGATAAGGGATCCTCCATCTGGTCGCGCCTCGACTTCCTCTCCCTGATGCTGGCCCTGTTTTTAGGTACATCGGCCCTGCCCCACATCCTGATCCGCTACTACACCGTCCCCAGCCAGCGGGCGGCCCGTAAGTCGACTATCGTCGCCATCTCGGCCATCGGCTTTTTCTACATTCTCACCCTGTTCCTGGGGACCGGGGCCATGATCAACGGCAGTCTCGACCTGGGCAGTTCCAACATGTCGGCGCCACTGCTGGCCAAGACCTTCGGTATCACGCTCTTTTCCATCATCTCGGCCATCGCCTTCGCTACCATCCTGGGAACGGTCAGCGGCTTGATCGTGGCTTCTTCCGGCGCTGTTGCTCACGACCTGATGGATAAATATATGAAAATCAAGATGACCGAGAAACAGAAGGTCAAGGCCGGCCGCATTGCCGCTGTCGGCGTCGGCATCGTGGCTATCATGCTCGGCATCATTTTCGAGAAACAGAATGTCAGTTTCCTGGTGGGACTGGCCTTCGCCATAGCCGCTTCCGCCAACTTGCCGGCTATCCTGATGCTCCTCTTCTGGAAGCGAACCACGGCTAAAGGGATTTCCTGGGCCATCGTTGTCGGCATGATGACCTCCCTGGTCCTGATCCTCCTTTCTCCGACCCTTTACGAGCTTTACGGGTTGCCTGCCGCCAGCGCACCCATGCCGCTGAAAAATCCCGGTATTATCTCCATCCCCCTGGGCTTCCTCACCCTGGTCGTCGTCTCGCTGTTGACAAAAAAACGGGAAGCATCACCCGCCCTGGAGAAATAACCAATGAAAAAAGCAGTCATGATCTTTGTCCTGATCCTCCTGGCTTTCTCCTTGGCCTTGACGGCCCAGGAGGAAAAAAGGGATTTCGGCATCCAGTTCAGCGGCTTCATCAAAAGTGACTTTTTTTATGACAGCCGCCAGACGGTGAATATCCGCGAAGGCCATTTCCTGTTGTACCCGGCCGATTTCCTGCCCGACGCCGACAACCGCGACATCAATGCCGAGCCCAGCTTCAATTTTCTTTCCATCCAGACGCGGCTGACCGGTACCATCACTAGCCCCGACGCCTTTGGCGCCCGGGTCAAGGGGGTGATCGAGGCCGATTTCTTCGGCAATGAAAACGCCGCTTTCGTCGACGTCAACGGTTTTCGGCTGCGCCACGCCTATGCGCAGCTGTCCTGGAAAAAAACGCAACTGCTCCTCGGCCAATACTGGCATCCCTTGTTCATCCCCGGCTGCTTTTCCGAGGTCGTCTCCTTCAACACCGGTTCCCCGATCCAGCCTTTTTCCCGCAACCCGCAGATCCGGGTCATTCACCATCCGGGGAAATTCCACCTGATCGCCGCCGTCAGCGCCCAACGCGATTTTACCTCTGCGGGCGGATCCAATGCCTTGCGCAATTCGGCGCTGCCAGAATTCCAGGCCCAGGTGCAGTATGAAACCAAGAACGCTGCGACCAGGAAGGAATTCCTGGCCGGCTTCGGCGGCGGTGTGAAATGGCTCAGGCCGCTGCTCAACACCGAGGCCGATGGGAAAAAATACGTCACCGATCAAACTCTTTCTTCGTACTCCTTCACCGCCTTCGCCAAAATGAAATGCCCGACCTTCACCTGTAAACTGCAGGGGGTGTACGGCACCAACCTTTATGACCTCTTGATGATCGGCGGCTATGGAGTCAGCGCAGTGACCGATCCCCTACGCAATACGGTTGCTTATACGGCCACCAAGACCATTTCGGTCTGGAGTGAAGGCATGACCCAGGGCAAGACCATGCAGCTTGGCCTGTGGGCTGGCTTCACCAGCAACCTGGGCGGCGCGGCCCCAATCCTCTATTATTCCGACCGGGTGGGCGGCACCCTGGGCACTGTGCGTGGAGCCAACATCAAGAGTATCCTGCGTATTTCTCCGCGCCTCGTCCTGATTTCCGGAAAATTCAACTTCGCCCTTGAAACTGAATACACCAACGCCGCTTACGCCGCCAAGGATGAGTTAGGCAATCTGTCGCGCGACAGCCACGGTGTCATCGACCTGACGCAGAACCTGGCCAACTTGCGCGTCCTGTTCGCCACGATCCTTAAGTTCTAAGTTTGATGAAAGGCGCTGCCGGATTTCGCGGGGCACTGGCAGGCGGACCGGGATGAAAATAGGGATTCTCAGCGATATTCACGAGGATGGGGAGCGGCTCCGCGATGTCCTGGGTGCGATGGAAAAGTGCGGGGTCAGCGAAATCGCCTGTCTGGGTGATATCGTCGGTTTCGATATCCTTCTTTACCGGTACTTGTCGACCCGCAACGCCTCATATTGTCTCGACCTGGTGCGCAAAAATTGCCGCTGGGTAGTCGCCGGCAACCACGACCTGTTCGCTATCCGCAAGCTCCCCGATGTCAACGGCTGTTTCTCCTTTCCCGAAAACTGGTACCAGCTCGATTTTCAGGAGCGAAAGCGTCTGGGCCGGCAGCAGGTCTGGTTGTTCGAAAAACAGGAACTGTCGTCGCTCCTGACCGGGAAGGACCTGGATTATCTGCATTCTCTGCCTCTTTCCCTGGAAGTGGAACTCGCCGGTATGCGCGTTATGTTCTCGCATTCCGTGTTTCCCGACTTTAGCGGTTCCCTGACCTGGCGCCCGAAAAACCACTGGGATTTCCAACGCCACTTCCAGCTGCTTAAGAAACAGGGATGCCGGTTGGGAATCTCCGGCCACCTGCACCCCAACGGCATCGGTATCGCCGACCGGCAGCGATTTGATTTTTTGCGTTTTCGGACTTACCGGATTTCTTCCGATTTGCTACAATATGTATGTCCATGCACGGCCAGTTCCTCCAGCAAGAACGGCTTTTTGGTTTGGGACACTGTCGGCATGACCATGGAAGCGGTCGCGCTGAAATCGAGCCGGTATCGGGTCGGCTGCTTCCGCTAGAAAGCGGAGGAAAAATTGCGGTTCAACATCAAAAGATTTTTTCTGACCACCGTCCTGCCCACGCTCTTGACCATCGGCTTGTTCATGCTGCTGATCTTCCGCTTCATCATTCCCTACTTCGAGCAGAACATGCTGAACCAGAAAAAGGCGATGATCCGGGAATTGATCAGCTCGGGGGTCAGCATTGCCGATACCTTCCGGCGCCAGGCGCTGGCCGGGAAAATGAGCGAAACCGCGGCCCAGGCCGCCGCCATCCTGCAGATCCGCAATATCCGCTACGGCACCGGCAACAAGGATTATTGCTGGATCACCGATCTGCAGCCGCGCATGATCCAGCATCCCTACCGTCCCGACCTGAACGGTACTGATCTCAGCAGTTTTCGTGATCCCCAGGGCAAGCTGCTCTTTGTGGAAATGGTGCGGGTGGTCGAAAAGAGCGGCGCCGGCTACGTCGATTATATGTGGCAGTGGATGGACGATCCCAGCCGCATCGTCCCCAAAATTTCCTACGTCCGCGAGTTCAAGCCCTGGGGCTGGATCATCGGCACCGGCATCTATATCGAGGATGTCCGCGAGGAGATCGCCGGGATTAAAAAGCGCCTGCTGCTGGTCCTGCTTTTGATCTCGGCGGTCATGGCACTGCTTCTTACCTTTATCGTCCGCCAGAACCTGAAGGCGGAAATGAAACGGACCGCGGCCGAGCGCGATTTGCTGGAATCACGTGAAAGATACAAGGCTCTGGTCGAGGCCTCGACCGAGGGCACCTGGATGATCCTGGAGGGCGCCACCATTTATGCCAATAAGAAACTGGCGGAGATCCTGCCCGGCATTAACCAACGAGCGATCAGCGATGATTTCCGGGAAATCATCGCCGCCGACCGCCGGGACGACATCCGGGCCATCGGCGATTTCAGCCGGAGTACGGCGACATTTTTGCGCCTGGAAACCAGTTTGCTGCCTGCCGGGAATCAGGCGACCGATGTGATGCTTTCCATCTCCAAGATCGTTTTATCCGACAAGCGGGGATATATCGTCATCATCAAGGAATTGGGGCGGCAGGATGAGCGCTCCGGCGCGCCCGGCCTCGAGCTGGCCGACATTTGGGATATCGGGTTTTTTCAAGCCGCTCCTGGGAAAAAAGGGCGTTTTCTGAACATCAATACCGCGGCCCTGTCGATTTTGGGCTACAGCGACCGGGCCGAATTGCTGGAAAAAAACATCGTGGATCTGGTGCCCGATCGCGGGGAATGGAGCAGCCTGCTGCGCCAGCTCGACAGCCGCGGAGCGGTCTCCCGATTTCCGATGCAGGTCAGGACCAGGGAAGGTTCACTGCGCTCCATCCTGGTGTCGGCAAGGGTCCAGCATGATGAACAAGGAGCCGTCTTCCGTACCGACGGCATCCTGGAGGATGTCACCGAGCAAACAAACCGCCAGCAGGCGCGGTTGGAATTGTTTTCCGACATGCAATCCATTTTGCTGCTGCTGCAGCAGCCCCTGGCCCAGGTCATGCGGGAGGCCGTGGTTTGTCCTGCAGACGCATCGATCCAAAACGCGGCCGAGCTGATGTCACTGCATTGTATCGACGCCCTGCTGGTCCGTTCCGGGGCGGGGGAGCCTATCGGCATTGTGACCGACGGCGACTTGCGCCGGCGGGTCGTCGGCGCTGGCATCGATCCGCAACTTCCTGTAGCCGCCATCATGAGCTCTCCCTTGAAAACAGGCAGCGAGATCCTGCCCCTGGTCTGGGCCTGGAACGAAATGAAGCGAGCCGGGATCGGACACCTGGTGGTTCTTGACGCCGCCGGGAAAGTCCGGGGCCTGATTGGCCGCAGTGATTTCGATTGCTCGCTCTTTCAGCCCCGACCGCAGGCCCCGGCAGAGGGGCAAGGATCGCGGCTCCTCGCTGATTTACGGACCCAGTTCCTGAAATTGCCCGAATTGCTGGATGTCTTCGTTCGCAGCCATGCCCGCAGCGAATGGCTCACCGGCTTGACCACGGCAAGCGCCGATCGGACCGTTGAGGCCATCGCCGCGATCGCCGAGCGTGAACTTGGGCTGGCGCCGGTCCCGTTCGCTTTCTTCGTTCTCGGCAGTGAGGGCCGGTCGGAATCGACCTTGTACACCGACCAGGATAATGCCCTGGCTTACCTCGACCCCCCGTCCGAGCGGGCGGAATCTTGCCGGCTTTATTTTCTGGAATTCGCTGCCAGGATGAACCGCCTCCTGGCCCAGACCGGCTACGCTCTCTGTCCCGGCCAGGTCATGGCCCGGAATCCCCGCTGGAACCAGCCCCTGTCGAGCTGGCGGCACCATTTCAGCAATTGGATCCTGCAACCCGATCCGCAAAACCTTCTGGAATCAACGACTTTCTTCGACCAGCGCCGCGTCTACGGAGATGCCGAACCGCTCCGTCAACTGCAAGAATACATCCGCCTCACTTTAAAGGAAAACCCGGCCTTTTTCAGCCACCTGGCCCGGCAGTGTCTGCAGTACAAGATCCCCCTGGGTTTTTTCGGCAAGATCCTGACCGATGCATCAGAAGCGCACCAGCGCAGCGTCAATATCAAGAACCCATTGCGCGTCATTGTCAACCTGGTCCGGCTCTATGCCATGGCCAACGGTGTCGATGAAGTGAACACGGGGCTGCGCCTGCGCCGTCTTCACGAACGGGGCGTGATCTCCACATCATTTTTTCATGACCTTGATTACTCTTTTGATTTTCTCATCTGCCTGCAATTCCGCGGCCAGGTTCGGTCGCTGCAAGGCCAAAAACCGCTGAGTCATTCCATCGCCCTGGATGAACTAGCCGGCAGCGAAATTACCACGCTCAAAACGATCTTCTCGGAAATCAATTCGTTCCAATCCAAGCTCAAAAACGATTTCTCCGTAGCCGAGTAGAAATGGACCGCCCGATCCCCGCCAAGACAGCGCTGAAAAAAATGCTGTCGCGGCTGAAGAATATCTTTCTCATCGGCCTTTTTCTCCTTGCCCCATTTGCCGGAGCTTTCCATCCGAAGCTGCGCAAGCGCGAGGATCCCGACGAAAAAGAGATCGGCGCGGAAAAGTAGGGAAAAGTCGATCGGGACGATGATAGCAGCGGCCCCTGATTTCCCCTAGATCACCAGGGCCCACTTCAAGTAGAGCGCCGGCCGGGTATCGCCGCGATCGCCGAAACGTAGCGAACCCTGCTGGTAGGCCAGCTGCAGCATGCCGAAAGGCGGCTGGAAGCGCCAGACAAAGACCAACTGGATGTTTTTTTTCTCAAGCGCTGAATTGAGTTGGAAAAAGAACTTGAGAAACAGGTCTTTATTAAAAAAATAATCAAGACGCAAAACATGGATCCAGGTGGTCTCCTGCTCGGGGTCGGGGTCGAGGACAAGACGGTTGAGACCGTATTCCAGTGACAGCTTGTCCCCCAATTTGCGGTTGAATCCCGCCTGCCACAGCTGGAAACGGGAATCGAAGGACTGCCCGAAGGAATAGGACAGCGAGGCCATCTGCCATTCGCGTGTGTTGTAGCCAAGCTCCACGCTGCTCTGGCGATTGCGGAATTCCTTCTCGTAAAGCTTGAATTCTTCGCTGTGCGCCAGTTCTAGGGAGAAGCGGTTGCGCAGGTCACACTCCAGCCACTGGTCCACCTGCCAGGAGCGCAGGCTGCCGGCCGTGCTCCAGTAGACGTTGTAGTTGGAGCTGTATTCGACGCGCTCCAGGAATCCCTTTTTCAGCCACCAGGTTTTTTCCAGGGCCGAGTCGAGCTCGCGGCGGTCGTCATCGCTGACGAAGCCTACGGCATTGGCGTTGTCGGCGAAATATTTTCCCAATTCAGTGTAGCGCAGGTGGAAATGAGCCGAGGCGCTGTCATAACTGGGGCGGATGAAAAAGGCCAGGTTGTCACTGTCATGGTCCCCGTAGGAGATGGCCAGCTGGCTGGTGACGTTCACCTTATCGCTGAAAAAATGGACTAGGTCGAAGCCGCTGCTGCCGCTGTTTCTGCCGTCGGCGAGGCGGTTCGCCGTCAGGAAACCGATGGTCGATGACTGGAAAATATCGCGGCGCAGGCGGCCGACGGCAAAAGCGGCCTGCGGCCGGCCCAGTTCGCTGTCGGCCTTGCCCAGCATGGCCATGGCGGCGAATTCGATCCCGCCCTTTTTGCCGTACAGCTTTGCCCCGCCCCAGATGTCGGCCACGCGCCGGGAATAAAAGAGCTGGATGCGCTGGCTGTAGATCTCTGATCCTTCAAGGAAGAAATTGCGTTTTTCGGGCAGGCTGAGTTCGAAGCGGGTAAGGTTGATCTGCTCCTGATCGGCTTCGATGGTGGCGAAGTCGGGATTGACGGTCAGGTTAGCCGAGATGTCCTGGCTGAGCGCCCAGCGCAGGTCGACGCCCACATCGAGCGCCGCATTTGCTTCCCGCTGCAGGCGACCGACCAGGTGCGGGACCAACTCCAGTTTTTTTTTCGCCGCTTGCAGGTCGAATCCGTCGAGCACGCCGAACTGTGATACCATGCCAAAGGCGTCGGTGGGGCCCGGCCAGGTATCCATCTCCAGGAGGCGGGGGACGGAGCGTGCCAGGCCAATCCCCCATGATGCTCCCTTCTTGGGGTCGAACTTGATGGTGGACAGCGGGATCTCGATCTCGGCCGTCCAGCCTTCCGCGCTACGGGCCGCCGCCGAACGCCATTCACCGTCCCAGGTGTCGTCCCCGCTGCGACCGTTTTCGGAAAGACGACCGTCCTGCTGCGTGCCCAGGGGGTTTGTAAAAAAATAATAGGCCGTGCGCCGGTCAAAAAAGGTGTCCAAACCGAAACCGACGCAGTCATCCTCGCTCAGGTCGCTGTCGCGGCGGGTCAGGTGCGCCGTGATCCGCTCCGGCTCCGGATCTCGGCATAGAAAACCGACGATGAGCCGGTCGGCGGCAAGCAATACGCGAGCTTCGGTGAAAAAGGCCGCGGCCCGGCCGCGTTCCGGTTTGAACTGTACGAAATCGCTCACTGCCGCGGCCTGGCTCCAAGCCGGTTCATCGAGGCGGCCATCAATGACGATTGGCTCCTTGATTGCCAGCGGCCTTATCTCCTGAGTAGCGGCCAAGACCACTGACGACAGATTGAGGAAAGCGATTCCGAGCAGGACATGGAGGCGGTTCGATCGAAATCGATTCATGAAAATATCATATCACAATGGCGGGAGATATCATCTCCGATTTTTATTTTGCGTCCCGTTATTGCAATTATGGAAAATTCCCCCTAAAATACTCTGTGTGAGAAAATTGATTTCATTTTCGATCCATATGGAATGAATCAAACAGGAGGGATATGATGAACCCAGGCAGCAAGAAATATTTTTATGTGATTTTTGTGTTGCTGGTCGCTCTGGCCGGCATGTACATTTGGAAAACCGTTGCCGTAAATAATTTGCAAAAGGAACAGGAATCCCGGCGGCTGCAATGGGTCGAAATTACCCGCCAAACCATCACGGAAAACACGCGCCAATTTCTCCGCCTGGCAGCAATTCCCCTGGTCTGGGCAATAAAAGCTGAGATGCTGAAGGAAAATTACGAGCAGATCAATGAATTTTTGATCCAATTCGTAAAAGAACCGCATATCAAGCAGATCCTTGTTGCCAAAATTGACGGGATGGTAGTCGTGGCCACCGATAAAAAAATGGAAGGTGCCGCCTTCTCCACCCTTTATCCAGGCGAGTATCTGGAAAAAAATGAAACCGTGGTCGCGGATGATGAAAAGGGCAATATTTTAATTGTATCGCCGATTATGGCATTCAATAGAAAACTCGGCATATTTTTTATGGTTTACGAACCTGAAAAAACTGCCTTGGATGCAGTGCATTAAAAGACCTGCTGAAAAAAAACGAATCCCGCTATAAAAAAAATGATAGTGGCACTGGAAAGCAGGGGAAAGGCGATCGGAGATAGCTAAGGTTTCATTCCCAACTTGGTCCGCAGTTCGGGTTTCAGCGAATTTTTATTGACCATCAACGCCGTGGTCTTGAGGCGGAAGTAAGGTCGCGACATATAGACATAGCCGTCGTACTTGCGATCAGTGCCGCCCGAGTTCTTGATCAGGAAGAACCTGGCACCGGTCTGGTCCTGGGCCAGGCCGACGATGTGCATCAGGTGGTCGTCGGTGGTGCTGAAGTCGCCTAAGGTTTTCGAGCGCATGGCCTGGGTGATTTCCTTTTCCTCAATTGGCGCCGTCGGCTTTTTTTCCCGTTCGGCTGTGGTCTTGTCCTCCCAATCCTTTTCCGGCACCAGGGCGTAGCCGGTCTCGCGAGTCGAAAAATCCTTTTCGCTGACATCGCCGTCCCAGACCACCGAGTAGCCGTCTGTCAAAGCCCGCTCCACCGCGCTTTCCAGTTCGTCGATGGGCAGGTTGTAGTAGTTGCGGTCGTAGGTCCAGTTGTCAGGGATCTCCAGGCGGCATTGCCGGTAAAAAGGGTGCTGATCATACGAGGTGAGTTCGATGTAGTCGTCAAGCGGCAAACCCAGGACATCTGAGGCAAAAGTCTTGGGCGTGCAGGTTCGGCCTTGCCAGTTGAACTCGGCGGGAACCTTGCCCAGGTAGGAGTCCAGAATCGCTTCGTAGGCTTGCAGCCAGCGCGGAGTGAGGCGGGTGCCCTTCCTTTTCAGGACCGCTTCGGTCACCCCCTGCAGCATCGCGGCCATCTCGCCGTGATTGTGGCGCTTTTCACCGATATTCATGCCGCTGTAAACCTCTTCAGGGACGATGCCGAACTCGCGTACCTGTTCGATCACGTCGTGGGCCTGCCCACCCTGCTGGTGGACGGCGTTGCCGTGCATCTGCACGTAGTTCAGGGCTTTTTTGGGGTAGGTGTGGCGCACAACGAACATTTCGGAGAGGTCGAATTCGCCCCTGTCCAGGCGCAGCAGTTCCGCCTCCAGGAATGCAACGGTGGCAAAGCACCAGCAGGTGCCGGTATGGTACTGGTCTTTGACCGGGGTGCGTTTGACCTCGAGGACCGTCTTGAATTTATAGACAGGCTTTTCAACCTTCTTGTCCTTGGCGGCGGCGACTGGCGCCGTGAGCAGGGAAACGGTCAGGGCGACCAGGGCAAACATTAGCAAAGTATTCCTTTTTTTCATACTGCCTCCTCGGGGACGCTCAGCGAACGTTACCCCTGCATCTGGATGGTATTGTAGCTGGAATGAAAAAGTGATGCAAGGAAATCGTATAGGATGTCATTTTTTATTTTGATTTAGCTTCCGACAGAAGGGACACCGCGCCGCCGCTGATCGTTACCGGGAGCCTGGAGCAAGGGGACAGATCGTTTCTTTACACGAGGGATGCGGCTGTGATAGAGTTGTCTCGCGGAGGTCCCATGCCCCGGAATGGTAAAAAACTGCTGTGGAAACCCGGTACCATGCTTTATCCTGTTCCCGCAGTGCTGGTCAGCTGCGGGGAGCATGGGGGCGGGCGGAATATCATTACCGTCGCCTGGACCGGCGTGGTCTGCACCGACCCGGCCATGTGTTCCATCTCCATCCGCCCGCAACGCTTCTCTTATGAGTTGATCCGCAAAAATGGCGAATTCGCCATCAACCTGACCACGGCGGCCATGGCCCGGGCGGTCGACTGGTGCGGGGTGAAGAGCGGCCGCGATTTCGACAAGTTCCGCGAAATGAAGCTGACACCGCTGGCGGCGAAATTCATCCGCCCGCCGCTCGTCGCCGAATCGCCCGTGAACCTGGAATGCCGGGTCAAAGAAGTCCGCGAGCTGGGTTCCCACCATTTGTTCATCGCCGAGATACTGGCCGTCCATGCCGACCCCGCCTATTTCGATGCCAAGACTGGGTTTTTCAACCTGGCCGCCGCCGAACCCCTCTGCTACTGCCACGGCCATTACTACCGCCTGGGCAAGCACATCGGCAAGTTCGGGTTTTCGGTGGAGAAAAAAAGAAAAAAGCGGCCCTTGGGGAGCAGAATGAGAGGTAGAGAGGTAAAGAGGTAAAAAAGGTAAAAGGAAAAAAGTAAGGAAAAAATAATAGCAGCGGGTAGGGGCACGGCGTGCCGTGCCCTAAAGAGATCCAAGGATGAGACAAATAGTTGCTGACCGATTGAAGCGTTGAAGTGTTCAAGACAGATGAGCACGGAAAATAAAGCAAAACTCTAAACGGGCGTCCCCAATCCCCCCTGAAATATTGGGGCATTAACCTGGGGGCGGCGGCATCCGGATCCGCGCGGCCGAAACGGTAAGGTTTTACTGTTTTTTTTGATACCAGTTGCCCTCAGCATCCTGTAGCCAGTGACCGACCGCGGCCAGGGCGGCGATCTGCACGGCCCGGCGCTTGCCGACCTCTTCGGCACTGGTGTTCACCTTGACGGCGATCTCGGCATAGACGGTTTTCCGGTCCTGGTTTTCGGCGTTCACGACCTTGGTATTTTCTTTGCTTTGCCCGGCCTCGCTGCGGAAAGCCAGGAAACCAAGGTTGTTTTCAGCGATCCACTCCAGGGTTTTCATTTGTTCCAGCAGCGGTTTCCTTTGCAAAAACCTTTCCTTCAGTTCGGCGCTTTCGCCCTGGACAAAAACCGCCAGCAGGAACAATGCCCCCAAGAGGGCGGCGGTGGTTTGCAGCTTGCCTTTCATTTCAATTCCTCCTTTTTTGGGCCGTTTTCCTTTTCAGGATCGACCGCGGCCTTGTCGATGTCTGCGAAGAAATTTTCCAGTTCACGGTCGATTTTGATCCTCACGTCCACGGTGATGTGAACCGGCTGGATGGTCATTTCGTGTTTCATTTTTATGCAGGCGGCGGCCAGCAGCACCGGCGCCACCACCAGCAGAAAGATCCTCTTTCCCATTTGCACCCTCCTTTTTTTATTTTATTTTCCTTTGACCGGCACTCATCTGGCTGCCGGCCTTAAGTAAGTCTTTCAAGTCGATGTCCAGAAAACGGATATCCAGCAGCAGCCCCTTGAGCTGCACATGGCGGCCGCCGGTGGGGTCTCTGATGAAGTCCTTCTTTTTGGCATCGTAGCGCAGCGGCAATTTTTGAGCCGGGGCGCCGTCGATGGAAACGATCATATCCAGGCGGTCGCCGCGGCTGCTCATTTTGACCTTGATCCAATTGTAGCGGAAATCGCGGATCGCTTCCTCCACCAGCACCTGGCCGCCGGAGATGAGCTCGGGCTGGGAAACTCTCAGGTTGCCGCTGCTGCCGGGGGTGGAATACAGATAGCCGTCCAGAAATACCGGGCTGCCGTTAACCATCCTCACCGGGATCATGCCGTTCATCTCGGCGTCGCCGCTGATCACCGCTTTTCCCAGCAGTGCGTTGAGCATCTGGGCGAAATTCACACGGTCGCAGTAAATGGTCATGAGAAAATCCGTTTTCCCCGGTTCAATCCGAAAAGGGGCAATGATTATCTTGCCCTGGCACCAGTCAAAACGGCCCGATTCGATAAAAATCGTGCCGCCGCTCTCGCCGGCAAAAACCAGTTCGCCATTGCTGAATGATTTGTCCTGCCATTTTAATTCCCGGAAAACGATGCGTTGGGCCGGGGCGGTGATAAAGTCGAAAAGGCGCTCCAATGTGATCGAGCCATTGACCCCGCGCACGGCGATCCTTTCCTCTTTCTGCTCAAAATCGGCATCGGCAATTTTCATGATGGCATTGCCGCCGGCGGCATCATTTCGTGCCCATATCCTGCCCTCGGCCTGGAAACTGCCGCCGCCGCTTATCCCCTGCAGCAGGGGATGCAGGGATGTCCTGGGCTGAAGCACGACCGGCGGAATCGAAAAAGTGGTCTGCAGGTTGCTGCCGCCAGGATCCGGCGCCACATCTCCCTGGAACTTCACCGCGATCTTTGCAAGGATGCTGTGCATCGAGCCGGAAAAGCGCAAGGCCGCATCATTCTGCACCAGGATGCCGCTGATGTTCTGCCAGCCCATGCCATTGCTTTGCAGCCGGGCAACGGAAAATCCACCCTCCAGGCCTGGGCCGCTGCCTGGCCATTGCCAGGGCATATTCAGGCTGATGCCCGCTGCTTCCAGGCCGGTGCTTTTATTGGAATTGACCTTGCCTCCATTGAGTTCGACCCGGCCCCGGCCGCTGATGTTTCCTCCAAAGCCGTATTCCAGTTCGGCATTACCGCTAAACACCTCGGCCCGGGCGTGGTAGCCGGCAAGTTGCAGGTTGGCATCAGGCATGCGGCAGGCGGCGCTGGCATGCAGGCGCTGCGTGTCACCGTTCAGAATGGCATTCAGGTCCAGCCGGCCCCGCAGCGAATCCCGGCCCAGGGTGAGGACAATGCCTTGGTTACCCCTGGCCCGCAGGGTCCAGGAGATCATCCCTTCCTTCAGGCTGCACTGGAAATCGCCGCCAATGGCATAGGGCTTGGAGATTTCTCCTGGCAGTCCTAGCGCCGCCAGCATCCTGTTCCCGGTCTGCAAACGGAAATCGCCCTTGAACTGCGCCGCAGCCCAGGTCCCGGTGACTTTTGCGGTGATGCGTTCAAATACCAGCGGCAGCGGCAGCGCGACCTGCAGATCGCGGCCGGAAAATTCCAGATCGGGCCAAAGGCGGCCGCGTATATCCAGATTGAAAGGGGATTCGACCGCCAATTCTCCAAAACGCAATCGGCGCCCCCTGATGGCGGCGACGATATCCCGAGCCTTGAAGCCGCTGTCGAGATGGAAAGCCAGGGTGAAGGAATCCAGCCAGAGCGAGGCTTGGTCCGGGAGGGCCAAGCGCAAATCATTGGGGCCGGAAACAGAAAAGGAAGCGGTTTTGAATTTTCCATCCTTCAGGATCATTTGACCTTTAGCCGCGATCCGCCCCTGTCCCCAGGCGGCAGTTCCGAAGCCGGCCTGGTCGATCAGGGTCTGCAGGGGAAATCCGGGGATCTCCCAGGTGATTTTTCCGGCCGTGAGATTTTTATCGACCGTGCCCTGCAGGCGAACCGTCTCGGCCAGCGGGCGCAACAGGGCGGCAAAAGAATAACCGGGCCTTGAGGCGCGCAGGGTTGCCTCAAAGGGGATTTCCAGGGAACGCCCTCCCCAGGCGAGTTTCAAGTTTCCGTCTTCCAGGCTTAACCGCTCGATGCTGACCATCTCACCGCTCTGTGGTTCCAACGGGGCGGTCATGCCCTGGAATTGAAAGCCTTGGCCGCGGTCTTCGATCTTTATCGAGGCACCTACCAGGCGGACATTCCTGATCTTTTTCTGCCAAAGCCCGGCCAACGAATATTCCACAGATAAATAGGGAATACGCAGCGCTGGAGCGGCCGCATCTCCCAACGTAACATCAGCGAGGTCCAGCCGCCGCCAGCCGACATGGATGGCACTGAACTGCAGGTTTTTTAAACCGAATTTTTCCGCCTGGGCAGCCAGGACATTTTTGGTGATTCCCGGCAGCGAAAGATAGAGGTACAGCACAGCCGCTCCGGCCAAGCCGATGATGATCCGCCACACTGTTTTTTTGGCCGGCATTTTAAATTTGAGGTGTTTCACGTTTCCTTTGACCTGCGAAGATTTATTAACTTCCCTGTTTTGTATATATCAATAATCAATTTAATAATCAAGGGCGCAATCCGCAAGCGGTGCTTTATTTATTGACTTTTTGAATGCTGCCATCCCCCTGGCCTAGATCGCCATGGCGAGGTGGCTGCAGGATTTCGCCTACCGCATCCAGCCGGGTTCCTCCGTCTTTGTTTTCGCGTTCCTCTGGCATTCCTGATCGCCATGGCCGCGGTGCTGCTGCAAAGCCTGCGCGCCATTCGCGACAACCCGGTGAATTCACTGCGCAGCGAATAATCCGGCATCTGCCGTCCCGGCTATTGCGCGCACAGCAGCAATCATCGGACGAAAACATAGTAAAACTCCACGTGGCCGTCCCTCTTTTGTCTCGATGTTCTTGAAAAATGTTTGTTAAACTGTTACTGTTTTTACAAAAAGGATCGAAAGCGCCTGCGTTCCTTCTTAAGCAATAAAGCGCATAGCCGCCAAACGATCAGGAGGATAAATGAAACTGAAAAAAGTTTTTTCATTCATGGTTGCAGCAGTACTTTTGTTTCTGGCCGGGTTTTTGGCCGAGGCCACCGTATATGTGTCCAAGGCCAACGGCAACAACCAGAACCCCGGCAGCAAAGCCAGCCCGGTGAAAGAGATCGACAAAGCCATCACCCTGGCCCAGGCCGGGGACACGATCTGCATCGCCGGCGGCATCTATGCCGGAACATTTTCCATTGGCTTTATGCAAACCGACAAGCCACTGAAATTGCTCGGGAGTTTCGACGAAACTTTTTCCGTCCGCAGCATTGCCAAAACGCCAACCGTGTTCCAGCCGGACAACGAAAGCGGCGCCAAGGCGCGCAAGGCTTTCCTGAAATTCAGCAAGGCGCTGGCCGGCACCGTCGTGGACGGCATTGTGTTCGATATGGGATACCGCAATGCCTACAGCACCAGGGATGGCCTGGGTAAAGGCCTGGAAACCGGACGCTTGCTCAGGGCCACGGAAAGACCCCCGGTCGGGAACAGCACCGTGGAGGAACCGATCATCCAGGTCGTCAGCGCCGCCCAGGGCGGAGACCTCACCATTCAGAACTGTGTCTTTGCCAACGGCGCCAGCTTTGCCATCCAGGCGGGGCACCGCCAGGGAACCGTCAGGATACTGAACAATGTGTTCGTGGGCAACCGCATGGCTGCCATTGAAATATTCGGCACCTGCGCCGGCAGGGGCGGTCCCGGGACCATGGTGGAATGCGGGAACGTTGAGATTGCCTACAACACGATCCTGTTCAGTTGGAGCCGCCTCAAGGACCTGGCCGACATGGGCTACGGGGTCCGGGTGATGACCAAGTGCCGCTACCACATCCATCACAATGTCATCGCCGGCAGCGTCTTGGCCGGGATCGACCACAGCCGCTTCAACAAGGATGAGTGGCTGCGCATCACCGACAACATTTTTTTTGCCAA
>JALHTJ010000081.1 GCA_022865785.1 Candidatus Aminicenantota bacterium
ACCTACTATTACATCAAGCAGATGAACAACCGTACGCAACTGGTCCTGGAACTGGTCAGCGGCGAGATCCTCAAGGTAATGCTCGACTGGTATGATGAAAAATGTCTGAAAATCAAGAAGCTCGATGGCGGGACCCTGATCGTTTTTAAATCCCAGATCAAGTACATTTATAAAAATCCCGACTTTGATGAACACAAGCGCGAAGAAGCCGATCAAGAAAAATAAGGTCATTGCCGTTACCCTGGGCGATCCACAGGGGATCGGTCCGGAAGTAATTGCAAAAAGTCTGGCTGACTATTCCCCCGGCTGTTCATTGCTGTTGGTCGGCGCTCGTCGTTTTTTTCCTGCCAGAGACATTCCCGTCATCAAAAATATTGACGAGCTCCAGGCTGGAGAATCGGCTCTATTAGACATAGAAAGCGGACTCAACGGTGCCGATGTTTCCTTTGTCTGGGTCAAAACGGCAGTTGAAATGGCTTTGCGGGGAGAAGTGCAGGCATTGGTTACGGCCCCGGTCAATAAAAATAAGTGGTTGGACAGCGGTTTGCCCTATTGCGGCCACACCGATTTTTTAACCACGGTGGCCAAAGCTGGGACTCCGGCCATGTTTTTCTGGTCGCCTGGGCTCAAAGTGGCATTGTTCACCCACCATATCGCCTTGGCTGACGTTTTTTCCCGCATCAATAAAGATAACATCTCGGCTTTTGTCCGTCAGGTCGATTCGGAACTGCGGCGACTCTTCAGACAGGAATTCACCTATTTATTCAGCGGTTTGAACCCCCATGCAGGTGAAAACGGCCATTTGGGAACAGAGGAGATCGACACGATCATTCCGGCCATGAATGATTTGCAGGAGCAAGTGCCAGTGGCGGGCATTTATCCTCCCGACGTGGTATTTGCCAAGGCCCGGGCTATGAAAAACGCGGTGGTGATCGCCTGGACCCACGATCAGGGACTGACCCCATTCAAACTGCTGCAGGCGGGAAATGGGGTGCAGCTTACCCTGGGGCTGCCTTTTATTCGCACCTCTCCGGTTCACGGAACCGCTTATGACATTGCCGGCCAGGGGAGCGCGGATCCGGCCAGCATGCTGGCGGCGATCCGCTTGGCTGAATCATTGTTGTGTTAACCCGCATTTCTCACAAATATTTGCTGCAATTGCGGATATGAGCATGTCTACGGCGTCAGGCTTGGTCGGAACCCTCCATCGTACCAACAGTACGTCTCCGGTCTCCTCGGTCGCCTTCCTTGTATCCATACCCATCTGCGCAATTTCGCGACAATATCTGTGAGAAATGTGGGTTAAGCTCGGCTTTCCGGTTCAACCGTTTTTTTTCTCCAATTCGCTTTCGATTTTTTCCTGCAGTTTCTTTATTTCTTCCTGAATTTTTTTCAATCTTTCTTTGTAATCTTTTCTGATCTCCGCTCCCAGCTCATTTTTTTCGGCTTGAAGCTTTTTCAGTTCCATTTCCAGTTTTTTTCTCTCTTCACTGATCTTGAGCAGGGAAAGCTCTTTTTGTTTCTGCAATTCCGGCAATTCCTTTTCCCTGGATTTCTGCAGTTTCCTTATTTCATCCTTGTAGATCGCTTTGGCTTCATCGCTGATGCGCACTTTCAGATTTTCCATATTGCGCGAGAGTTGCTCAAGGTTCCATATGAGTTTTTCATTTTTATCCGGAACCAGCGAGAATTTTTTTAGTTGGCCGTCACGGTACAGTTCCAGCAGGACCGCTTCCTTTTCTTTCAGGGCATTCAGGATATTTCTGAGATCGGTCGTGTTGCGGAGAGCGTTGCGGTTGGCTCGGACCATGATATCCCCGGCCCGCAGGCCGGCCTTTTTCGCCGCCGATGATTCATTGATTCTGGAGATTAAAAGGCCAAAGCCTTCCTTGATCTGGAATTTTTGGCTGAGTTCTCCGGTCATTTCCATGACATCGACCCCCAGCTGTCTGGAGCCACCGAACTCGATGACATAGTTTTTCACCCTGGGCCAAGTCATTTCCAGGCCGGGCAGTTCGGATATATCGGCCAGCTGATCGGCCAAATGCGGGAAGGGGCTTTGGGGCGGTTCCGGCGCGTAAGGAAAATCCTCCGGAAAAGGCGGAAAAATGCCGGCTTGGCGCTCACCCAGTTCGACGTCCAGAGGTATTGCTTTTCCCGCCCGGATAACCGCTATTTTGATTTTATCGCCGGCCAGGCTGAATTGGAGAGCAGCAGCGATATCGTGAAACCTGGCGATCGGCTTTCCGGAAATTTCCACAATGCGGTCGCCCTTGCTGATCCCGGCTTTGGCAGCCGGTGAAGCTTTTAAAACTTCCTGGATCAGGTTCGAGTCCCTGTTGAAATTGACCCCCAGCCAGCCCGGAATGATTTTTCCCGAAGTTTTCAATTGCTCAACAATGCGGTTGACATGCTCGACGGCTATGGCGTAGCAGAGATTGCCGCTTTCGCTTTTTCTGCCGCTGACCACGATTACCGCCGATTGGTCCTTGAAGGTGTAGTCGGGAGCCGAGGCAAAACCAACGCTGCCACGGATGACAGCCAATAGTTCACCTTTTTTATTTACCACCGCGCCTCCTGCCGAACCGGGAGCGACCGGGGCGTTCAGGATCAATTCGCTTTCCGTGCGGCTGCTGATGATTCCCTGGGTAATGGCAGGAAAACGATTGTAAAACAACCCGATCAGCGCCACCCAGTTGCCTACCTCGGCCTTTGCGGCCTGCGGCAGCGGCCGCGGTCCTTTTTTGTTGAGGCGCAGCAGCGCCAAGCCGGAACGGTTGTCGCGGCCGATGATCTTGGCAACGATTGTTTCGCCTTCTATGGTTTCCACAGTGATCCTTTCGAATGGATGGCGGGCAATCAAAGAAGTGGTAACGACCAGTTCTCTTTCCATGGCAATGCCGGTGGCCACGTATTTTCTGGCATTTTCGGCGACCACTTTCACCAGTGAAGGCGATACTCTGTCAAGAACGCTTTTGATTTCCTTCTCAATATTTTCGATTTTTTCCGTTGCCTGAACGCTATGGGCGATCCAGAGCAGCAGCAGGATAAAGATCGCTTTTTTCATGATTTCCTCCTAAATTTGGTTGAGTATCGCATCCTGGCTGCCGGTTTTTTTTTGATAGGAAACCGGTTCGAGGGTGTAGCGGGTACGGTTGTCCGAGGCCGAAAAAAACAGATCTTCGTGCAGGGGGATTTCCTCCTTGTCCCTCTCAAGGCCGGGGATTGCGGAGCCGCGGGGTGCAGGGCGGAATAGTTGAAAAAGCGACAGCAGCATAAATAGGCCGACAACGGCCATAATCGTGAAACCGATTTTCCTTTGCTTTTTCCTTTTTTTGATTTTGCTGAAAACCCTTTCCTCAAAATCAGGACCGGGCTCGGTGTGGTCATTGCCTTGCCTTAAAATTTCCTGCCAATCAGACATGTGGCGCTCCTTGCGGATCCAGGTATTGTTTTTTTAAATTTGCCTTGCCCCGGAAAACCAAAGACTTGACGGTGCCGATGGGTTTGTTCAAAATAAGGGAGATCTCTTCAAAGGAAAAATTGTTTATTTCCTTCATGATCAGAGGTACGCGCCATTTTTCGGGAACAAGGGCCAGCAGTTGCTCAAAAAGCAGTTTTCCCTCGAGGTGGGGGGTATAAGAAAGCTGGCGCTCATTCAGTTCGGAAAGGGAAAATATTTTTTTTAACCGTTTTCTACGGAATTCGCTGCGGGCCAGGTTGGTGGCGATGGAATAGATCCAGGCTTTGCAGGCCTGCGGATGATCGCTTTTTAAAGTATGGGCTTTGAAATAAACCTTGACAAATGTGTCCTGGGTCAATTCCTCGGCGAGCTGACGGTCGCCCAGCAGCATGCTGAGGTAATTGTATATCGGTTTTTTGTACATAGCCATCACTTCTTTGAACGCAGCTTCATTTCCGTCCTTGAGCTTGGCAATCAGGTCATTCATGACTACTCTTGAAGATGCGGATTGCACGATAAAAGTTGCAATTTTTCCCGCTTTTTTCGTGATTTTTTTGGAAGTGACGGGAAAATGTGATTTTAAACCCTTTCCATCTTCCCTCCTGACGGAGAGATAGGTAATGAGAGAGAGATACTATTATTATAATACAATTTCTCAAAAAATCAATTTTTTGAATTTTTTCAACGGCACATCACTTGGAGTTAACTTGCGTATTCTGGGCTTCCTCGCTGATATCCTCCATTTTTTGCGGCAGTTTTTCGAGGATTTCCTTGCCGACTTTGAAGCTGTAGGGCAGGGCGGGATTGCGGGCTGGCACGATTTCCCCCTCGGAGCCAGCGAATTCCATCTCGATGTCGTTGAATTGTCCGGGATTTGCCGAATTTTCCGCTTTCATGGCGATGCGGATGGCAAATTCAGGCAATGGCTTGGGATTGTCGACAAACTCCCTGGCTTCGCAAGCGGCCAAAGCCGTGAGTAATAGGTTGATTTTTTCTTCGCTCGGCTTTTTCCCAGCAACCGGCTTGATGAACTGCCAGCCATTGTCAGCCCCTTTGCGGATTTCAAAACTGAATGTGCCGTGTTTGAATTTGAGTTCCCGGATATCAAAAGCGTAGAACAGGGCAACTTTTTTTTCGCGGAAAGAAGAAACGTCGTTGGCGAATTTTTCCGGAAAATCTTTTTCAATTTCACAAATTTCGTTAAAACCGTCAACCAGGGCGTAATACCGCTCTCCCTGTTTGGCAACCGCGATTCTCTTTGGAGCGGTCGCGGATCTGAATTCCACGGTGAGCAATGGTGTTTCCAGGCCGAATTCACGGCGGGAAGCGGCGCTGACAGCTGCAACAAACGACTTGGCTTCCAGCATGGATGCCGCGGACAGGATCTCGCTGACCTTGGTTTCCTGGGCAAGCGAAAAAATTGGTTTGTCCATGAACCACTGGTCGTTTTTTTTAATAAAACTGAAGTCGTTGTTTTCATAATTCCAGGTCATGTTGGTAACGGCGAGATTATCGAATTCCGAGAATCTCTTGTCACGGAAAGCAAACAGGTCTTTTTCCAGATTGTTGCGCTTGTAGGAGGCGATGGAGACCACTTTGCCGCCCGCGGCCAATTTGGCGTAGGAAGAGGAATCAAGGTTGTTTTTCATTCCCAGCAGAATGGTATGCGCCGGGCGGGTTTTGTCCTTGGCAAACAATCTTAATTCGATCTCGGGTTTGTTCAAACCGAAATTTTTCAAGTCGACGCCAGCCTCTGCCACCAAGCGATCGTATTTCAATGGGCAGAAATTATCCAAAATGCTTTCCAGCGCGACCTTGTCGGCTTTGGCCGTCAAAGGCTCGGTCAGACGCCAAACGCCATCCTGCAACGCAAAGACGAATCTTTTGTCTGTTTGCAGCAATTCTATTTTTTCGACGGCCGCAGCGGGAAAATCAAGCAGAATTCCTTCCACAGCCATTTTGCGTTTTTCACTCTGATCGACCAAAATGATAGCGCTGATCAGAACCAGCAGGAAAAGCAGCAGGGCGATAATTTTTTTCCAGTTCATAGTTTCCTCCGGTACAGCCAGATGCCGATGCCGACAATGAACACCAGCAGGGGCAGGATGATCAGTGTGTAAAAAAAGACCAGCCGGCCGCTGCTCTGCGTCAGGTTGACGGTTCTGGGAGAGGTGATCTTGGGGGCGATGGCGATCAGGTCCTTTTCTTCGGCCAGCCAGGAGATGGCGTTGTTGAAAAAATTACTGTTGGCCTGGAAAATATAATATTTGTTCTGGGCGAAATCGGAATCGCCGCAGACCACGACCCGGGTCTTCTTTTCAGCGCTGCCGGCTTCGATAGCGGCAGCGATATCCAGCGGGCCGCTCTTGTCTTCAGGGTGTTTTGTGATTTGTTCCGTTTTAACCTCAGTTTCATACTGGGTCTCGCCCCAGGAGTTGGCGCTGGTGGAAGCGAGGAAGGTTAGTGTAGTGCCCCCTGGCGGGGGGGTGATTTTGGCCAGGCCGCGACACAAAGGGAACATGGTGGCGTATCCGAAGTTCTTGGTGATGGCGTGTTCCGGATACTTGGCCACCACGGGCATGAAATAATTTCCGCCCATCAGCCGGGAAAGGGGATCGATCTCGACTGCCACGTTATCCTCAAGGGCCAGGCCGAATTTTTTCAACAGCGGTTTAAATTCGGCGCCTTCAAATGGATTAACCAGCAGCAGCAGACGTCCCTGTTCTTTTTCGAGATAATTTGCCAGCAGGAATATCTCTTTTTCAAAGAACGGCTTTTGCGGTCCGGCCACGATCACGGCCGCCGCGTCCTTGGGCACGGCCGCTTCCTGGAATAGTACAATTTTTTTCACTTTGAAGGACAGCTTTTCCAGGCCGGTCTTGGCTTCAGAATATCCATTTTCGCTGCTGTCATCGCTGTCGGGCTCCCCGTGTCCCTGAGTGAAATAGATCGTTTTTTCCCCCTGGCGCGACAAGCTGATGATGGCGTTGGTGATGGCTTCTTCCGATACCTCCTCACTGCGCGTGCTTTTGCCCCCGTATTCAAATACCATGGTGCCGTCGGTTTTGATCTCGTATTGCTTGACTATTTCTGGCTCCAGGAAGGGGTCGATGACCGAGGCCTTGATCTTGTCGTTGTAAAATCGGTAGAGTTCCAGCAGGGAATTGAATCCCTCCAAATTGCCCTGGCTTTTGCTGAAAAAGGCCTTGATGACCAATTCTTTTTTCAGGTTTTTGATCACCTGGACCGATTGGTCGGACAAGGAATGGATCTTGGCGGCGGTAAAATCAAAGCGCTTGTGGATTTTTACCCCCAGATAATTGACCGCCGCGGCAATGGCCACGATCAACAGGACCACTACCGCCAGGTTGGACGCGAAGATAAAATTCAGGCGCGAATTTTTTGTCCTGAATTGCGATATATTGCTGATGAAATATGCGCTTAGGCCGGCCAGGCCCAGGAGCAGCAACGCCAGCCCGGTTTTTCCTTGCCAAGATGCCAGTCCAAAGCTGATCCACAGGGTCAGTCCGGTCAGGAGGAGCAATAGAAAAAGATAATTGCCAAAGCGTAGGATTTTTTTCACGGTTACCTCCACTTCCTGAATTCAAATACAGAGCGCGTCAGGTACAAGCCAAGGAAAATGAAAGTCAGGTAATAAACAATGTCCTGGGTGTCTATGACCCCGCTGACCATGTTCTTGAAATGGGAAAAGAAAGAAAGGTAGGTCAGGATGCCGCGCCAGGCTCCCGGGCCGCTTTCGCCAACCCAGGAGATCACCCAGATCAGGAGGATGGACGAAAAGGAGATGACCGCGGCAATAACCTGGTTCTCGGTCAACGCCGAGGCGAAAAGCCCAATGGCGATGAAGACGGCCCCCAAGAGGAACAGGCCCAAGTAAGCGGTCAGCAGCGGGGCCAGTTCCGGGTTGCCGTAGATAAAGACGAAGATGGCGTAAGTGGCGGTCAGCAGCAGGATGATGGCATAAATGATCAGCGCGGCCAGGTATTTGCCGATAATGATGGCTGAGAGTCGCAGCGGTGAGGTCAGCAGCAGCTCTTCGGTGCGCATTTTTTTTTCGTCGGCGAACAGCCTCATGGTCAGCATGGGCAGCAGAAACATCAGGATGATGGTCATGTTGTTGAAAAAAGGTTCGAAAAGCATCTGGTTGATGTTGATGCGGTTCATGCCGTAGCCGGATTGCATCATCCTCATGGTCTGGTCGTTGGCCCAGGCCAGGATATTGTAAAAGAAAAAGCCGCTGATCAGCAGGAAGAAAGAGGTCAGGATATAGGCAATGGGTGAATAAAGAAAGGATTTCAATTCTTTCTTGGTGATGGTCCAGATATTTTTCATGACCCCCTCCCTTCTTCAGCCAGAATGATCTTCATGTACAGGGCTTCCAGTCCGGCCTTGATCTCTTTAATGCGGATGTCTTTTTCGATCAGGTATTTGATGATCTTGTTGAAATCGTTCAAGGTCTCGCTGAATTCGAGTTTCAGGACCTGGCCTTCGGCCCTGACCTCGCTGATGACGGGGAATGCCTGTTTGAGATCGCTCCAATCGGTGTCGCTCGCCATGCCGGTCGTGACGATCTCCAGGTTTTTCCCCCATTCGTCGCGGGTCGGAGTGGCCATCAGCCGGCCTTCCTTGATGATCACGGCTCCGTCGCAGACCTGGGTGATTTCGGCCAGGATGTGCGATGAAAGGATAACAGTGGCGCTATCTTTGAAAGAGCGGATCATTTCGCGGATCTCGATGATCTGCGCCGGGTCCAATCCGATGGTCGGTTCGTCCAGGATCAGCACTTCGGGTTCGTGGATGATGGCCTGGGCGATGCCCAGGCGCTGGCGATAGCCGCGGGAGATGTTTTTTATCAGTCGGCCGTAGACGTCCTGCAGGTTGGTCTTTTCAACGACGCGATCGATGGCGAAACGTATTCTTTTTCTTTCAATGCTGTACAGTTCTGCCACAAAACGTAAAAATTCCTTGACGGTCAAATCGCTGTAAACCGGGACTACTTCCGGGAGATAGCCCACTATCTTTTTGATCGATTTGAGGTCAGTGCTTACGTCGATGCCGTTAATCATGGCCCGGCCCTCGTTGGGCGGCAGGTAGCCGGTCAGGATGCGCATGGTGGTGGTTTTTCCGGCGCCGTTGGGACCGAGAAAACCCCAGATCTTCCCCTTTTCGACCTTGAAGGAAATATCCTTGACCGCCTGCACGTCAGCGAATCTCTTGGAAACATTTTCGACTTGGATCATCACGCCTCCTTACATTCTGTCGGGAATGGCTATCCCCATGACAGCGAGAAGTTTTTCGACCTTGTTTTTAAATATCAGCATCAGGCTCAAGCGCAAATTCCGGACGTCCGCATCTTTCTCGGCCAGTACCGGAAAAAGATGGTAGTAATGATTGAATTTCTGGCACAGCCCGTAGGCGTACGCCGCCAGGGAAGAAAGCTCATGGTTTTGCAGGGCGAATTCCACGGCAAGTTCCAGCAGCGAAAGGTTGAGGATCATCTCCCAGTACAGCTCCTTTTCCCTGGCTTCGAGGCATTGCAGGCTGCCGGGAACGCTTGCCGCTCTGAGGTCGGCGCCGGAGCTTTTTTTCAAAATGCTGTTCAGCCTGACCATGGTGTATTGCAAATAGGGGCCGCTGTCACCCTCAAAGTTAAGGGCTTCTTTGAAATCGAAGGCGATTACGGTGTTCAGATTGAATTTGACCATGAAATAACGCAGGGCGGCCACGGCGATGGTCCGGGCCAGAGGCAAAGCTTCCGCTGCGGCCAGGGCAGGGTTCCGCACCTGGATCTCGCACAGAGACTTTTCTACAAGTTTGGCGATCAACTCGTCGGCTTTAACCGCCCGGCCTTTGCGCCCGGAAACTTCAATGTAGGGCTTGTTCTCTTCCCCGGCTTCCAGTTTCAAGTTCATTTCCCGGACGCAGGCCGGTGTCAAGGCCACCATTTCATAGGAGAAATGGATGAAATTAGCACTGGGGGCGGAGTGACCCAGCTGGGCCAGGACTTGAGCGATCAGGTTCTGCAGGTAGGATTGGCGGACGTCAATGACATTATATACTTTGTCACCCCGGCCGAAGGGAGGCGCTGGCGGTGCAGGTTCGGACTGGGTCATGTAAATGGCATGGCCGTCGGCATAGGTATGAAAGATCCGGTAGCAAAAATCCCGGGGCAGCAGATTGAATTTCCACAGGTTGTAGGCGATGTCCTTGCCTACATAGGTGATGGTGTCGTTGGAGCGGACGATGATCTTTTCAATGTTTTCCCGGTCGTAATGGATGACCAGGCAGTCCTTTTTTGCCGGGTCCGCGGAGCGGGTCATCACGTTGCGGGCCGTCATTTCGGCCGCGGCCGCCTTGAAAAAATCCAGGGCGATAACGTCGCTTTCCCTGGCCAGCAGGTCGTAGTGAATGCCGATCTGCTCCATGGTTCGGATGTGATCCAGCAGGACCTCTTCGGCGATATAGCGGCAGGACTCGTATTCGGGATCGATCTTTTCCTCGATTTTTTTGTGGACGTCGCGGCGCTGCCGGGCCAGATCGTCGTTGGCGGCGAACAGCTGGTTGACCTCGGCGTACAGGTCCCAGAGATAGGCGGCCAGGTTCGAGATTTTTTTTATCTCGTCAAGACTTTTTTTCTGGTAATGAAGCAGCCCCCATACCACATCGGCGATCTGGATCCCGGTATCATCGATGTAGTTCTGGACCTCGACCTCATAACCCAGGAAACGGCAGCTCCGGGCCAGGATATCCCCCAGGCATGAATTGCGTAGATGGCCTATATGGGCTGATTTGTTCGGGTTGATGCTCGTATGCTCGACAATAACTTTTTCGCCCTTGGCCGGCAGTGGTTTTTCCAGGTTCTGCCACTGATACTTGAGAAAATTATCGCGGCGCAGATATAAATTAAGGAAACCCCCGCCGGCAACCCGGATATCTTCCACCGCTTTCAGTTGACCCGTCAATCTCGCGGCCATGTCTTCGGCAACAAGGAAAGGCTTGCTTTTGGTTTTCTTGGCCAGGGCAAAAGCCAGTGTGGTCGAAAGGTCTCCGAATTTCCGCTCTGCCGGCTGGGAAAAACTCAGTTCCGTTTGCTTGAAATCATATTTGTCTTTTAAAAGCGCGTAAATTTCGTTTTTGATCTTTTTCTGCAGGGATCTCATATGGCGGCTTCTAAATGGGATGTGCAGTTCCAGAAATCCACCAGTGTCCAGCGACGCCGGGAATTTTCCATGAGCAGCAGCTGCGACAGGGCGGCGTTGCCGGTTCTGAACAATCGGGCCTGGGCCGGGCTAAGCTGCAGCAGGTTGCCCAGGATGGCGCGGTTGACCGAGGCGTGGCCGGTGATAAGGATATTCTGCTGTCCGTTCTGCAAAATTTTTTCAAGCCCAATCAGGGTGCGAGCGCAGACGGCGCTGAAACTCTCGCCGCCCGGGACCGGGAAATCAGCATCGCTGATCCAGCGCTGGTGAATATCCGGAAATTGTTCGCGCACCCGGCTGTAGATCAGCCCTTCCCAATCGCCAAGATCGATCTCGCTGAATTCAGAGACTACGGTCAGCGGCCGGCCGCGGCCGCGGTTGATGATGGCTGCCGTTTCCAAGGCCCGCTTCAGGGGTGAAGAAAAAATCGCGTCGATGGGCTCGTTTTTCAGCCTGGCGGCCAGACGTTCGACTTCGCCGCGACCCTTGCCGCTCAGGGGGTTATCGATGCGGCCCTGCAGGCGGTCGCTTTCGTTGTATTCTGTTGTTCCGTGTCTGACCAGCAGGATTTTTTTTTTGATCGCTTCCATCGGTTGAATTATAGTACAGCCGGCCCTGGTCGTCAACCGGCCTGTTTGGATTTTTAGCGGGCAGGTTTTTTTTCTATATGTTTTTGAAATGGAAGCAATGAAACAAGAAATTAGCATTAATATTGCAGGCGGCGGAGCATTCATATTTTGAGTAAAGCACTCAATTTTCGGCCATTCCTTATCTGGATTTTAAAAACGCACCCGCTTTTGATAAAAATTCTTTCTTTCAATGATTTACCTCAAAAAAATCACTGCCGATTATTGACATTGCAAATAATTATCCTCAAAATGCAAGCATGGGAAAATTGATTTTCCTAAAAGTTTACCTAACCATAAGGAGACCATCATGACCCAGATTTCTGACATCTTCGTCCGCGAGGTTCTCACCATCAACCGCAAGGCCACTGTTTTCGAGTGCATCAAGAAGATGGTGGAAAGGAACGTCGGTGCGATCGTGGTCACTGACGGCCCATCGATATGTGGAATCTTCACCGAAAGGGATTACCTGCGGCGCATAGCCCTGAAAGATAGGACCTCCAAAACGACACTGGTTGAGGAGGTCATGACCTCGCGCTTGGTGTGCGCCGATCCAAACCAGTCGCCCGAGGAATGCATGACCATCATGACCCAGCAGCGCATCCGTCACCTCCCGGTCATGGAGGGCCAGCAACTGGTCGGCATCCTCTCTATCGGAGACTTGGTCAAGCGGATCTCCTCGGATCGCGAGGCTCAGGTGCGATACTTAAGCGATTTCGTTTCGGGGAAGTATCCCGTCTGACTGCTTGAATCTGTTGCCGAATTGCCTAAGTGAACGAAGCAAGAGTCGGACTGAGGTTTGGATTGAGCAGCATCTTGAGCGGAAATTGTCCTGAAACAATCCGCTAGGTTGTCGGCCCTGGTCGTCAACCGGTCTTTTCAGGGCTTTTGGCGGGCAGGTTTTGGCTTCGGACTCAGTTGAGGATGGCCTTCTCTTTTTCCAGGATCAGGTCGTACACTGCGGCGGCGTCGCCGGCGTTCTTCAGACTGGAAACGATGTCGCCGCTGTTGGTGAGACGGGCGATATGGGCCAGGGTTTTTAAATGCAGGCCGATGTCGCGGTCATCGCTCATGATCAGAAAAATCACGTGCACCCTCAAGCCGTCCGGCGACTTGAAATCCAACCCTTTGCGGACCACGGCCATGGCCAGGAAAAAATCGGAAAATTCATCAGAAAATATATGCGGCGTGGCCACACCCTTGCCGATGCCGGTCGACTGCACGCTTTCACGCTTGATGAAAAGACGTTTTACTTTTCTGGGATCGCTGATGATGCCTTTTTCCTTTAAAAATTGGGAGCACTCACCATAGAAGTGGCTGGTGTCTTTGCTGATGTCGCTGATATAAATATTTTCTTTTTTTAAATAATTGGCCAGTTTCATCATAAACTCCTTCTGCTGTCGTCGCCGGTGGCGAAGATCCGGTCGGGACCGGCACAGATCAAGAATGAATTCTGCTGATCATCTTTTTCCAGGCGCAGCCGGGTGCCCCAGGGATCGACCAGCAGATCGGTTCTGGGCAGGCAGCGCGGCACCAGGTTTTCCAGGTCATCGGGATAGCTGCCGTTCTCATCGGCATAAGCGGCGAGGGCGGCTTCCACCTGGAGCAGGATCGGTTCCAGCGAGACAGCCTTGGCCTTGTCCAAGTTGGTGAGGCTTTGAGAAACGGGATTGGCCTTAGGGCCTTTGCCCAGATAAAGGACCATCACGACCAGCAAGGCGATTAAAATTATCAGCAAGCCGAATTTCATGCACCCATTCTATTAAAGTGAAAAAAAAAAAACAAGAGACATAACAAAAGCTAAAGAATTGCAACCGGGAATGACCCGCCAGTTTCAAAGCAGGTTGTTTTCCGGCTTGAATTCCCCTTGCTGTGGGTTGATCTCCTGCGCCAGGTAGCCATTTTCCCCGGCCAGGGCCCGGCAGCAAAGAAAGTCGATCCTGCCTCCGGCCTGACGGTTGATGATCAACCGCATCCTTGTTGAAGTGAATGAGCTCAACATTTCAAAGTCGTTGCTGCTGTCGCCGGCGACCAGTACGGGTTCGTCTTCGAGGAGAGCGCGGATATTTGCAACTTTGCCTGCGCCCAGGTTCGGGCGCAGGCCTGGCTCCATGATATGGCCAAAATGGTCTCCGGCAATGGCCAGCCCCATGCCGATAACGCGCCGGCAGGGGAAAGCGGTCATGGCGATCATCTTTTCCACCAATTGCCGGTTGCTGGCCGTGGAGACCACGACCGTACCGCCGCGATCTTGCCATGCGGCCGCCAGGTCTTTCATCTCCGGATAGGGGCGGACGCCATTGCTCCATTCGTAGTGCCAGCGCCCTTGCGGGTCGCTGACCGCGTGGCGGCTGAGCGGACTGATCAATTCCTCTTCGATAACAACTTTGGCCAGGCGGTCGAACTCTGCCAGCGACAGCCCCTGCAGGAGCAGGTTCACCCAGGGGTAGGCGAATTCACAGCCGATGCCCGGGGTCTCCTCCAGCGCCCGGTTCAGGGCCAGCAGCCCCGAGGTGAAAACGCGGTAGCTCTCATCGACGCCCTCCCTGCCCTTGGCGGGCGCTTCATGTTGCAGTTGCTCATAGGCGGCGAAAACCGCGTTTTTCATTTTTTTAAGGGGATAGGGCATGCCCTTGATCAAGACATGATCAATGTCGTTGATCGTGTCGGGAATGGTGGCGGCCATGGCCCTGGCGTCGATAGCGAAGGCCAGTTCGAAGGTCAGGCGCCGCAGCAGGGCTTCGCCGATATCGCCGAAGATGCAGGTATTATCCCAGTCAAAGATGGCCAGTTCCCCGGGCCGCACCCCGGCCAGCAAATTGACTAAGGTGTCATAATTCTTTTGATTCCAATTCAGGCGCTGCAGCGACATGGCACCAACATAATCAATGTGCGGCGAAAATGCAAACCGGGATCGCCATCAAAACAACGTCCAATTTTTTTTCGGCACCAAAGTGAAAAAAAAGGGGGCGGACGGCCCGCCCCCTTTTATCGAGGGAGGAAAGAATTGGGAGAAAATTCAGTTTCGGGGATCTCGGCGCCGCTCGGAGCGCTGGCTCTTGTGGTCGCGGCCCCGGCTGCGGAAATCTTTTTTCAGCTCGGCAATTTTGGCAGTTTGCTCCGGGGTCAGCAGGGCCCGGACATCCTTCTGCAGGCGCAGGCGCGCGATCTGCATGTCGGCGTGCATGCCGGCCTGCTCGCGGATCAAGGCCTCGGCCTTGGCAAAATCGGTCTTTTCCGCGGTCATTGCCGTGCGCAGTTTCAGGGCCTTGAGCTTCATTTCAGCGCCGAATTTGATCGCC
>JALHTJ010000082.1 GCA_022865785.1 Candidatus Aminicenantota bacterium
CTTTGACACACTGGCCCTGGTGCCCTTTGCCAACCTGCGCCTGGAACGGAAAGCCGGCAAATTCGCCGCCCTGAAACTGACCAATATCCTTATCAACCTCGGTCTCAACCTGTTGCTCTTCCTTAAGTTTCACTGGGGCATCGAAGCCATTTTTGCCGCCAATCTGGCCGCTTCGGCGGTTACATTGCTTTTACTTATGCCGGAAATCCTCAAACATTTGAAAATAAAAATCTACGGTGAGCAGCTGAAAAAAATGCTGCGCTTCGGCCTGCCCTATCTGCCTGCCAGCCTGGCTGCGACCATGGTCCAGGTCATCGACCGGCCCGTGGTGCTGGCCATGACCGATGCCGGCACCCTCGGCCTTTACCAGACCGGCTATAAGCTGGGTATCTTCATGATGCTGGTGGTTTCCATGTTCCAGTACGCCTGGCAGCCTTTTTTTCTCAATAACGCCAGGGAGAAAAACGCCAGAGAAATTTTCGCCAAGATCATGACCCTCTTCGTTCTTGCGGCCAGCCTGATCTGGGTTGTCATTTCCCTTTTCATCGACAATGTCGCCGCTTGGGAAATCCTGCCCGGCCGTTCGCTCATAGAACGGCATTTTCTCCCCGGACTGGTCGTGGTGCCGATCATTCTGCTGGCCTATCTGTTCAACGGCATCTATGTCAACTTGCAGGCCGGGTTATACATTGAAGAAAAAACAAAATATTTTCCCTATGTAACCGGCGCCGGTGCCCTGGTCAACGTGGCAGCCAACCTACTGCTGATTCCCATTCTGGGCATCGTGGGCGCCGCACTGGCCACCTTGGCCAGCTACCTGGTGATGGCTGCCGGCATATTCATTTTCGCGCAACGGTTCTATAAGATCGATTACGAGTACGGCAAAATCCTTAAAATCCTGGGCACAATTTTTGCCGCAGCCATCCTTTATTATTACGGCTACTACCACGGCGGCCTGAGCGTTTTTTTCAAATTCACGATACTTGGCGGCTTCATCGCCGCGCTTTTCGCCCTGCGTATCGTTAAAAAAGATGAATTGCGACGCCTGGGCAATATATTTTTCCGCTTCAGGTGATTTTGCGCAGCTTTCGCTGCGCCGCCCAGGCGCCATGGCGGGCACCATGCTTTTTTAAAACCTGAATGATCCCGATGATGTTTTCTTTGAAGAGTTCAAAATCAACGTCTGCGGGCACAACTTCCAGCAAAGCCTGATATTTATCCAATGGAGTGGAACCAATCGGCAAAGTGAAATCCACATCACAAAAACTGTCGCCATAAGCGGTCAGGGACATGCGGTTCACCTGCGCGCCCCTGGCTAATAGGGCTTCGACCATAAGGGGGGCGAAACGTCCGGAAGCGAAAAAAATTACGGTCAGCCCATAACCATAATCATCGGTTTCCTCAACGTCCGCTCCTGCTATTATCAACAAATCCAACAGTTCCAGGCGCTCCGCTCTTTCAGCGCCAGAAGCAAAAGTTCCATGGCCGCGCACGATATAACCGAGGGGTTTGATCCCGTATTGATCCGGCATGACTGCCAATTTATTTTCTTTTTTGAGCAGAAATCTCATCACTTCCAGGGAGCCGCTGTCGATAGCCGCGACCAAACCGCTGCGGTACTCTAAACGGGCCAGGATATCCGCTCCCTGGTTCAGGCATTGCTTGACCCCGGCCAGATCACCCCGCCCGCAGGCTGCCAGGAATTCAAGATCACCAGGGTTGCGCTGCCTAACCTGCTCAGGAACGGGCGCAGCAGCCCGATTTTTGCACCCGGTAAAAAAACAACAGGCCGCGGTTACGGACAACAGGACACAGGAAATTTTCATCTATGGCCGTTCATTTCTTTTTCCTGCGGCCGAGGATGCCGCCGCTCAAAAACAGTCCGGCGCCCAGAACGAAGCCGAAATTGTACCAGCCGCCGCTGTTGTGCACTTCATAAAGAGTGACCTTGTCGCTGAAAAGGGAAACGATAAAAGTGATGGGGGCGATCAGGCCATGCCAC
>JALHTJ010000083.1 GCA_022865785.1 Candidatus Aminicenantota bacterium
AGACATGGTCGGTGCGGCTTTCCCGGGCCTGGATGCGCTTCTGGATATCCTTCATTTCTGTCGTGTAATCGCGGTTCTTGCTGCCCATGCTCTCAAGGTCGTTCAGCACGTCCGTGGCCAGGGCGTAGCGCACCTTCAGGTCAGCGGCCATGGTTTTCATGATCACAAAATTCAATTCAGGGGACACGGATGGGTTTTTTTGGGCCAGGGGCATCCATTGGCCAGCTTTGGCTTTCTTGTAAATTTCCATGGGATTGGCCAGGACGATAGGCGGGAAACCGGTCACCATTTCATAAAAAAGGCTGCCGGCCGAGTAGATATCCGAGGCGAAAACCGCCTTGCCTTCGAACTGTTCCGGGGCCATATAAGGCGGGGATCCGATCTTGGTGGTGGCGAACTGTTTTTCCTGCAGCAGGGTCGAAGTGCCGAAATCGGCGATCTTGACTTCGCTGTCCATGTTGATCAAAATATTTGAAGGGCGGATATCGCGGTGAATCACCAATTTCTGATGGGCGAAAGCCAGCGCCGAAAGGATCTGCTTGAAATATTTCAAGGCGGTCTTGATCTCCAGGGTGCTCGTTTTGTCGAGGATCTTCTCCAGGTCGGTGCCTTCAATATACTCCATGACCATGATCAGGATCCCTTCGTGGATGTCCACGGTCAGCAGTTTGACGATGTGCGGATGATCAAGCAGTCGGGTCTGCAGGATGGATTCCTGCAGCAATTTGTCGGCCTGGGTGCTGGTGCGATGCGGGATCTTCAAGGCCCGCAGGCATTTCAAAATAGTGTCTTCAGCCAGATATACCGTGCCGAAACCGCCGCTTCCCAATTTCTTCACGATCTTATATTTCCCGAGCTGCCCTTTCAGTTCAAGCATTTTTATAAATGGCGGCGATGGCCAGCGCCGCGGTCTCGGTTTTCAGTATGCAGTCATTGATCAGGATCGGCACAAAATCATTTCCCCGAAACATTTTCTTTTCATTTTCACTGAAATCTCCGGGAGGGCCGATCACGGCCAGTACAGGGAAGGGAAAAACTTGCCCGGTTTTTTTTTCCGCATCGATATCCAGCAGGACCTTTCCCGGTATTTTTTCTGCCTGCACAACTATTTCGGCCGGCGCGACCGGAGGGAAAATCCGGGTCAGCCAATATTTCCTGTTGACTTTTAGGGACTGGGCGGCGATTTTTTCCCAGCGCCGCAATTGAGCGGCATTGTATGAAACATCGGTACGCTCGCAAAGCAGCGGCCGGATCTCATCCACGCCCATTTCCGTCAGTTTCTCGATCAGCCAGTTCATGGCATGTCCCCTGGTCAGCGAAGGAGCGATGATGATCCGTGGCTTGGGCATGGGGAAATTTTCAAAACGCAGCACCTTTACCTGCAGGCAATGGTTCTTCAGGGCGGAGATGCGGCCATGCAGCAAGCGTCCCCGGCCGTTGATAATCTCCAATTCATCACCCGGACGGCAGCGCATGACATTGGCCACATGATGGTACTCCTCGCCATCGATATTAACCTGATCATTGATAATTTCACTTGGGGAAAAAAAACGCCTTAGCCCCATCAGTCGATCCGCTCACTCTCAAAAAGAGTTTTGTCCTTGCCGGTTTCCAGCTCACGCAGTTTTTTGAACAATTCGCTTTCCTGGCGGGAAAGGGTTTGCGGGGTCATGACGTTGATCTGGATCAGCAGGTCGCCCCGGCTCCAACGGTTAACCTGCCGGAATCCCTTGTTTTTGATCTTTAACATCTGTCCATTCTGGGCCGCGGCAGGAATTTTTATTTTTTCAGTTCCATCGAATGCCTTGATACTGACATGGTCGCCGAGCGCGGCCTGGGAAAAAGTGATCGACAATTGGAAAAGCAGATCATTGCCATGCCTTTGAAAATATTTGTCCGCCTTGATCTTTACCATGACATACAGGTCCCCAGGTGATCCTCCCTCACTGCCGCCGGCACCTTCACCTGTTACGCGCAAACGGTTTCCCGCATCGATCCCGGCCGGAAAAATCACTTTGATTTTTTTGCTTTCGCGCACTCGCCCCTGGCCGCGGCATGTTTTGCATGGATGGGCAATAACTCGGCCGCGACCCTGGCAGGATGAGCAGGTCGTGGCAATGGAAAAAAAACCTTGAGACATCCGCACATTCCCGCTGCCGCCGCATTTGCTGCAAACATCAGCGCTTTTTCCGGGTTCACTTCCCGCTCCATCGCAAACATCGCAGTTCCTTTCCCGGTCGACTCCAATTTCCTTTTCCACGCCCAGAAATGATTCTTCAAGGGTCAACATCACTTCCAGTCCCAGATCGTTTCCTTTGCGCGGCCCCCGCCGTTGCCGGCCGCCCGAAAAAGATCCGCTAAAACCAAACAAATCACCTAAAATATCTCCAAAATCGGAAAAGATAGAATCGGAAAAAAAACCGGAATCCTGGCCACCCCTGCTACGCAAACCCTCAACGCCATATTGGTCATAGATCTGCCTTTTTTCAACATTTCCCAAGACCGAATAGGCTTCAGAGGCCTCTTTGAATTTATCTTCAGCCTCGGGATCGTCGTGGTTGCGATCAGGATGATGCCGCATGGCCATCTTGCGATAGGCTTTTTTTATCTCTTCGGCGCTGGCATTGCGATTCACTCCTAAAATTTGATAATAATCCTTTTTGGCCATGCGCAGTTACTTGGAAAATTCAGCAGTGAGAATGCTGTTGATCATGATACGATAAGTTTTCATTTTTTTTAAAAGGGTTTCCAGCAATTCCACATCATTGCCTTCCAGGGCTTTCTGGGAACGGTTGATCAGTGCATCGATTTCTGCGCTGTCATGAGGAGACAATTTATCAATGTATCGCTGGTAATAAAACTTGACGGTTTCCCACTCCTCCTTCAGTTGCAATTTGTCCCGAGTCAGCCTCAACTCCATTTTGTCCTTTTCTTCATATTTTTGGGCATCCTGGATGATTGTTTCGATTTCTTCCGGCGACAAGCCGCTGGAAGGCTGGATCTTCATGCTTTGGGTGAGACCGGTCGCCTTGTCCTGCGCCGAAGCCCTGACAATGCCATTGGCATCGATTTCAAATGTGACATCAATTTGCGGAATCCCTTTCAAGGTTTGGGGGATACCGACCAAATTGAAAAATCCGAGCGATTTGTTTCCCGAAGCCGTGGCCCTTTCTCCCTGGAGCACATGGATTTTTACCGTTGTCTGGTTATCGGTGATGGTAGTGAAAACCATGGTCTTTTTTGTGGGGATGGTGGCATTGCGTTCGATGATCTTGGTGAACATGTCACCTTTGGTTTCAACTCCCAGCGAAAGGGGGGTTACGTCAAGCAACAGCAAATCACGGACCTTACCCTTGATTATTTCCGCCTGCAGCGCCGCGCCCTGGGCAACGGCTTCTTCCGGATTGATCTGAATGTCGGGCGGCTTTCCAAAATATTCTGATAATTTTTGATAAATAATGGGCATGCGGCTCTGGCCGCCCACCAAAATGATCCGCTCAATCTGCTCGGGCTTGACATTGATATCGCCCAATGAACTCTTTATTAAATCCAGAGAGCGGTCAATGAAATCCATGGTGAAAGATTCCAACTGGGGGCGAGTCAATTTTTTTTGAAAATGATAATTGGAGCCGTCGCTGAAATGATGCAGGTAGGGAATTGAGATCAGGGTTTCCTGATCAAATGACAATTCGATTTTTGCTTTTTCGGCGATCTGAATGACACGTTGTACGATGTCCTTGCTATCCCGTAGGTCGACGGTACTTTCCCTTTCCACTTCATGGAAAATCCAGTCACAGACCTGGGCGTCGAAATCGCTGCCCCCCAAAAAAGTGTCCCCCAGGGTGGAAACCACTTTGTAGATATCGCCATTGACTTCAACGATGGAAATGTCAAAAGTGCCGCCACCCAGATCATAAACAGCATACAGGCCATTTTTCTTGATCTTCTGCCCATAGGAGATCAAAGCTGCTGTGGGTTCATTGATGATGCGTGTGACATTCAGTCCGGCAATTTCCCCGGCTACCTTGGTAGCCTGCCTTTGGGCATCATTGAAAAAAGCGGGGACCGTGATGACCGTGTCGCCGATGGCTTCTCCCAAATAATTTTCAGCGATGTTTTTCAGATAGGTGAGGAACATGCCGGAAATTTCTTCGGTAGAATACAGCTTTTCCGCCAACTTGATCTTGATGTCCCCGTTCTCCGCCTCTACAATATCATAGCCAACCCTTGTGCCGATCTCCTTGATCTCCGGGCTGTTGAATTTGCGGCCGATCAAACGCTTGATGCCCCAAATTGTATTTTTGCCGTTTGTGATCATTTGCCGCTTGGCGGCATTGCCGAAAATCCTCTTTTTATCATGCGTTTGGGCCAGAACCGACGGGATCACCCTGGCGCCCTCGGGATTGGGAACGATCAGGGCATCACGCCCTTCAAGGTAACTGATGCAGGAATTCGTGGTGCCCAGATCGATACCTATGTTTTTGCCCATTATGGTTTAGCTTCGTCTTCCTGGGGGTTGTCTTTTTCCATGGGGATCGCCACCTTGGTCAGAACCGGACGCAGTAATTTGTCATTGTAGGTAAATCCCTTCTGGTATATTTCCACTACAATCGCTTGAGTAATTCCGTCCCGCTCCTCCTTGCTCAATGCCTCGTGAAAGACCGGATCGAAGTGCTTGCCCAGGGCATCAATCTCCAACACCTGGTTTTTCTTCAGCAAATCGAGAAACTGCCTGCGGATCATTTCCACTCCGGAAATGATCCCTTTATCGGCATCATGGCCTTTGGCCTTCAAAGCCCTCTCCAAATTGTCATATATCTGCAGCAGATCGAGCAAGAATTCATTCATCACATATCTCTGATATTCTTCCTTCTCCTTCTTCATGCGCTTGCGGAAATTGTCCATTTCGGCCAGGCCGCGCAAATATTTATCTTTGAACTCATCGCGTTCAGTCTGAATTTTCAGCAAGGCGTCTTCGGGTTCATGGATTTTGTGATGGGCTCTTTTTGCAGCTTTTTTCTTGTGACTTGTTTCGTCAGGGGAGTTTTTGTCACGGGCCTTGGCTTCATCCGCTTCCTGTTCATCGTCATCGGGAACATAGCCAATGCCTTCCTTGTTCTCATCCATTTCCATTTAACCCTCCCCGTTTTTGTCTGAAAAAACTCTCTCAGAGCATAGAGTGAATCCCGGCGCTGAATCGAAAAGCACCCGATTTTTTATTACATTCCGCATTAAAAAATTTTAATATAATATACACCACTTGTCAATTTTTTTAACAGTTCCCCAAGACAACAATGAACCGCACGTTTGAACAAAGCAAATATCTATCGGCTTTTTCGGAGGTGGGCGATTGCGTCCAGCCTGGATTTATGCTATTTTAAAAACAATGCCGGGAGCAGAATGAGGCCGAGAATCGCTTGAATAAAAAAAAAGAAAATTCCCTTATCCAATCGCGCGGACTTGCTCTGCTGCTAATTTTCTTTTTGTTCATTCTGATCCTGGCTTTCGTATTCGGTGATCGGGGAATCGTTGAGATCGTCAAAACTCAAAAACAGATCAAATTCCTCCAGCAAACCATAAAAAACCTGGAAATGGAAAAACAAAAATTAAACGAAGAAATCGAACTGCTCAAGAAAAATCCTTTGGCCTTGGAAAAAAAAGCCCGCGAAGATCTGTGGTTGATGAAAAAAAATGAAAAAGTGATTGTCCTGGTCGATGATAAAAAGGAAGCAAAACATGAATAACATGAAAACAGCGATACTGCTGGGAACGCTTACCGGGATTTTTCTGATTAGCGGCGCTATGGCAGGCGGAAGACAGGGCATGCTGCTGGCACTGGTTTTTGCCGGCCTGATGAATTTCGTCTCTTACTGGTTTTCTGATAAAATCGTTCTTAAGGCCTACCGGGCAAACGAATTGCCTGAAAGTGAAGCACCGCGGATATATGCCATGGTCCGCGAGCTTTCCCAGCAGGCGCAGATTCCCATGCCCGGCATTTGCGTGTTCGAGCAGGATTCCCCCAATGCCTTTGCCACCGGCCGCAACCCTGACAAAGCGGTCATTGCCCTTTCCCGCGGCATCATCCATTTAATGGGGGAAGCGGAATTAAAAGGGGTGGTCGCCCACGAATTGACCCACGTTATCAACCGTGACACATTGCTGGCCACCATTGCCGCCACCCTGGCCGGCGCCATTATGTTCCTGGGTTATCAGATGCGCTGGCTTGGCTTGTTTTCCGGCGGCGGACACAATGATGACAACCGCGGCGGCGCCTTGGGCATGATCCTGATGGCTATCTTGGCTCCTTTGGCTGCCACCATTATTCAAATGACTATTTCCCGTTCCCGGGAATTCAAGGCCGATGCCGGCGCTGCCCAGCTCACCCATAACCCCGAAGGTTTGGCTTCAGCGCTGGAAAAGCTCACCGCGTATTCCAAAAGATTGCCCCTGCAGGCCACTCGGCAAACAGCACACCTGTTCATCGTGTCGCCCCTGAGCGGCAAGGGACTGCTGTCTCTTTTTTCGACCCATCCACCGATCGAGGAACGGGTCACCCGCTTGCGGGAAATGCGCTTTACCTGAAACGAAACCGGATGATAGGGCTCAACCGACCTGAGTGGTCAGGAAAATGGCTGCCCCCATCTGGGAAATCTGATCCTGCAATTCCTCAATTTTATCAATATGGGCATCTTCATCTTTTAAAATGCTCTCTAAAATTTGACGCGTGGCAAAATCAGCCACCTCTCCGGCCAATTTGATGGATTGGTTGTAGGCCACAATGGCTTCAACTTCCGCGGCGTGATCATTGGCAAGCTGCTTGGCTATATCGGCACCGATGGTGATTTTTTTCAAATTAGAAACCACGGGCAGCCCCTCAAGGAAAAGAATCCTCCCGATAAGTTTTTCAGCGTGCTTCATCTCATCGATCGCCCTTTTTTCGAAATGCTTGTGCAGTTTCTCATAACCCCAGTCCGCGTTCATTTCAGAATGCACCATGTATTGGTTGACAGCCGTCAGTTCGTCGGTCAAAAGCGCATTCAGCGTTCCAAGCAGTTTTTTGTTTCCTTTCATTCTATCCTCCATAGTTGGTTTGCGACAAGGGGATTGCCCCATTTTCGCAACTCCTTGTATATGGTATATGTTTGGCAGAAAAATGTAAAGCAAAGAAATTGCTTTCAATATTAATTAAAAACTTTGTCAGCCAATCACCAAATTGTTGCGGACTCTTTCAATGCTTCTCGCGGTTAAAGAGCGAGGGCAGCACTTTTTTCAGCAGCTTTTCTCCTTTTTCTTTCATTTGATCCGAAAATTTCTTTTCAGGGCCGGTTATCTCGGCCAATTTTTTTCGAGCTAAGTCATGGTTCGGCTCGAGCTCGAGTGTTTTGCGGAAATAAACTTCAGCACGTTTCCGCAAGCCCACTGAATAAAAAAGCATGCCCAGGGCTGCAACATGTACGGCATTCCAAGGTTCAATTTCGACGGCTTTCAACAGGTTTTGCTCGGCTTGGCGTTTCATAGGGGGGAATTCACTCTGGCATAACCCGAGCAACAAATAGTATTCGGCTTTGCTAGGATTTTGCCGGATTGCCTCTTCGATTGCTATAATGGTTTTCTGGAAATTTCCCTGATTGAAAAGGGTTAATGCCTTCCGGTATAGAGTCTTGGCAAATTCGACCGTGTCTTCCTTGGCATCGGGAGGGATGAACTCTTTATAGCCTCGCCTTTCATATTCACCGCGTTTGTTATAGTCGCTAAGGACTTGGAAAGCGCGCTGCAATTGCTTGGCAATCGCTTGACCTCTACGCGCGGCTTCATTCTGCCCCAGAGAAGCAAGCCGAGCGCTTGACAACTCTTCGCTAAGTTGGCGATACGCCGCTTCAATCTCCTTTTGTGTTGCCGTCAGTGTCAACCCCAGCAGAGTAAAATAGTTATATCCCGGGGCTTTCAACCGCGCCTGCAATTCATCGATGCGGGCCACCAACTTTATATTCTGATTGGCCTCGTTCATACTGTTTCCCCTTCTTTATATTATTTTTTGCTATTATTGTAAAGCCAACGGAGATTTTTTTGAAGCCGTAGAAACTCAGAGCGATTTTCTATTTGTTTGTTCCTGAATTAAGCTAGGCTTCAAACCTGGAGAGCATTAACAAGCGTTGATATAGTTCTTCTTGGCGGGAGACCATCACCGCGGCGTCCCATTCGCTAAAATCCTCACCATCATAACCGCTTAAGCGGTTTCGTAAAACTGGATCCGCTGCCAGTTTGAGGATGGCGGCGGCAAAGCGTTCGTGGTCGTCAACCGGAAGCAAATATCCGCTCTCCCCATCACGAACCACTTCACGGTTCCCAGGGATATCACTGGCAATCACAGCCTTTTTTTTCAAGCGTAATTGCACCAAGCTCTGGGGCAGACCTTCCCAAAGAGCGGTGGACAGTCCGATATCGAAACAGTCCATGGCATTTTCCACGTCTTTAATGAATCCGGGCAAACGAAAATTTTGTGAAATCCCGCGCCGTTGCAGCTCATTCTCCAGTTCGCGCCGCTGCGCGCCGTCACCGGCAATGAAAAAAATAACCGCCGGATTCTGCCTGATGACGCGAGCGGCGATTTCGATCAGGTGAAAAAGACCCTTTTGCGGCTTAAAGGGGGCAATGATTCCGCAGACAAAGTGGCCATCCGTCAAATCGTATTTTTTTTTCAGAACTTCCGGATTTTCATGGCGGCCAATGAATTTTTCCATGGGAAAACCACTGCGGATAAGGGAATAATTCTTTGTGACCAATTTTTTTTTGCAGGCCAAATTCATGTCGCTTTGGGCGACAAAAATGAAATGACTGGTCAGGCGGCTGCAAAATTTTTCCGCCAGCAGGTAAAAATTCCGCTTGAAAAAAGATTGGCATGGGGAAAAAGAAAAACCGTGCACCGAATGGATGATGACCGGGATTCCGGCTAAGTGGGCGGCCAGACGGCCAATTATGCCGGCCTTGGATGAATGGGTATGAACGATCTGCGGCCGGATGTGTTTGAAAAACCGCAGGAGCGAAAAAAGAACCTGCAAGTCCCTGCCGAAATGTATTTCTCTGTCCAGAGCCGGCACAGCAACCTGGCGGTCCAGCTCGTCCAGCCTGCTTTTCAATGGTCCTCCGGCCCCGCTGAGCAAATACACATCGTAGCGCAGGGGATCGAGATGTTCGGCCGTATAGATTGTGTTGAGCTGGGCTCCTCCCAGTTCCAGCTTGGTTATCAGGTGAACCACGGTGATTTTGCTGTTATTCATTTTTGCCTGATATGGTCGGCTGTTTCCAGGGCCAATTGGATATCATCGGCCATGGAACTGTAATTCCAGCTGCCATAGCGGCCGATGGAAAAAATGTCCAGCCGGTGAAGATAAGAAAGGATTGCCGGCACCAAGCGCGGCCAGTTCCTGTCAAAGACCACATAAGAAACGGGGATTTTCTTCAGGTCATGAAACAGGATCTCGCCCGGCTTGGAAATCATTCCGGTTTTGAGTAAGGTAGATGTCATTTCGCGGGCCACACTTGCTTTATCAATCGGCCCGGCCCCAGCGACTGTTTTTTCCAAATACACGGAAACCGCTAACCCAACGGGATAATAACCGACCCGGTAAAATGAAAAACTTTTTTCCGGAAGATAAAGCCAATGAAAGCGGCGCTGGCGGCGCGCCAGTACGGCATTGACCACCAGGGTAGAAATATTTTTCAGCCGCTGCCTGGGAAATGGCGGGGTTGGGGATATCATGCCCAGAAGTTCCTTCAAGGGCATGGTGCTGATCAAATTGTCATAGCCATAGGTTCCGCGACTGGTGACAACTTTTTTTCGCCGCGCGTCAATATGCTTAACCTTTTCAGAAAAATTGATTTTGCCCTGAAGCGGCCGGCAGTAACTTTCAATGAATTTTTGCAGCCCTTGGCCGGGATAAATAAAAACCGGGTTGTAACCCTCGGAAAACCGTTTTTTTTCACGGGACCCGGCCAGCACATCTTCCAGCTTGGGGACCGGGATGCTCCCTTTGTCCATGCCGGGGAGCAATCCCGTTAAAGGGCGGCGGTAAAATTTCTCTAAGTAAGGCTTGAAAAAAAGAAAATAAAACTGCTTGCCGAAATTGGCCAGCAGGAATTCTTCCAAATTTTCAGCGGGCCTTCCTTTACGGCGGCAAATTTCAGTCAGAATGGCATGGCGCTGCTGGGCCGGCAAATAGGCAAGGTGATATTGCAGCGAATAGGGGATGAAGCGATCCAGCATGAAAATTTTGCTATTGCGCTGGAAGGCTCTGAAATCGTGAAACTTTTCCACATGTTCTTTGATTGCGGGCTTGTTTTGAAAATGAAAATAATGGCCGCCGTAATCAAAGGCGAAACCATTGACCTGGTATTGTCCGGACAAACCACCGGGCCGGGCATTTCTTTCCAATACCAGCAATTCTCCCTCGAGCGCCTGGCCGGCACTTAATCCAGATATTCCCGCCCCGATGATAATGTTCATTCCATTTTAACGCGTCCCAGAACCACTCCCAAAACCAAAAAAAATCCGGCAAAAACAATGCTGACGATCAGGGTGATCCTGGGCGTAGAAAAGAAATTAACGATCACGGCCCCGGAAAGGAACAATTGCAGCAAAACAACGGCGCTGACGGTTTGCCGGGAAGACCAGTTCATTTTTTTCCGCAAACGCAGGGCAAAATGGTCAGGACTGCCCCAAAAAGGCATTTTTCCTTTCATGATCCGCAAAATGCAGACATAGGCCAGATCGAACAACGGAATGCCCAGGATAAACAGGCTTGAAACAAAGGCCAGTTTATTGAAACGCGTATAGCGGAGCATCATGGTCAACGAGCCGATGATCAGGCCCAGGATCATGCTGCCGGCGTCACCCAAATAGATGCGGGCCGGCTCCCAGTTGAATTTGAGAAAAGCCAGCAGGGACGCCGCCAGGCTGAGAGCCAGGATGGAAATCAGAAAATCATTTGTGTAAAGAGAGATGATGAAAATCGTCAGGGCGCTCATGGCGCCGATGGACGCGGCAAAGCCGTCCATGATATCAATGATATTGAAAGCGTTGACCACGGTCAGAATCCATAAAAATGAAAGTCCCAGATCCAGCCAGCGCGGGAAAAATACCAGATCAATGACAATGCCGCTTTTGAGCAAAATATAAGTGGCCACAACCTGAAAAAGAAATTTTATCCCCGGAGTGAGGGCTTTAAAGTCATCGAACAATCCCACCAGCAGCAAAATGGAACTGGCAAAAAGAATTCCCAGCAATTGCTGGTTGAAGGCAAACACCAGGCTGATCGGAGAAATAAAGGCAAAATAAACGATCACCCCGCCCATGTACGGCACGGGCTGGGCCTGATTTTTAAGTTTGCCATCAGGCTGGTCCAGGAGCTGATAGCGAAAAGCCACCCGTTGGGCCAAAGGCGTACCATAAATCGTTAAAAAGAAAGAAAGGATGAAAGCGAAAACAAGTATGACCTCACTCATGTTTTTTTATCTTTGCCCTTTTTTTCAATGCCCGCTTAAAAATGTTCCGGGAACGAACCATGGCGATTATAATTTTGGGAGAACGGATTGTCAATGCACCGACCCACAGAAAATCCTTGCCAATAACGAAAGGAAGCGCCCACCAGAATTGGGCCAAGCGAAAATTTTTGATCAGGGTCAGATAGCGATTTTTTACAAGATGAAAACGCAGGGGCGCGGGCCGCGCCAAAGCCAGGAAAAAACGTGACCACCATGTTTTTGTTAATGTGGCGCTGCGAAAATGATAAACCACGGCGGCGGGCGCAAAAAATGTTTTCAAGCCCAGGAGTTTGGCCCGCCAGCCGATATCAAAATCCTCCCAGAACATGAAAAAATCCTCGTCATAATATTCATTGTCGATCTTTAATTTCTCCAGGGCGTTCCTCGAAAATACAGTCGCCGCCCCGCAAACGGAAAACACCTCCCTTTCGCCAAAACAAGTCCGCGCCAGCTTTTGATTGAATCCGGCCTCACGGGGATACAGGGCCCGGGAACAGAGTTGACCGGCCGAATCGATGGTCTCGCGGTCAAAACGGAGAATGAGCGGGGAGAGCAATCCTGTTTGCGGGTGCCCGCTAAAAAACTCCAAGACCCGGCGATTGAAATCGTCGGCCAGGAAGATATCGGAGTTTGCCACCAAAACCAGGTCGGAGTCTGCCTGGCGAATTCCCAAATTGGCTGCCGCGGCATAGCCGACATTAACAGGCAGTACTGTTTTTTTCAGCATGGGGAACATATCCATGACAGCCTGGGAATCGTCACTGGAGGCATTGTCTACAACGATCACCTCTTTAAAAGCAACTGTTTGCCTGAAAAGAGAGTCGAAATTCTCCTTTAAGAACTTTTCAGAATTAAAACTGACAACAACCGCGCTTATATTCAATTGGTTGCTGATTTTGCAGATCAGCTGCCGGCCGTCAGATCAGCCCCAACGACTTCCCGCCTTGTTTGAAACCTTTCAGGATGAAATCCAGGTCATCATCACTATGGGTGGCTGTAAATGAAGTCCGGATCAGGGAATCCTCTGGGGGAACCGCTGGCGCGATGACAGGATTGGTGAATACTCCATAATCACGCAAAAACTGCCAAAGCATGAAGGTTTTTTCCACATCGTGAATAAAAACCGGAATAATGGGCGTTTCGGTGTTGCCGGTATGATAACCCATGGCCGTCAATTCCTTGTTCATGATCCGGGTGATTTCCCATAGGCGTTGGCGCCGCCATGGTTCGGCCTGAATGATTTCCAAAGCCTTGGACGCGGCCCCCAAAGCGGCCGGCGTGATCGAGGCGGAAAAGATCAACGCCCGGGCGTGGTGCTTGACATATTGGATGATCTTGCTGTCACCGACCACAAATCCTCCCAAGGAAGCGAAAGATTTGGAAAAGGTCGTCATGATCAGGTCAACCTCATCGACCAGTCCAAAATGTTCGGCCGTGCCCCGTCCCTTTTCACCCATGACGCCGACGCCGTGGGCGTCGTCGACCATCAGCCGCGTGTGGTATTTTTTTGCCAGTTTGACGATCTGCGGCAGGTTGGAGAGATCGCCCTCCATGCTGAAGACGCCGTCCACAATGATCAACTTGCCTTTATCTGCAGGCTGATGGGCCAGTTTGTCTTCCAGGTCCTTCATATCGTTGTGCTTGAACTTGGCGATATGGGCGTAGGACAGGCGTACCGCGTCCATGATCGAAGCATGGACCATGCGGTCCAAAATGATGATATCATTGCGGCCGGCCAAAGCCGAAATGGCACCCAAGTTGGTCTGCATGCCGGTCGAAAAGGTAAGTGCTTCCTCTTTGCCCATAAATTGGGCCAATTTTTTTTCCAACTCAACATGCAAGGAATAGGTACCGTTTAAAAACCTTGAACCGCAAGTGGATGATCCGTATTTTTCCACCGCAGCAATTGTCGAAGCCTTTATCTTGGGGTCATCGAAAAGTCCAAGATAGTTGTTTGAGCCGACCATGAGGATCTTTTTACCGTTGACCCACACATAATTACCTTCCACCTTTTCAATCTCAGTGAAATAGGGATAGAGACCGGAGCTTTTAGCTTCTTCCGCCCGGGTGAATTCGTAGCATTTTTTAAAAACATCCATGTTTCACTCCTCGTTTGCATATTTAAAACAGATTATATAGAATTGCCCCATGAAAATACTTGTAACCGGAGGCACGGGATTCATCGGCAGCCATCTGATCAGGGAACTGCTCAAAGATAGCCGCAACCAGGTGTACGCCCTTATTCGTGACGATATCAAATTGGCAAGCTTTGATTTTAAAAATAATATTACCGCCATCCGCGGCGACCTGTTCCGCTCGGAACAATTTCCTGCCAATATTGAACTGGTTTTCCATCTGGCGGCTTTAACCAAGATCGTTTCTCCTCAAGAGTTCATTCACATCAATCATGAGGGCACGCTGTCACTTTTGGAAAAATTAAAACCGTTGAAAAATTTACAGAAAGTTATCCTGCTCTCTTCACTGGCTGCAGCCGGGCCCAATCGCGAACAGCCGGTTTTACGGGAAGAAATGCCGGCCCAGCCGATCTCGCTGTACGGGAAAAGCAAACTGGCGCAGGAAAGGCTTTTTCCCGAGCAGTGCCCGGCCCCGCATATCATCATCCGGGCACCGATCGTTTTCGGACCCGGCGACATGGATATGCTGGAAGCCTTCCGCATGGTCCGCAAGGGAATGATTCCCGTACTCGGTAAAAAAGAACGGTGGTATTCCGTGATATACGTAAAAGATTTAGTGCGTGGCATGATCGCTGCCGCAGCCAGCCTTTGTCAAAACGAAGTTTTTTATATCGCCAATGCGCAACCCGTTGAATGGCAGAGTTTTCTGGAAGAAGTCTCCCGGCTGTTGGGAAGAAAAAAAATAAGAAAAATCGTAATCCCGGAAATTCTGGGCCGGATCCTGGCTGAACTTTCCGAAATGCGCATCCGCACCTTTAAAAGAAAGGCCATTTTCAACCGGGATAAATTTAATGAAATGAAATTTCCGGCCTGGGTGTGTTCGGCCGAAAAAATCGGCAATCTGCTTCATTTTCAACCCCAAATCCCTTTACTTGAAGCTTTGCAAGAAACGATCCATTGGTACCAAGAGCAAAAAATGCTATGACCGGGCTTCATTTTTTCTTGATTTTATAATTCCGGCGGGAAAAAAAATTGGCTGTGAATTTCTGGGTGGTTTTCACAGACCAGTTGTCCTGAAAGAGCATAGTAAAAATCACTTCACCGCTGACGGTCAGACTGCCGATCAAGGCGCTTTCATTTAATTTGAAAGGGACTTCGATCTCTTTTTGCGGATCCAAAAAAATCCCCTCCTTTTCCTGGGTGGTCGGCAGGTTCAATTCCGAACCGGCAAAAAATATTTTTGAAAAGGACAGGCTTTCATTTTCGTCCAAGCGGATCATGAACTCAGGATTGGCGGATATCTTGATGCCACTGCGCACATCGATTTTGATCTTCAGCAGCCCATCATTGCCCTGAAGAATCGACCGAGGAGAAACCGTGCACTCGATCTTTAAAAAATCATCCTGGCATAATACATTGGAGAAAAACAAAAACAAGCAAATTATTAATAATACGCCATGTTTGGTCATCTTGCCTTAACGTGAATATACTATATTTCAGCCAAACTGTCAACCTGTCCCGCCCCGCAAGCATGTCCCCGGTTGAATTCCGGAGCAATCAGTGTTTGCGAACTTTGTTGGTGAGAATATCATGGAGAGATACGGGCAAAAAATATTTTTCGATGGTTTTTTCAAGCATTTCCCAGACTTGTTTGGCCAAACAGGAGTCCTTTAATTCACATTTTTTGCCAAGCAGGCAATCGGCTAGCGATATCCGTTCATTGAAAGCGTCCATCAGCATCAGCAAAGTTATTTCTTCGGGCTTTTTATTCAACTCATAACCCCCGTAAATGCCCTGTACGCTTTTGATCAATCCGGCTTTTTCGAGCGGACCAGCCAATTTCCTGAGGTACTTAGGGGATACGCGCATGTCTTTTCCCAATCGGGTCGTATTCATTAGCTTACCGCTCTGGCCAATGGCGATCAACATGCGCAAACCATAACGGATCTTGGTGTTGACTTTCATGCCTGAAAACATAACCTTTTTAGTATAATCTGTCAAATTTAAAATAATGGAATAAAAAAAAACCCCTTGTTTTTCGGGAAAAACAAGGGGTTTTATAATTATTTATCTTTGGTCAAATCTTTCATGAATTGTTCGCTGGCCAGTTTACGTTTGCGCAGTTCCTGGAATTTCTGCACCATTTTTTCCCCTTCCTTATCATATTTGCCTTTGTTTAACGGCTCGGCAATGGATTTTTGCATGTAAAGCAATTTCATGTACGCCCAGGGATCGGGGAAATTGGGCGATAACTCGGCCGATTTTTTCAAGGCTTCAAAACCTTTATCCACAACTTGCAAGCGTTCGACCGATCCCATGACGTCAGGCGGGGTTTGGTAGCTTTTGTTCCAGCATACCACTCCCAGGCGATAATAGGCGTCTGCCAGGAGATCGTTTTTCTCCTTTTCATCCAGATCGGATTCGCTGATTTTCGTGATCCTCAATTCATGGTTTTGAATGGCTTCGTCCCATTTTCGTTTATCCTGGAAAAATCCGGCCAGATAAAGATAGCCTTCGGGGTCGCTGGGATTCAAAGCAATCCTTTTTTCATACATCTCAATGGCTTTGTCATACTTGCCGTTGTTATTGTAAAAACCGGCCAGGTTGTAATACGAAACAGGATCGTCAGGAGTGAATTTCTGCACTTGCAGGTAATACTTCTCAGCAAGATCAAAATTTCTCATTTTGTCGCTGATGTCACCCAGGGCCTGAAGGATGTCTTTGTTTTCCGGATTCAGTTCCAAAGCTTTCTGAAGGTAGTCGGTGGCCTTTTTGCCGTATTCCATGTTTTTTTCCGAATCATCACCAGGCCTGTAAACCATAATGCAACTGGAACCGATATAATAAAAAGCGGCTTTCAGATTGGGATTAAGCTGCAGGGCAGCCTCGTATTCAGTGATAGCTTTTTTGAATTTTTCCTCGCTATAGTATCTGTTGCCTGTTTTAAAATGCTTGTTGGCTTTCAAATTGGATATTTTCAATTTGTCGCAAGCAGTGAAACTTGTAATGATCAAGGTGGTCAAAAACATTATGAGCAGGACCGACCATAGTTTTTTCATGAAAACCTCCTAAACAAGATAACTTTATAATTTAATATTGAGAAAAAGTCAAGTCGTTGAGGTTGTTTTTTTGGTGATTTCATTTTACCCGGTAGAACCAAAACAAAAAAAGCCACAGATCATGGATATAGGGGATCGCCTTGTTGTTCAGAAAGATTTTCGTGGTTTCATGATCTTTGACAAGTTCAAAGAGGTTGAAAAGATCCTCGACCTCGGCCGGATAGAAACTGGCGTAAGCTTTATAAAAATCACCTTCGCCTTCCTCCATGAAATACTTGTTTTGTCTGGCCAGTTCCAGGGCTTTTTCAAAATTCTTTGAAAAGCGTTTTTGAAAACGGATCGTGATCTTGAATTCCCGGTTTGATTTGCGGGGATTCAGAATATTCTGCAGTTTTTCTTCCTGAATTTGCTGTCGGGCGTCCATGGCCGGATTATAATACAGCCTGCCGCTTTAGTAAAGCCGGCTAGCTTTGTGTTCCATCCTTGAGAAATCAGTCTTTTCCTTTTTAAGTATAATTGCCCTTAGCGGCCAGCATTTTCTCCCAGGTCGTGCGGAAGATCTCCGGCATGTTCAGGTGGTAGGGGCATTTTTGCACGCACTGCCCGCAGGCAACACAATCCTTGTAGGTCTTGGCCATCGCGCCGATCCTTTCCCATGCCCAGTCCTGCAGATCGTAGAGAAAATAATAATTTTTCAGCACATGCAAAAAAGAGATCGGAAGTCCCTGGGGACAGGGCATGCAGTATTCGCAGCGCCGGCAAAAACTATCGCCTAACCGGTCCTTTTCCTTCTGCAGCCGGGCGGTTTCCTCAAGCGTCAATGGCGACAGGTCGGCCAAAACCGCCACGTTCTCCTCGATCTGTTTTTCCGAATCCATGCCTGGGATGGCCACGTTAACTCCCTGGTTGAAAATAAAGCGGAAATTCAAATCGATCTCCGAGATATTGCCACCGCCTATCGGCTTCATGGCGATAATACCTATCTGCCTCTGGCGCGCCATGGGGATGAGTTCTTGCATGGCTTCGGTTTCCATAAAATTGCAGGGGACCTGAATGGTTTCAAAAGCAAAGCGCTCAAGGGCCATGGTCACGATCCTGGGCTTGTGTCCGGAAAGTCCGATATGGCGGATCTTCCCCTGCTCTTTGGCCTTGATCAGCCCGGCCACAGCTCCGTGGACAGCAAAGATTTTTTCCAGATCGTCTGCACTGGCAATGTTATGACATTGATAAATATCGATATAGTCGGTTCGCAATTGCTTCAAACTGGCTTCGATATCCGTCAGGACCGTTGCCGCGTCACGATTGAAAGATTTGCTGGCGATGATTACCCGAGTGCGATAGCGGGGAAGGACCCGGCCGAATTTGCTTTCACTATCGGTATAAATGCGGGCAGTATCGAAAAAATTGATCCCCGCCGCCACGGCTTTTTCCAAGACCCGGTCCGACTGCTTCACATCAAGGCGCTGTATCGGGATCCCTCCCATGCCCATTTTCAGGACTTTTATTCCTGCGGCGACAACACTAGTTTTTTCGGCCAATTCCGACTGCATGGCTTCAGGCATACAAATCCAATTCCCGCTCACCAAGCATACGGTAAAACAGATTCAAGGGAAACCCCATGACATTGAAGAAACAACCGTCGATCCTTTCGACAAAAATAGCTGCCCGCCCCTGAATGGCATAGGCGCCAGCCTTATCCATGAAATTTTCGTGGTCAAGATAAAAATTGATTTCCCTTTCTTGAAGCGGCTTGAAATAGACATGGGTTCTGGAAATGGCAAAACGGGTATCGCCATGATACATAAGGGCCAGGCCGGTCAAAACCTCATGGCGCTGACCGGAAAGCTGGTTCAACATCCTGAAGGCATCGTCACGATCCGCGGGTTTGCCGATCAACGAATCATTAAGCAGAACTACGGTATCGGCGCTGATGAGCAAATGGGAGAAATGTTTTTTTTTATACACCTCAATGCCCTTGGAGATGGTCACCCTTTCCAAAAAAGCATCGATCGCTTCAGCCGGCCTTACCACCTCATTGATATCCGGGGGGATGATCTCCGGGTTCAGGCCAATCAATTGCAGCAATTCTTTCCGCCGCGGCGAAGCGGAAGCCAATACGATTTTCATATTTTAAAGAACTCTTTGATCCTGCATTCGTAAGGAGTCGCGATAGCCAGTTTTTCTCCTCTTTGTAAAAATTGCTTCAGTTCCACCAGGGATTTTATCTTGTGCGTATCAAAAATTTTAAAAATGGTTTTGGGCCCGATCCCCTTGATCTGAGACATGCCAAATAAACTTTCGGGAAATTCAAAAAGCAATTCATCTAAAATTTTCAGGGAGCCGATGATGACCAGATCTTCCACTTTCTGAGCCAGAATTTTCCCAATACCCTCGATTTTCGTCAGATCCTCTCCAGCCAAAAGTATGTCTTCAATGGCAACCGGCAATTCACGGATGCTCTTGGCCGCCTTGAAATAGGCACTGACCTTGAATTCATTTTCATCTTTAAGGGAGAGGAAAAAAGCCACCTTGTCAAAAACATTGGCAATTTCCTGGTTGTTCATTTTTGAAATCTTTTATGAATGCTTTTTTCTCGCGTGAATTTCATCGATCCAATCATAGCAAAATTCTCATTAAAAGTAAATTTGACATTAGCGCAAATCTTGAATAGAATTCGGCCATGCATAAGATTGCCTTTTCGGGAATCCCCGGCAGCGGCAAAACATCTATTTGGGCCGAAGTGAAAAAATTGCTGTCTCTGAAATTCCGCGTGGAGGAAGTTGCGGATCTGAAGCTGAACAGCCCTTTTGATTTCGACCAAAAAGCCGGTTTTGTCAGCCAATTTTATTTTATCAGCAACCAGATCAACGAAGAGAACATCCGCTCGCTGGCTCATCCCGATTTCCTCCTTTGCGACGGTTCGCTTCTGGATCAATGGCTGGAATGGCAGCGATTCCTGACTGAAAAAAAAAGCATCGCCCAGCTGGCGGAAAAAAGCGCTCTTATGGAAAATCTTTTCCGGTTCTGGATGCCCACCTATACCAAGACGTTCCGCATACGCCTGGACGCGCAAATATTGGAAAAGAGGGCTCCCAAGGACGGATTGCGCGAATATCCTCTGGAGCGCTGCCCCCAGCTGGACGAGCTGTACGACCGCATCATTAAGCAAAACCGGATCCAAGCCAGCGATATCTGGAATCATCAATCGGTTGACGAAAGCGCCCAGGAAGTCATGAAACAGCTTGCGAACTTGAAGTTGATTTGAAAAATCCTTTTCCGGCAAGGTGATATCGGGAGGAGAAATTGCGGGTTAAATTGGCAGGTTTTAATATCGACTCAGGCATAATGGAACAACTGGATCCTCACGGACGCAGGCATCTTACGCCGGAAACACTCAGCGCCGCCTACGCCCGCATCAGCCGCAGCCCGCTGTCCATCGACCAGCTAAGAAAAAAAACCTGCCTTGACGTGGAAAAAGCCAGAAAATCGAATCAAAAGATCATTTTTGAAATGGGCCACCATTCCGTGGCTGAACACGCGGTTTTCAATTTCGACATCATGGGGGTTTCCCGATTGGCTTTGGAAGAAATCGAAAAATTACGCCTGGTTTCCTATACTGAAAAATCGCAGCGTTATGTCACGCTTGATGGAGATTTTATCACTCCAGCGGAATTAAAGTCCCCGGCATTGAAAAAAGTTTTCCGGGGAACCATTAAAAAGCAAAATCGTTTTTATTTCAAAGCCTTTGCCATATTAAATAAAAGGCTGCAGGATCAAAACCGGGATTTGACCGGAAGTGTTCCCGGCCGGAACCTGGTTGAGGGCTGGGCCAAAGAAGACGCCCGCTATATTCTTTCGCTGGCCACCAGCGGCCAGGTAGGCATGACCATCAATGCCCGCAACCTGGAACACCTGTTCCGCCGCTTGCGCCTCAGCCCCAGGGAAGAAGTACGAACCCTCGCTGAAAAATTGTATGCCCTGGTGCTGCCCATCGCCCCGTCCATCATCCTTTTTCCCGCACCATCCGTTTTTGAGCAGAAAGCTTTTTCCGCTATAGACAAGTGTTTTCGCCCCGTTACCCACAAAGCGGAAGCATGTTTCAGCCTTGAGCCCGAGATCATTTTCTGTACGGAAAACAGCGACGATCTGATCCTGGCTTCCCATTTGTGTATCAGCCAAAATCGAGAATTTGCCCGGGCCATGGCCACGGTCAAAAAAATGAACGGCGCGCAAAAAAAACTCATGTTCATGGAGTTTTTCCGCAGGATCCAATTTTTCGACGCTCCGCCTCGGGAATTCGAAATGGCCGACATCACTTTCCAGGCCATCGTCAGCGCAGCCAATTTTGCCCAGCTTAAACGCCATCGCATGGCCACCCTGCTGTCCGGGCCCTATATCCCTGAATTGGGCAACACCGTGCCGGCCAGCGTGACCGCCGCCGGTCTGGAAAAAGAATTTCGCCAGATTGTCAACACAACCAATAGCGCCTATTGCCAAATCAAGGAAATATCCTGTACCGCGGCCGACTATATCCTGACCAATTCCCATTGCCGCCGCGTGCTGATGAAAATGAACCTGAGAGAGATGTACCATTTTGTCAGGCTGCGCGACGACGCCCACGCCCAGTGGGACATTCGCAACCTGGCCCACCATCTCTCCGAAAAAATCAAAACGCTTATGCCGCTGACCGCCATGATGCTCTGCGGTAAAAGCGGCTTTGCGGAAGAATACAAAAAAATATTCAACACCCTGCCGTCTGACTGAGCAGCGGCGGCGGGCCGGGGATCACGTTCAGAAAAATTCAGGACAAATAAAAATCAACGGCGAAAAGGATGGCCAGCAGGGGGTGGACCTCATCCTTTTTTCCGGCCCACGGTTGTTTGGTTGGCTTTCAGTTTAAAAATATCCATCTGCTTTTACATCCCTTGAAAATCGTTTAATCCCTGATGTAAACCTGATACTGATAGGACAGTTTCAGCTCCTCTCCTGATTTCAATTCGATTTCCCAGGTCAGGTTGTGTTTCGGATTTACCTGCTTGAGACCCTTGGCGGTCCGGACGTCTTTGCCGGGCGGCAGCATTTCAAGAACCTGGCCGGACAGCTCTTTGCTGATTTCTACTTTCAGCGGTTTATCAATCCGGCTGCGCAGTTTTAGTTCACCCCGCACCTTGACCAGGTCATACGAATAGCCATGGAATGTAGAAGCGTTGCGGCGGCGCTCGACTTCTACTTCCGCCTGCTCGGCCAAAATATTCAGGGCCCGGTTTATGCGGATCGTCGTTTCCGCTCCGGGTGCGGTGTAGTAGCATATATCCTGCCCAGTAAAGGCGCCATTCGTCATGAATTCCGTTGCCGCAGTCGTGAGCGGCATCTTCAAATTGTTAACCAGACGGCAGGAGTGCCATACCTCCTCGGCATTCTTCCCGTCCGTTCTTGCGGCATTGGGGCGATAACGATCTTCAGGGTCGAGAAAATCTCCAATCTTCCAAGTATAGATGTGTTTGTATGCCATCTCTGCCGTAAACAGCGGCAACCATGCGGTTTCTCCTCTCTTCAACGCGAAATTCTCGACCGGATAGAGAAAGAGGTCTTCGGAAACCTTGCCCGCGGCTTCTGTTGAATACCCTGGGACAGGAAGGGTTTCCCTGGCGTCAAAAACCGGCGCGTTCACCAGAATGGCCTGCTGGGTCAGCATACCCTGACCGCTGCGGGTACGGTCAGTCCGGCCGCCAGCCAGAGAATTCAGGAAATCTGCCAGGCTCTGGGCCATGGCCAGCGGACTAAGGACATCGCCAAATTTGATGTTCGGAAAGCCCGTGACCAGATGAAGGGTAACATTATTGAAATCAGCCAGCTCATTGACGACCAATGCCTGGGCACTGAACCTGGCGGTTTTTGCGTCCGAAAGATCGATCAGATAGGCCGGGGCCCAGCTGACACCCCGCGCCAGGTAGCTGACGGAGATTTTTTTGCCATTGGCAGGAGAATCGAGCTCCAGGCGTATACTGGGACGTTTCTGTTTTATGGACATAGATGTCAGGATATCGCCGCCGCCAAAATCAGCACGGGAGACAGAACCCGCATTCAGGGCAATGGTCCCCTTATCAGTTTTAATCAGCAGCACATTACCGGCAGGAACAGCGGACGAGTAGCGGTCATTCGGATTCTGTCGCCGGCCACTGTCCATGAAATAGGGATTGGGCGGTTCCGGCACTCCTGTATCCGTCACTGGCCGAAGGACAATGCCTTCCAGAATATCTTTATCACCCGATCCGGTGCGCAGTGTAACCCGGCGTCCGGCATTGATCTGTAAAATTTGGCCGAGGTTCTGCAAAGGAATCATTTCTTCCCAATCCTCCATTGAGGTGATCAGGCTGCGCACTTTCACGTCCTTGGCATAACCGACCCAGAATGAGCCGAATGAAGGTATTGGCAGTTGCCCAAAACGCACAGTTTTCTCGTTTTCAGGCAGCATGGCCGTGGAAGTGAAAAATCCGAGACCATTTTTAAAGAGTGCGACTGTTTCGATTTTCAAACTGACATCCGCTGGCCGGATCTTTTCCGCATGGACATCGCCGGCTGAAAAAATCAAAAATAAAACAATTCCGAAATAAAAATATTTCATCCTGCCCATATGTTTCATAATTCCTCCTCAAGAAAACCGGACGCCTGCCGTCCTGTAGTGAATGTCCGTATCCGGATGCATGCTATCCTTTTTGCTAGTTTGCTATCTCAAAATTATCAATAATCCTTAATAAATTCAACATAATATTCAAATTCTTCCTAAAAAAGACCGGAGCATGGGGAAAATATCCAGCCGCTGATATCGGCAAATGGGAGCACCGTAATCCTCACGGAAATGGTGTTAGGGAATCGATTGTGCACCTGGCAGACAACTAATTTTGGTTGACTGAGGCCGGTATTTATGCTATTTTTTTGAGATCATGACAGACATATTCCGCATCGTCATCCAGTTTGCCGTCGTTCTCTTTGCCATATCGATCCATGAGTCGGCCCACGCCTGGGTCGCCGACCGCTGCGGCGACCCCACGGCCAAGCTGATGGGCCGGGTCACCCTGAATCCCATCGCCCATATCGATCTCATCGGCACCATTATTTTCCCAATCCTGCTGGCGGTTATGGGGGCCCCTGTCTTCGGGTGGGCCAAACCGGTCATGGTCAATCCCTATAACCTGCGCAACCGCCGCCGCGACGGCATGTTCATTTCCGCGGCCGGTCCGATTTCCAACATTTTGGTCGCCCTAGGAGTGATCATATTGCTTGGACTTTTTAGCAATCCCATCATGCAGTCAACCAGCACCAGCATCGCCTTGTTAATAAAAATTGCCACTTATTTGCTGATGATCAACATTTTCCTGGCCGTGTTCAACCTGATCCCGATCCCGCCCCTGGACGGCAGCGGTATCTTGGAGGGATTGCTTAAGGGCGAGGCCCTGGTCATGTTTGAAAAGATCAAACCCTATGGCTTTTTTATTCTTTTGTTAATTATCTACACCCATGCTCTTGATTCCATAGCCAATTTTATTTTTACCATTCTTTTTAAAACCTTTCCTTTTTTGATTTTCATCATGATGAAGGCGGGAGTGGTCGGATGAATCCCCGCATCATTATGAGCGGCATCCGGCCGACCGGCACCGGGGCCGCCCACCTGGGTCATTGGGAAGGCGCCCTTAAAAACTGGCTGAAGCTTCAGGATATGGGCGAATGCTACTATTCGATCGTCGACTGGCACGCCTTGACCACCGAATACCAGGATGTAAAAAATATCCAAAGCAATGTCCGCCAGATACTGCTTGACCTGCTGGCGGTGGGCATTGATCCGGAAAAAAGCGTCGTCTACCTGCAGTCTGCGGTCAAGGAGATCTCCGAACTTTTCCTGCTGCTGGGCATGATGACCCCCCTGGGCTGGCTGGAGCGGGTTCCTACCTTCAAGGAGCAACAAGCCCAACTGGGCGACCGTGACATCAATACCTTTGGCTTCCTAGGCTACCCGCTGCTGCAGACCGTGGACATCATCATCATGAAAGCCGATACCGTGCCGGTGGGCGAAGACCAGGTCTACCATCTGGAATTGGCCAGGGAGATCGTGCGCCGCTTCAACAACCTCTACGGCGACTGTTTCCCCGAGCCCCAGCCTTTCCTGACCCCCATTCCCAAACTTCCAGGCGTGGACGGCCGCAAAATGAGCAAGAGCTACGGCAACGCCATCTATCTAAACGATTCTACAGCCGTGCTGGAAGAAAAAATCAGACCCATGGTCACCGACGTGCGCCGCAAGCGCCGATCCGATCCCGGCGTGCCCGAAGATTGCCCGGTGTTCACTTTGCACCAGGCTTATTCCAATAGCGAAGAGATCGCCATGGTTTCTGCCGAATGTCGCACAGCCGGAATCGGCTGCCTGGATTGCAAAAAAATTCTGATCAGCAATATCAACACCTTTCTGGAACCCTTCCGCCAACGGCGCAGCAGATATGAAAAAATTGCCGTGGCCGACATTCTCGAGCCGGGCAACCGCCGTGCCGTCGAGCAGGCCCGGCGCACCGTATCCCAGGTGCGTGAGCTGATGAACGTGTAATGGAAATTGAAATCCCAGGCTACCAGGTACAGACCGATTTTTTCGAAGGTCCGCTGGACCTGTTGCTGCATTTGATCCGCAAAAATAAAATGAAGATCGTGGAGATCCGCCTGTCGCAGATCACGGCCGAGTACCTGGCCTACCTGGAAAACAAGAAGGGGATCAATCCCTCGCGTGAAAGCGATTTTCTGACCACCGCTGCCACCTTGATCTACATAAAATCCCGTTCATTACTGCCCAAACCCGAAGACCCGGGCGAAGAATCACCGGAAAAAAAATTGATCCACACCCTGATCGAATACGAAAAAATCCAGAAAATTTCCAAAATGCTTCAGGATATGGAATATACGGAGCTCTTGCTTTGGCGGCGGCTTGAAATCGACGAAAATTTCACCAACCGCGAATACGCTTTAAAAGAAGTGTCGGCCTTTCAACTGGCGGAAATATTTTTTGATATCATTAAAAAGAAGGAAAATGAACAGTTTTTATACATTTCCTCAAAAAATTATTCCATTGCCGAAAAGCAGGAGGAAATTTTATCCCTTTTGAAGAAAAATGTCTTTATCGATTTCAGCGAGTACATGTCCAAACTTGATTCCATCGAGGAAATACTGGTCAGTTTTTTCACCCTTTTGGAATTGATCAAGCGCCACCTGCTCATTGCCGTTCAGGAACAGCTGTTCGGGGCCATTTCCATATATCCGAACCAAGTCGGCAGACTGGAAAATTGAAAAGCATGAACCCAGAGCCAATCACCCGTCAGATCGCTATGATCGAAGCCGTTCTTTTTGTTTCCAAGGAACCGGTAGAACCGGGGCGGATCATGGAATTTTTGGAGATCAAGGATATCGGAGAATTTGAAAAACTCCTGGCAATTATGGAAAAAGAGCATCTGCAGGACCGCCCGGAGCGGGGGCTGCTGCTGAAAAGAAGCGGCGGCGGTTTGCAATTGGTGACCAAACCAGAGCTGCACGATGAACTGAAAGCATTTTTCACCATCAAGCAATCCACGAAATTGAGCCTGGCTTCGCTTGAGACCCTGTCGATCATCGCCTACCGCCAGCCTGCCACGCTGGCTGAAATTTCCGACATGCGCGGCGTCAATTCTACCGGGCCGGTAAAAAGCCTGCTGCAGAAAAAATTGATCAAGATCACGGGCAGGAAAAAAGTGCCGGGACTCCCCCTATTGTACGCTACCACCCAGGAGTTTTTAGTCTACTTCGGCTTGAACGACATGACGGAATTGCCGTCGCTGGAAGAACTGACCGAACTTTTCGAAGAAAAAGAACAGCCTTCATTATTTAAATAGGAGGAATACATGGAATCTTTGGTCAATCCCCATGTGCTGCAGATCACTCCTTACAAACCGGGCAAACCGGTCGAAGACCTTCAGAGAGAATTCAATCTGAAAAAAATCGTTAAACTTGCATCCAACGAGAACATGCTGCCGATTCCGGAGCTGGTCAGAAAAGCAATAGACGAGGAATTGTCCCAGGTCCACTTATATCCCGATTCCGACAACCATTACCTGCGGCAACGCCTTGCCGAGTACAACGGCCTGCAGCTGGACAACGTCATTGTCGGCGCCGGCTCGGTGGAGATTATCCACATGCTGATCCGCACTTTTCTCAAAAGCGGCGAAAAAGTCCTGAGTTCTGAAAAGACATTCCCTTTATACAAAATCGTCACCACGGAAATTGCCGGGGAGTCGGCCTATGTCGAGGCCCCGATGAACCGGGACCTGTGTTTCGACCTGCAAGCCATCGCCGCCAAGATCGATCCGCAAACCAAGATCATTTTTATCACCAATCCCAATAATCCGACCGGAACCTTCATCCACGCCCAACCTATCCGTGATTTTATTGAACGGGTTCCCAGCGATAAAATTGTTGTCCTGGACAATGCCTACCAGGAGTACATAGACAATCCAGACGATTATGTGAACGGCCTGGATGAGATCCGCCAGAAAAAAAACGTGGTGGTTTTAAGGACTTTTTCCAAAATTTATGGCTTGGCCGGCCTGCGTGTGGGCTACGCCCTGGCCAAACCGGAGACCATCGCCATCCTCAATCGCGTCAAAGCGCCATTCAACGTCACCCGCATCAGCCAACGTGCCGCCCTGGCCTCCCTGGAAAGTGAAGATTATAAAAATGAGTCGGTGCGAATGAACCGGGCCAATAAAGCCAAATTGTTCAGCCAGCTGCAAAGTTTGGGGCTGCGCGTGATTCCTTCACAAACCAATTTTCTCCTTTTTTTCCCAAAAATGGACGTGGCCGAGTTGAATCTCCGCCTGCTCAAGGAAGGGGTGATCATCCGGCCAACCGCTGGGTTCGGCATACCGGAAGGCATGCGGGTTACGGTGGGCTTGCAAGAGGAAAACGATTTTTTTATAGCCAAGCTGCAAAAAGTTCTGGCAGAAATAAAAAAACAGGCAATCTGAAAATACACTTAAAACAGCCGGAATCGATTTTGGAAACATTACAAATTCCTTTTGTGGAGGGCCTTGTCTGAGAGATAAAAATTAAGTAAGCTTAATTGATTTTTACTGACAATTATGATAAATTTTATTTTAAGTGAATTCTTTATTAAAAAAATGGAGGGTGCTTTGAAAAAAACAAAATTTAATGAAGCGCACTATGTGTTGAAAGGGAAAATGATCGAATTTTGCGGCTGGGATCTGCCCGTGCAATATTCGGGTGTTAGTGCCGAACATGTTGCGGTTCGGACCAGTGGCGGAATTTTCGATGTCAGCCACATGGGTGAGATCTTTTTCAGAGGCCCCCAAGCCTTGGATGCAGTGCAGTATTTAACTTCAAATGATGCTGCAAAATTATTTCCGGGAAAAGTTCAATATTCTGGTCTGATGACCGAAAAAGGCTGTTTTGTCGATGACCTGCTGGTACATAAAATCAGTGATACCGAATACTTTATAGTTGTCAATGCTGCCAATCTGGAAAAAGATTATGCATGGATGAAGAGCAAGACAACCCAATTTGATGTTGAAGTAATAAATGAAAGTGCCGATTATGCCCAAGTTGCCATTCAGGGACCAAAAGCAGGTAAATTACTGGCTGAGTTTACCAAGACCGATCTTGCGGCCATGAGTTATTATACTTTCACCAAGGGTGAAGTTATGGGTATGGATGCCATAATCGCCAGGACCGGATATACCGGCGAATACGGCTTTGAAGTTTATATTAAAGATGATGCCCAGAAAGCGAGCAAACTATTTTTGGAATTATGTCAAAAAGGGGAAAAATACGGTATCGTTCCCGTTGGTCTGGGCGCGCGCGACTCTCTCAGACTCGAATGCTGCATGGCCCTGTATGGCAATGACATTGATGATTCCCATACGATTCTGGAAGCCAATCTGGCCTGGATCCTGAAATTGCAAAAAGGTGATTTCATCGGTAAAAACGTGCTTTTGAAACAAAAAGAAACAGGCATTCAACGAAAACTGGTAGGCTTTGAAATGATCGGCCGTGGCATTGCCCGGCATGGCTACCCTGTTTATGTGGACGGCCAACAATTTGAAACTATTTGCAGCGGTACAATGACTCCCTTTCTTAAAAAAGCTGTGGGCATGACTTACCTGCCCATCGGAAAAACCGAACCGGGAAGTGAATTCCAGGTTAAAATTCGTGAAGAGTTGGTCACCGCCAAAGTTGTAGCAACGCCTTTTTATAAATTTGACCAAAAATCAATTTAAATAATTTAAAGGAGATAAAAATGAGCACAAAAGATTTGAAATTTACGGAAAAACATGAATGGGCAAGTGTGAACGGCAATATCGCCACTTTCGGTATTACGGATTATGCGCAGCACCAATTTGGAGACATTGTTTTCATTGAACTTCCTGCTATGGGAAAAAGCTTCAGCAAAGGTGCTGCCTGTGCCAATATCGAATCGGTGAAAGCTGTTGCAGACATGTATGCCCCGGTTTCAGGTGAAGTGACTGAAATAAATAGTTCCCTTGAAAATGCTCCTGAACAAATCAATAAAGAACCTTATGGAGCAGGCTGGGTATGCAAGGTAAAAATGGCCGCTGCCGCAGAGCTCGATTCGTTAATGGACGAAAGCGCCTATGAAAATTATGTAAAGAGTGTCGAGGAGAAATAGATGAGATACCTGCCCCTCACTGAGACTGAAAGGGAGGAAATGAGGAAAACGATTGGTATAAAGGAAACTAAAGAATTATTTTCCGATATTCCCAAGGATAAATCCTATTTTTCTCTGGCTGACTTACCGTCTGCCCTTTCCGAATCAGAACTGCTTGAAAAATTCAAAGAAATCGGTCGCAAAAATATTTTCCCCGGTTTTTTAAGTTTCTTAGGCGCTGGGGCGTATCAGCATTTCATTCCGGAATTGGTTAATTTCCTAAGCAATAAAAGCGAGTTTTTGACTCCCTACACCCCGTATCAACCCGAAGTCAGTCAAGGCAGTCTGCAAGGAATGTTTGAATATCAGACCATGATGGCCCAGTTGACCGGCATGGATATTGCCAACAGTTCACTTTATGACGGCGGTACAGCGGCAGCTGAGGGCATTGTTTTGGCTTTGAAAAAGTCAAAAAAACAGCATATTCTGATTGCCGGCAACATTCATCCCGAATACATTGAAATCATGCAGACTTATATCAAGTATTTGGACTATAAAATGGATCTGGTACCCTTTGATCCGCAATCCGGAAAACTGAAACTTGCTGAACTGGAAGGGAAAATAGACCAGGATACGGCTGGATTTATCTTTCAATCGCCAAATTTCTTCGGCGTAGTTGAAGAAGGGAAACAAATTTCCGCCATGCTGCATAGTAAAAATTCCTATTCCATACAGATTGTGACTGAAGCTTTATCATTGGCTTTTCTTGTCCCGCCCGGAGAAAATGACGTTGATCTTGTGGTAGGTGAAGCCCAAAGTTTCGGCTTGTCCTTGGGTTTTGGCGGTCCCTATCTGGGATTCATTGCCGCTAAAAGCGAATTTCTCCGGCAAATGCCCGGACGTTTTGTGGGTCAGACCTTGGATTCAAAAGGAAACCGGGGTTATGTGTTGACCCTTTCCACTCGCGAGCAACACATCAAAAGGGAACGGGCCACCTCCAATATTTGCACCAACGAAGCATGGTGCGCTTTTCGGGCCGGAATCTATCTGGCTACAATGGGCAAAAAAGGGTTGCAATCAATTGCCAAAACAAACCATCTGAATACTGCTTATTTTGTCAAAGAAGTCTCCAAACTGAATAACGTAAAAGTAAAATATCAAAAAGATTATTACAACGAAGTGGTCCTGGAAGTACAAAATGGCAAAACCGATGATTTTTTGAAAAAACTGGAAGCAAAAAAGATTCTGGCCGGCATTCCCCTGCACTGGTTTTATCCTGATCAGAAAAACACAATTTTAGTTAACTTTACCGAAATTCACAGGAAAAAGGATATTGATCAACTGGTTCAGGCTATCGGAGAGATAAAATGAATAAGCAATTACCTGAATTGATGTTTCTGAAAAGCCGGGACGGTAAAGAAGGTTGTTCACTTTCGGCTCCTGAGATTGCCGATGATTTATGCGTTTTGGCTGCGGATAAACTTAGAAAGGATATCGCAGATTTTCCACAGCTTTCGGAAGTGGAAATTGTCCGTCATTATACCAACCTGGCCCATCTGAATTACTCGGTAGATGCCGGATTTTATCCGCTCGGTTCCTGCACCATGAAATATAATCCGAAAATAAATGAAAAAATCGCCAATCAACCTGAATGGAATGCCCACCCCTATTCACCCATTCATCTAGTACAGGGGAATCTGGAAATAATGAAAAGCCTGGAAGAGTTGCTGATGAAAATCACGGCCATGGCTGCCTTCACATTGACGCCTGCCGCCGGAGCCCATGGCGAATTGACCGGACTGCGGGTGATTCGCGATTATTTAACTGACAAGGGTGATGCCCGTAAAATAGTACTGATACCTGATTCTGCCCATGGCACCAACCCGGCTTCTTCCGTGCTCTGCGGTTATCAAACCAAGGAAATTCCCTCCAATGAAAACGGTATCCTTGAGGTCGAAACATTAAAAAAACATCTCGATAAGGATGTGGCGGCTCTAATGATTACCAATCCCAATACTCTGGGAATATTTGAAAAAAATATCGTGGAAATTGCCCGGGTTTTGCATGAGAATGGTTCACTTTTGTATATGGATGGCGCCAATATGAATGCCTTCATGGGCATTGCCAAACCGGGTGATCTGGGAGCCGATGTGATCCATTTGAATTTGCACAAGACCTTTGCGACTCCTCATGGCGGCGGCGGTCCCGGCAGCGGGCCTGTTGGCGTGGCCAAAGACCTGGTGAAATTCCTGCCCGTTCCCATTATCACTCACGAAGGCAAAGAATATAAAGTGCGTTATCACAACGAATCCGGCAGCAACCGCGTAAAGAATTTTTATGGGAATTTCCTGGTAATAATACGTGCTTTGGTGTATTTGCTGGAATTGGGCAAAGAAAACATACGCCAGGTTGCCGAAGATGCGGTTTTAAATGCCAATTACATCCGCAAAAAGCTCGAGCCCTATCTGGACTTGCCCTACAAATCCAAATCGCTGCATGAAGTAATTTTTTCAGACAAGGGACTCACTGTAAAAACCCTTGATATTGCCAAACGCATATTGGATTACGGCATGCATCCTTTTACCATCTATTTTCCGTTGATTGTACATGGGGCAATGATGATTGAACCGACCGAAACGGAAAGCAAGGAAACTTTGGATCAATTCATCGATATTATGATCAAGATTCTCGACGAAGCCAAAAAAGATCCGGCTTTCGTGCAAGGCGCTCCCTATTCCACTCCGGTTACCAGACTGGATGAAGTCATGGCTGCCAAGCAGCTGATCTTACGCTGGAAACCTGCGGCGACACAAACAAATTGAATTTGCCTGACAATTTTTATTAATAGCACAAAAAATTACAGTTGTACTTTAGTTTTTTAGCAACTTGTTTTCTGCTAATAGCTGAGATCGCAATTGCCGCTTAGTTCAAGGCGCGACCAAATCTTTGGCATGATATGAACTTCGCACCAGCGTTCCCGATTCGACTCCCTTAAAACCCATTTGCAGGGCAATGGATTTTAATTCAAGAAACTCTACTTCGCTGTAGAATTTGGCAATTTTGGCATGGGCCGGGGATGGCTGCAAGTATTGACCGATAGTCAGCAGATCACATTGGCTGGCCGCTAAATCTTGCAAGGTAGCCACAATTTGCTCCTGCGTTTCGCCCAAGCCCACCATCAAGCCTGACTTGGTAATCATTTTTGCTGAGGCTGTTTTAACTCTGCGTAATAAATCCAGTGAAAGTTGATAGCCGCCCTTGGGACGCAAGCCGGGAAATAAATCGCGCACCACCTCAATATTGTGATTCAATACGTCGGGTTGGCTGTCAATAATTTGCTGTAACGCCGCAAAATTTCCATTCAGATCTGAAATCAGTAATTCTATTTTGCATGACGATATTTTTCTGATTTCTTCTACTACCGCGCAAAAATGGCCGGCTCCACCGTCTTCCAAATCATCCCTGGTTACACAGGTAATTACCGCGTATTGCAGATTCATTTTTTTAATGGTTTCAGCAATCGCTTTGGGTTCGTCAGGATTCGTGGGTTGAGCTATGCCTTTACTGACATTGCAATAGCGGCAATTTCTGGTACAAATATCGCCGAGAATCATGAAAGTAGCCGTACCTTGAGAAAAACATTCATAGCGATTAGGGCAATTGGCTTCCATGCAAACGGTGTTGAGCTTATTTTTATGGATTAGATCATGCACTTCTTTGTATTTCCGGCGATCAAACGGCTTTATTTTAATATTCTTATACATAATTTGGCGATTCAATGTTTTATCCTGAATATTTTAACAAAATTATCCTCGTTTGACAATAAAACCTAACATAATTCCAGCTTTTTAAACCTTGACTTTCACAGCTGTTTACCCTAAAATCTTTTTTTGGAAAAATCAGATCGAAAATCACTCAGAAAAAAAAGGAATTCCCAAGGAGGTTATTTAAATGCCGGCCCTTGAAAAAGAAATGAACGTTGTCGTCGTTGGCCTTGGCGTCGGAGGGTTATATGCCTCTAAATACGCTGCGGGAACAAACAGAAAAGCAAAAATTACGATAATAGAAAAACGTGACTTTGACCAATTCAGCCCTTGCGGTCTGCCATATGCCATTGAGGGAGTTGTTAAAGACTTCATGGACTTACGCTACGCTGTGCCGGTCGGCGGCAGAACGACAAAGCTATTGAATCACGAGGTTCTGGCTATAGATAGCACAGCGCGGAAATTAAAAGTAAAGGACCTTCAAAGTGGCAACAGCGATGAAATACCGTTTGATACGCTGGTTCTGGCAACGGGCGCCGACCCGGTGCTCCTCCCTGTCCCCGGAGCCGGGGAGTTTTTAGGCAAGGGAGTGCATTTTTGCACCAATCCCGCCAATGCCGAGGCCCTGCGCAATGCCGCTCTGGCTTCGAAGAAAAAAACAGCATGTGTCGTAGGTGGCGGTGCGACCGGACTGGAAGTGGCGGCGGCTTTAAAAGTTCTGGGGCTCGACGTTCACGTCACGAAAAGGACACCGCCGGTCATGGCGGATATTTTCGATCCGGACATGGGCGCACTGGTTTTAGCCAAACTTGCCGAGTTGGGAATTCATGAATACTTCGGCAAGGGCATTGACAGCATTAACGGCAAGGACCAGGTTGAATCGGTAACTATCGCCGGTCAGATCATACCTTGCGATCTTGTGGTAATGGCTGCGGGTATGAAGTCCAGGATACTGATTGCCGATGGTACCGGCATCATCGTGAACAAAAACGGTTTCGTCACTGACCAAGGCATGGAAACAAATATCAGTGGCATATTTGCGGTCGGTGACTGTGCCGAATCGTTCTCCCGATTGGATGGCA
>JALHTJ010000084.1 GCA_022865785.1 Candidatus Aminicenantota bacterium
AATCTTTCCTGAGCGAAATGGCCGATTGGCCGGTGTCCGCTTGGGAACGCGCTGAATTACGGACCCAGCAAAAAACCTTTGGATTCTTGGGTCCCCTGCCCATGATCTGGCGCTATTACCGCCGGTTCAAACGAAACGGTGCCAGGGACCGGGTTGTGCGAAACTTCGCCAGTTACCTGCAGCACTTTTTTCACTTTCAGCATCGGCGCGATGTGTTGGTGTTCCTAGCAAGCAAGGGAATAAGAAATCTCGGCCGCTGGTTCCGCGCTAAACTCAGATTGCCGCTTCACCGTCACGATCTGCCGTTCGCCAAGCGCTCGAATCCCAGGTAACCCAGGGTTCACACCCAACTCGGACCTTCATTTTGTATATCGCGGCCAGAATCGGCTCATCCGGGTCAGGATCCTTTCAGCCAGCCGACGTACCTGCCGGAAAAACTGAATATTCTTGCTCCCAGGCTGATGAGCATCTCCCTGATTTTTCTTTTGAGCGACAGATCGCTACGTAAAATATACAGGCAATCTCCGGAAAATTTATAGATCATGCCGCCCAAAGCCAGAAAAGCACCTGCCAATAAGGCACTGGCCCTGTTGGAGAACTTTTTTGACGATCTGCCCACCATGCATTTCAAGCTGAACAATTCCTTCAGGGAATAATTGTGGGAATGCTGAACGAGCGAAGCCGGGGAATAGACTAATTTGTAACCGCCTTGCAGAACCCTGGCCGCCCAGTTTTGATCCTCGGCGATCAAAATTTCATCGAGAAAAGGATAAGCGCTCCAGATATCTTTCCTGATGGCGGCGCTGACGGTCGAAAACAGAAAATAATCGTGGCGGTCAACCCGGGTTTTTTCGATTCTTTTTGCGGGCATCGATTTCTCAAGGTCCCTGGCCATATACAAGTGGCAATCGTTTTTGGGCACATGGCGGCTGTACACCCCGGCGATCTTGTCATCCCCGGCAAACTCATCGATTAGGGCGGAAAGCCATTGATGATCGTGGGGAATGGCGTCGGCGTTCAGGAAGACCAGGAAATTTCCCTGAGCCATTTTCGCGCCGAAGTTCCTTGTTTTGCCGTGCCCGAATTCATCCGGCCTGATTTCGACCAGCCTGGTATTTTTGTTTTCCCTGACCATGGCGACCGTATGGTCTTGCGAACCAGAATCGATAACGATCACTTCAAAAACATAAGAACATTCCTGGGCCATTACCATATCCAGGCATTTCCTGATATTTTCCCCTTCATTTTTCGCAGGGATAATGATGGATATGTCAATTTTCCGGGTTTCCACCTTTACCACCAATAGTCGCTGCATATGTGTCTTGCAGACCGGCAAGCATTCTGGCGACACTGAAGTTGCTGTTTACGAAATGATATAGGTTTTCCGCCTGGGTGGCGAGTTTGTATTCACCGTTCAGGATCCTTTGAATTTTTTCTGCCAGGTCAAGGATGTTTTCATTCTTGAACATTACGCCCCTGTCTTCGCCCAACAGTTCATTGTTGCCAAAAGTGTCGGAGGCGATAACCGGCAGCTTCAGCAGTCCGGCTTCGAGCAGCACGATCGGAAGTCCCTCCCACCTGGAGGTGAGAATCAAAAGGTCCGCGGATTTCATCAGACTGTACACATCTTTTCTGGTGCCAGAGAAACGGACCAGGTCGGTTACCTGCAGTCGTTCGGACATTTTTTTCATTTCGGGCAGGGTTTCTCCATCGCCGACCAGCAAAAAAAAGGCGTTTTTCTCTTTGAGAAAATCCCTGATCAGGGCGATGGCCCGGATCAATACATCATAGCCTTTCTGAAAATTAAATCGGGCCACGGTAATGAAGAGAATGCGTTTGGCCGGCAGTTGGAATTCATCGCCGATTTCCCTTTGGCTCTGCACTTCTTCAAGGCGGGAAGGATCGATGCCATTGGCTATATAACGGACATGATTCAATTTGTATTTGGTCCTGATAAAATATTGATCCGCTTGGGAAACGGTTATGATCTGCTCGACCCTGGCAAAAAGGTATTTTTCCAGCGCGAATCTCAATTTGTATTTCAGGTTGCTTAAAACGCCTGGCAAGAATTCATACTTGTGAATGTGCAGCCCGTGAGCCGTATAAATGACCGGAATCTCATATCTTGCCAGAGGATTCCGATAAAATGCCAGGAGCGGGCGCAGTTGGTGGATGTGGATCAAGTCAGGTTTTGTTTTCAGAACCAGCGCCGGGCTATAACCGTGGGGACAGGTTTCTACGTTGCCAAGTCCGGAAAATTTAGCAAGCGCATCGCCCGCGTCGGCAAAAATCCTGAAATTCAGCGCTGGCATGCCCTTCACAATCTGAAATATGTGTTCAATACCACCGCCGGTCGAGAAATTGTCCGTTACAATGTGAATCAGCATGGTTCCTTTTTCCATTTCAGCAGGGGATATTTGTGGGATACTACTGGAACATCAATCCCCTCTTTCAGGCGCTATTTTAAGTAATAAACATAGTCATGTCAAACCCGCAAGGACGAACCAACCTAATATTTCGGCATCACCTCGTTTTAATTGCAATTCGCAGGTGGGGCGCTTCCGACTATCGCCTGAAGCGGCGTACGCAGCCCATTTTAGAGAAAAATGGGCAAAGTCGCTTCCCATCCGGAATGCGGACGGGATTTAGCTAAAGATGATGTGGAAAAAGCCCCACAGGCTGCATTCCTGTCACAGGTGGGGCGCTTCCGAAATCACCTGAAGCGGCGTACGCAGCCCATTTTAGAGAAAAATGGTCGAAGTCGCTTCCCGTCCGGAATGCGGACGGGATTTAGCTGAAGGTGATGTCGGAAAAAGCCCCACAGGCTGCATTCCTGGAATGTATAAATAAAAAATGAGGTGATTCCAGTCCACAATATTTTGAAAAAACCATGCTGAAAAGCTACAATGTCCAACAGGATAAAAATAAAAATGAAAAAAGTGGAAAAATGGAAACCGTAAATATCGCGGCACTGCTTATCACCCTGGCGGCTGTTTTCAGTTACCTGAATCATCGTTTCATAAAACTGCCCACCACCATCGGCATCATGCTGATCGCCATACTCATGTCTCTAAGCCTGGTCCTGCTGGACTTCTTTAAAATAGTGAATGTCTACGGCTACGCCAGCCTGTTGTTTAAAAGCATTGATTTTAACAAAACCCTTTTGCACGGCATGCTGAGTTTTCTTCTATTCGCGGGAGCGCTGCATATCAATCTGAACGACCTGATCAAACACAAATGGGTGATCACTGTTTTGTCCACGTTCAGTGTGGCCTTGAGCACATTGATTGTCGCGGTCCTGGCCTGGATTATTTTTGCTTTGGTCGGCATAAAAATGCCTTTTATATATTTTTTGTTGTTCGGGGCTCTGATCGCTCCGACCGATCCCGTGGCCGTAATGGGCCTATTGAAGACCGCCGGGGCGTCAAAAAGCCTGGAGACCAAGATCG
>JALHTJ010000008.1 GCA_022865785.1 Candidatus Aminicenantota bacterium
TATTTTCTCCATGGCGAACTTGAAGCGGTAGTTCTCGCCGGAAAAGCCGATCAATTTCCGGAAGGCTGAAGCGGCACCGCTGTAAAAGGCCACATCGGCTTCCACTTCGGCGCTTTGAACCGATCTGAGCTCGATCCGTGACGCCAGCACCTTGATCACGATGCCGCGGTAGCGGCTGAAATATTCTTCCACCATGGCTACGGTTTGGGCACGATCACGCCCCTCGAAATCGTTGTAGTTTTCAGCCAGGCGGGCGATCAACCCGGCCGCGTCTTTTTTTTCCACCTGGACTGCCATTTTGGCGATCAGGGCGGCGATGATCTCTTTATCCGTTTTGCCCCGACATTGGCATAGCAGGAATGGGATCGCCAGCAGCATGACCAGCACCGCTGCAAGCCTGCGGCTCTCCGCCCGGCGATCGGGTCGCGCTATCGCGGCTTGGTTCATGATCACTGTCTCCTTCACCCCAACTGCACCCTGCGCCTCATCCTTTCCTTCATAATGGTCGCCGCCCGCTAAATCTTCAGCAAGTCGCTGAGGATCGAAAAACCGGTTTCGGTCCGACCGGCTCCAGGCCCGACAATGGAAACATCCCCCAGCAAATCGGTGGTGAAGGTGATGGCATTGGTAGCTCCCATGACCCCCGCCAATGGATGCGTCAACGGCAGCATTTCCGGGGCCACCGAGGCCGTCACCCTGTTTTCTTCCTTCTTGATAGAACCGATCAATTTCCAGCGCGAACCTGCCTTTTTCGCTTTTTCAATGTCCTGCAGTGTAATGCCGGTAATACCTTTACAGGAGACCTCCGCTATTTTTAAAGAGGTATTCATGACCACATTGGCCAGGATGGTCACTTTCCCCCTGGCATCATAACCCTCAACATCCCCGCTGGGATCTGCCTCGGCATAGCCCAATTCCTGGGCTTTTTTCAGTGCCTCATCATAGCTCATACCCCCTTCCATTTGCGTGAGGATATAATTGGTGGTGCCATTTAAAATCCCGCGGGCGGCAATTATTTCACACCCAGCCAACGGACCTGCGCATAAATTCAATACCGGCGTGCCGCTCATTACCGTTCCTTCAATCAAGAAGCGGAGCCCTTTTTCATCCGCCATGGTCTTCAGTTCCCGGTAAGCCAGGGCCGCCGGCCCTTTGTTACTGGTCACTACGTGCTTCCCGGCAGAAAATGCAGCCTTGCAGTGGGAAATCGCCGGCTCACCGGTTTGAAGATTGGTGAACGCCAGCTCACAGACTACATTGGCATCGGACTCCTTGATCAGGGTCAAGGCATCCCATTCCTTGAGGTCCTGGGAAAATTTCTGCCTGGCTTTACCAGCCTTCAGCAGGGCTTCGATATTCAAACCATTCGGGTTATAAGCAGTCCCCCAGGCAACATCCGCAATACCCACGACAACAAATTCATATCCATAACGTGCTTGCAATTCCTGCCGTTTTTTTAACAGGATTTCCAGCAAACCCTGGCCAACGTTTCCGAATCCCACCAGAACCAGTCGCTGTTTCATGATTCCTCCTTATTCGTTTTTATTGCTTCGCGAAGCATGATTGGCAATTGTTTATTTATTTCTATGGGAAATATCTGCGAACGTGGCCCTATGCCCCATTTTCATGATATCCTTGGCATCGCGGCTGCAGCGGACACATTTGTAATAGATGACATCCCCGATCTGCTGGGCCTGGGCCAATCGGTCTTCCTTGGATAAAAAGTAAGCCTCCATGGTGTCCAGGGGACGGGAAGTTCCGTCGCTTTCATATTTGATGGTGATATTGTTGCCGGACTCCAACACCTTGTGAGCGTTCTTCGTCCAATCGAAATCCTTTAGTCCCAGGTCGGGATTGATGCGCAGATGGGCGGCCAGGGAAACCCCGGGAATTCCCGATATCTTCAATTCCTCGGAACATTGGATGAAGCACTCCGGCGACATCCCGTTACCTAAGTTGATCTCATAAATCGCCGAAGTACCGTCTTTGCGGCTGTATTCTTTCATAATATTCAACAACATCCGGAACTGCATGGGACTTTGAGTAGACAAGAGCATGGAAATTTTAAAGGATAAATTGGAAATGTCCCGGGCATAATAGCAAGCCGCCGCAATACTCGACCAACTGGGATTCAAATAAAAATTGCCGCCGGTGTTCACCGCACAGCGGGTAATACCGTCCAAGTAGACCAAGTGATTGTTGTTGGCGACTTCCACACCGCCCAGGTTGCCAAAAGGGGTCCCCATGTTTTTGAGGATCAATGCTCTCATACCTTTATTGGGGACGAAGGTTTCGAATTTCTCACCCGTGACTTTTTCCAACCGCTCATAGGTTTCGTCACTGAGGGGTGTTCCCACCAGGTTGGTATTGCAGTATTTTTTGCATTTCATGATATTTTCCGCCATGGCCAGGGTCGTGAGCAATTCGCCGTTCAAAACATAGTCTTCACTGAGGGCCATGACAGAAATAAATTCAGCGGGGACCAGGGTTTCTCCATCTTCAGCCATCCGCTGCATGCCTCTCAAGGTAATGGGCGCTCCCTGGAAACCCGATACCTGGGTAGTAGCGACACCGGCTTTACTGAATGTGAACTTCTCAGCTTCGATGAAATCTTCGACCTTGGCCAAGGAACCGGCATACCCTTCCGCCTTTTCCAGCATATCGCCAAAGCCCTTTTCAGCGGCGACTTTCTTTCGTTCGTCATAATTCCTCATTTTTTCAATGGACTTCATGATCTCTGCAGCACCGCCGTAAGATTCTTTTAATTTGTCCATTTGCTTCATTTCCTTTTGGCTGAATAGATCAAAATGCATACCCATGATATTTCCTCCTTATGGTCTTATTGTTGCTATAATATCATTTAAATAAAAAAAAATACATTCGCCCATTCTCCAAAACATGGTGCCTGTCAGGACGCACAGGCTTGCTTTTGCAGCAGGCAATTGGCCGGGTAAGCGGATGATTTATTCCAGCGGCACGTGGCTGCGAGATTCGAACAATCTGTTGCCGGGCACATAGCGATCGCCTCTATTGACCAACAGCCTCAAGCTTTTCAGAGCATTCAAAAATGCGAGAAACAATCGTTCTGCTTATTCTAATGGCCTGGGCCATCAGCTTCAAACTGAACTTTCATTGAGAGTCCATGAGCAGAGCAAGGATTTATAAGGTCTTGCCAACCGATCGATTCACAATCGTTTGCAGTTCAGCTCGGCTAGCTTCTCATCCGCGGGGATGCCGTTTTTATCCCATCCCCTTTCCTGGTAATACATGTCCAGCCACTGGTTGAATTTTTCTTCGGTCAGAAATTGGTCCTTGAAAATCCCGGAAAGCTGCTTCTCCTTGAAAAACCTTTGGGGAAGGGTGTCGCCTTTGCGGGTCCGGCCGTTTTTAATATTGTACATCCGGTGCAAGTTGGAAATTTTTTCTCCCAACTTTTGCAGGTCGTCGGCAGTGTAATTCAAACCGGTGATTTTCTCCAAGATGGGTGCCAGGCGATCGAAGCCAAAGGGGACAAAATCGCAGATTACCAGGGAATTTCGCGCATTCACTTCATCCTGCCCGTCCTTGACGGTTTTAGGGGTGGTCTCAAAGGTCAGATTGTTATTCATTTCTGCCGTTGCGGTCCAGATCCGGGTGTGGCTGGCAAAATCCGCGGTAGCCAGGCCCAATCCCATGGAGGCGCATCCCTTGATATTCACACCGGACAATTCCATGCCGCCTGTTTGCAGGGCAAAATATTCACTGCCTTTGCCGATCTTTTGCGAAGCGATCCGCGAACCTTCAGCCAGTACATCGCCCAGACCGTCACGTTGGGCGATCTTTTTTATCATCTCCAGCAATGCCTGATTGTTGCCGAAGCGGAGTTGTATCCCGCCGGTGTCGGCTTCGGTAATGATCCCCTTTTCGAAAGCTTCCATGGCAAACGCCAGCACGGCGCCGGTGGAAATCGAATCCAATCCCCAATCATCCGCCAGGTAATTGGCGGTAGCCACGGTTTCGGGATCGGCTACTCCGCAATTGGCTCCCAGCCAGGCCACGGTCTCGTACTCGGGACCTTCCATCTGGTAATCCTTCCATTTGGCCTGTTTCGAACATAGTATGCTGCAGCCGTAACAGGCGGTGCTTTTCCAATTCAGGACTTTTTTCAGGTTTTCCGAGCAAATATTTTCGTATGCATCCATTACCACTTCCTGGCAGTTGCGGACCGGTAAAAATCGGCCGATCTCTTGCCCCATGCGAACCCACATGGATGTGCCCTTTTCATACCTCAAGGCACGATTTGGGTGGGCCAACACATCCTTGGTCAATTGGTCGGTCAATTCTTTATAACCTTTTTCATCGAAGAACCCGACTTTCTCCTTTCCCCCGAGCACAATGGCTTTCAGGTTCTTAGAACCCATGACCGCCCCGCTGCCGCCGCGCCCGAAAAACCGGTGGTAATCTATGCCGATAGCGGCAAACTTGACCTGATTTTCACCCGCGACCCCGATCGAAGCCACCCGGGTCCCAGGGTACTTTTCCCTCAGCTTTCGTTCGGTCTCCAAGCGGTTCCTGCCCCACAACTCCGCAGCATCTTCAAAGCCAACCTTTCCAGGTGTGATATAGAGGTATACGGGTTTTTGGCTTTTCCCGGTGATATACAGGTAATCGATGCCGGCTCGCTTCAACTGGGGTCCCCAGTGGCCGCCGCCGTGTGAATCCAGGCAGGTCCCCGTCAGGGGTGATTTGGTCACCAGAGTGGATCGGGCCGAAGTCTGAACCCTGGACCCGGTAAAGGGACCGGTAATAAAAATCAGGGGATTCTCCGCTGAAAACGGATCATGGGTGACCAAACCCTGCTCCAGCATTAATTTCAACCCTGCCCCCTTCCCCCCGATGAACTCTTCGAACAGTCCCTGCGGAGGTGTTCCCACATGAAATTTTTTGGCACTTAAATCAATATGAAGGTATTTGTTCATCATTCCATTCATTGCCGGCATTTTTCCTCCAATTGCTTGACTATTTCATTTTAAGAACCGCTGTTCATTTTTGAGCTTGAGGTTCAGTTATATAGAAGTCCTTATCTCTTTGTCAAGTGCAAAACAGTGAAGAATGCAAGCTGCGAAAAGCATGGAGGAAATTCGGACAGTTGTCTGATAAAATTTTTCTTTTAATTGCTGAAGAAATATTTCATAATTGAGCTTTTATGCATTGCGCCAGTCTTTTGACCGCTTCGGTCAGCTGCGCCTTATCTGAAAATGAAAAATTCAGCCTCATGTGATTTTTGGCAGGATTTTCGCCGTAGAACTGCCATCCCGGCACGAAAGCGACCTTATATTTTATTGCCTCAAAAAACAGCTCTTCCGTGTCTATATGTTCGGGTACAGTAGCCCAGAGAAACAGTCCGCCTTCGGGTTTTGTCCAGCTCACGCCGGTATCTTCGGGAAAATATTCCTGCATGGTAGCGAGGAACAGCTTAAGTTTTTCCCTATAATAGTTTCTGCAATTTTCAAGATGGCTTTCAAGTCCCATATCGTTGAGGTAAGCACAACACATATCCTGATTGTACTTGGGTGTATTTAAAATATTGCCTTCCTTGATATTGCACATTTTTTTAATTACTTCCGCAGGCCCGATATTGAAACCGACACGCATTCCGGGACAAAATATCTTGGAGAAAGTATATAGGCCAATTACATTTTTGCCTGATCTTTTTTGATCAAGCGAGAAAATCGATGGTAGGGAATCACCGAAATATCTCAGGTCCCTGTAAGGACTGTCCTCTATGATGGGCACGCCGAATTCATGGCTCAGATCAAGCAGCTTCTCTCTCTTTTCAAGGCTCATGGTAATTCCTGTCGGATTCTGGAAATCGGGAACCACATAAATGAACTTAGGCATTGCGCCATTTTGTTTGCTTTCTTCCAGTTTTGCTCGAAAACCGTCAATATCCGAGCCATCTTTTTCAATATCCAACCCAATATATTTCGGTCTGCAAAGATCAAACGCCACAACCGCTCCCGCAAAAGTCGGCCTGTCAACCATGACAATATCGCCTGGATCCAAAAAAAGCCGTCCTACGAGATCTAGCCCGTGCTGCCCTGAAGTTGTTATAAGAAGATTTTCCTCCGCAATACTGATGCTGTCGCGCCTTAGAAATTTAATCACGGCATCAAGGAGCGACTTTTCCCCGGGAATTGCCGAGTACTGCATGACCTTATTTATGCTGTCGCTTGCGAGGACTTTTTCGCTTGCTGCAAGAAACCCGCCGCGCTGAAATATATCGGGCGAAGGCAGTCCCCCCGCCAGCGAAATGATTTCGGGATCGGACAGATATTGAAGCATCTTTCCGATCGGATAGCCTTCGTAAGCGCGACAGTTCTCGGAAAACCTATCTTTCCAGTTTTTTATCATAAAAAAGCCCTCATTTGCTGACGGGAAAATCAATTTTATCCACGATCTGATTTAAGCAGAGGGAAAAGAAAAAGTCAAGAAAAGGATCCGGCAATCATGGCGTCTTTTTTTAGAAATAAATCGCGTAATAATTTTTTGAGATAAAAGGCCGAAACTTATATTTATATAACGAAAACAGTGTTATCAATATTGAAAATGAAAAAGGAGGAATACATGAAATTTTTAACAACGATCGTTCTGTTGATCGGCATGGCAGCGCTGCTGCCGGCGCAGACATTGAAGGTGACCTCACCAAAGAGCGGGGACGTCTGGCCGCTGGGCAGTACCCAATTCATCAAATGGGAAGCCAGTGGGATTACGACGGGCCCAATCGTTATCGAGATTCTCAAAACGGACTTCTCCGAAGATGGTACCATCACTACTATCTGGAATCCCCAGCCTAATGGAGAACAATACTCCTGGAAGGTAGGCGATTTAAGCGGTGGTTACCCAACCCTGACACCGGGGACTTACAGAATTGGAGTCATCAACTCAGACTTAGGCCTCTGGAAAGATAGCGATGTCTTTACCATCAGCGGTTTGCAGATCAAACCGAAACATATGCGCAATTTCATCGAGTATCGCTGGCCGCCGCTGCCCGGGCCAGATCCCTGCCTGTGCCCCGAATTCGACTTGAAGCCGCTCGGAGAGTTTTTCGCCAAAATGAAATCTCCCATCAGCATCTTCCTGATGAAGAACGGCCAACAGGTTCAGCAGCTCGGCAACTTCGCCAAGGGTTCCATGCTGCCCGCCTCGCTGAAAGCCAAATTGAGTCAGGGGGATTTCGATCTGCTGAAGAACGGCAAAGCCAAGTTCACCCTAACCGTCCTCGGCGCTCGCGGAAAGATCCTCGCCCAGTACGATTTGCGGAGCCAAACAAAGCTGCGGCAGCGCTAGATTCGCCAACCGGCTCGGGACTGCTGCAAGGCGACGAATTCATGAAGGTTCTGCTTCAGCGCGGTTGACAGAGGTATGGGCATGGCGTGCCGTGCCCAAAATATCAGGTTGCATATGACACGAGAGTCTTGACCATGATCAAATGTAGGGGAGGGTTCGTGCCCCCTTCAGGGGGGGCAAACCCTCCCCTACAAAATATCCTTTTTTATATCAATATCCCTTCCTGCCAGCCAAGCTTGACCAGTTCGATCTTGCTGGGGTCGGCCGTGCCCAGGTGGTGGCGCGTGTCGGCCAGCTCGATGTGCTTGGGCGGCGGGTTAATCGGCCGGTCCTCGCCGAAAAATTCGCGGCGCTTTGCCTGGATGATGCGCGCGCCCGTGGCGTCCACGGCCACCGGATCCAAACCGACCAGCAGGCCGTTGTATTTCCAGACATACGCAGGATTGAAGCCGTGCGGCCCGACACTATGGAATAACGGCGTGAGCATGACCAGGATGTTCAGCCGCGTTTTGCCCTTGACCTCGGGCAGCTGCCAGAGCGCTGCCAGGTCGGCGCAGGAGTCGGGGTGGTAGCGCGGCGGGTCGGGGACGAACATGATGTAGTTTTTTAAGAGCGTGCCCAGCCCCGACCAGTCGTGGGTACGCAGGGGCCGCACGTTGACCAGGGCCGTGGCCTTCATAAATACGGGATCGTTGAGCACGCCGCGGTCGCGGACACTAATGTTTTCCGCTTTGACCCCAGCCGACAGCACGCCGCTGCGGATCGCCTCTTCCAACTGCGGCGGCGTGGGCAGGGACCTCCAGACATTGCTTTTTATGCCTACAACATCGCTTGGCCTGATGATCTTTTTCCAGGCCGCAGTCGCATCTTTTTCACCGAGCAGGGTTTTGACGGCTGCGTCAAGCATTTTCTCTATGGCCGGCGATCGAACGACGCCCGCTTCATCCAGGACATCCTTGTCACGGATAAGGATCACCCTGGTTTTGCCAGGTGTCTGGGCGCCATGTTTTTCCGGCCAAGCCAGAACCAGAGAACCGGCGGCCAGCGCGACCGCTCCGTCTTTGATGAACTCTCTGCGGCTGATGGTCTTTTTTTTCATCTTTTTCTCCCCCTTATTTCCCTAATTTTCAAATGCCGCCATTGTTTTCTGCAAGGCAGACAGCAATTCTAGCGCCTGCTCCGCGCCAGCGCCGTGCCAAACCGCGGCGACTATCCTCTTTTCCAGAACGGCGGCAAAATATTTTTTATCAGCCGACTGGACCGCCTCTCCCCCATTGAGCGGGAAGTTAAATCTGCTGCAGAGACCGGCAAAGGCCCGTTTGGCAATGGCTCGATCGGCATAGAGCACCAGCAGTACGACCGGACGCTGTTCCCCCTGATCGTATTTGGCCAGAATGGCTTCGCAGTCAGGGCCTATGTCCAGGACGTTTCCAGATGAGATAAAAACATATGTGTTCTGCCAGACATGATGCTGAAAAAAACGAATGCTCGCGGCCAGCAGCCCGGTTGGCGGCAAAAGCGATAAGGCTCGCGGCCGACTGGCAGCAGACGGTATTTTTTCGGACAGCCGGCGGCCCAACTCCATCAACGCCAAACGCGATTCCGGCGTTTCAGGGCTGCACAGCAGCGAGACATAATATCGGCCCTGCCAAAAACGCAGCAGGCCATCCAGGTATTCGGAATCCTGACCGATCTCCTTTCCGGGATTTTCCTGGCTGTGGGCGAAAATCCCGAAGGCGCTGCCGGCGTCTCCCATGTCGAACAGGTCGACAGTGATGTCGGGCTGTCCGGATTTCAGATAGCGGCGGGTGAAGAGTTTTCCAAAACCATAAGAAATGTAGAGTTCCGAGGCGCCATCAATGTATTCGTAAAGGTTTTCGGGTGTGTAGATCTCGGGCTCAGACGTCAGGACCCAACCCCGGACAACGGCCGGAAAAAAAATATTTTCACTACTTGACAGCGGCATCATGGCAATGGTCAGCAAAAGTATGCATATACATCCGGCGCCTTTCACCATGTTAATATGTACAATTCATAGAAAAATGTCAATGAGAAAAATCAAAGCAAACAGCACGGGAAAAAAGTAAAAAGTTGAAAGCACAAATCGGCATACAACGCCAGAAAAACGGCAAAAACAGGCTTGCACTTGAATTTATCTCACCTTGACACGCGTTACGTGTCATGCGTCACGAATTTGGCTGATTGCCTAAGTCGCCTTCTTTTGCTAAAATGTGAACATGGAAGCGATCATTAAAAACCGCTTCAGGATTGTCAAGCTGCTGGGCCAGGGCGGCATGGGTGATGTTTTTTTGGCCGAAGACAGCAAGCATGGAAGACAAGTGGCGATCAAACGCATCGGCGCAGATTTCATCCATGCCATGGACGCGGAATCACACTTCCGACATGGAGCCCGGGCCGCCTCGCGACTCAATCATCCCAACGTTTGCACAATTTACGAAATCGTCGAAGAGAATGGCAGTGCATTCATCATCATGCAATACGTGGACGGGGTGACCCTGGACCAGCTGCTGAAAATCAAATCCCTTACCCTCAATCAGGTTATTGACATCGCCTTACAGATCGCCGCGGGACTGGAAGCGGCGCAAGATCGGAGTATCGTGCACCGCGACATCAAGCCCGGTAACATCATGATAGACTGCAGCGGCCAGGTGAAGATCCTCGATTTCGGTCTGGCCAAGATCTGTCCCGGCGCCATTGCCAAAGAAAATAAGGTTTGTGCCGATCCGGAACTTTCAGATCAAGGGATCATAATGGGCACTGCTTCATACATGTCCCCGGAGCAGGTCAAGGGACTTCATACGGACGGCAGGACCGATATCTTTTCATACGGAGTGGTTCTGTATGAGATGATCGAGAACAAAAACCCCTTCAGCGCCCGGGAAAACATCGTTACCCTTTTTAATATTCTGCACAGCAAGGTCGGCTTCAGCCGGGATGTCCCCAAGCTCTTGCGCGCCATTGTAAAAAAAGCCATGCGCAAGAACCGCAGGTATCGCTACAAAGATTTCAGTGAAATAATCAAGGATCTGCTGGCTTTGCAAAAGCAGTTGGCTAAGGCTGCAAACCGTCCGCTTTAATCAAGAGTTGGGATAGCGAACTTGCCCAGCAAATAATTCAGGCGGTATTTGCGCTCGATTTCCGGCCGACGCAAATGGGGCGACAGGTTCTGCAAAAACCAGGCGCTTTTGGCGTTCAACTCGCTGTCATTCAGAAAATGGGCCAGCAGTTTATTATGCAGGGGTTCAGGATCGGTTTCCTCACCCTGAAGCAGCCGGGAAAACAGGGTTTCAAAATCGCTACGCATGAATGCCAGATCAGGTGGGAAGTTTGCTAGAAATTTTCGTGTCTCAGCGTGTTCGTCCGCGGGTTCGGACCTTTCCCGCCCGATGCTCAGGTCCAGGAATGACTGGTAATTCTTACGCACCTCGTTGCTGAAAGCCGTGAAGTGAACGGGGGGTCTTTGGCGCGAAAGGCTGCGCGCCACCACCCGGTCCAGTGAATCACGGATCACGGCAGCCGGGATTCGTTTTTCCCACCAGCGATACAATACGTCAAAATCCTTGCTGCTGATGAAAAAACGGATGCCATAGCGTTGGTCCAGGTACTGGATGATGCGTATAATGTAATCAAAATCTTCGCCTGCCACATCCCGGGTCATGGATTCTCTCTCAAGCAACGAGGCATGTTAGGGCCCTGGACTCTGCTGTTCAAAGATGCTTTTCAACCCAATAAAAAGCAGGTCGGGCACGAACATATCTATTCCCGAAACCCGGCCTTTAAAATAGCGGCTCAGGCCGCCGGTAGCCACCACCTTGCTTTTTGGACCCAGGATCTTGCGATAGCAGGCGATCAGGTGCTGGAGAGTCCCGATATAGCCGAAATAAACCCCGGCACGGATACTGGCGGCGGTGTTGGTACCCACTGGCGAACGGGGCACCTGGAACGTGATTTTTTTCAGCTTGGCCGTATTTTCCGCCAGGCTTTCAATAGCGATGCCAATGCCCGGGAAGATACAGCCGCCGCAATATTCACCCCTGGCGTTGAGCAGGTCAAACGTGGTCGCGGTCCCCGAATCAATTACGATCAGCGGCGGAGAAAACAGAGTCAGAGCCCCGGCGCTATCGGCAATGCGATCAGCGCCAAGTTCAGAAGGTCTGTCGATCTTTAAAGTGATACCTGTAGGTGTCTTGTGGTCGAGGAAAAGCGCCCGTTTCCCGATCACTTTATTTATGTTAGCGGCCAGGTCGCGGTCCATGGCCGGAACCACCGAAGAAATGATAACGGCAGTTGTCCGCTGCGCAAGTGCGACTGGTAACAAGATGGGAAAATTCCTGGCCGACCATTTTTTTGGTGTAGCAAGGACGCTGCGGTGAACGATGGTATTGCCATTGAATATAGCGCCGGCTGTGGAGGTGTTGCCGACGTCAATGGTCAAAAGCATGGACGTTCTCCTCCCGGAGCGATTTCAGGCTGAGTTTTTCGCGGAACAGAAAAAAAAGGCCCAGAAAAAAAAGCGGATAAATGGAGACAGCATGCAAAACAATTGCATAGGAAAGAGCCGGGCCTTTGGGAATGGCGAACAACCCCAGTGCAAGTTGGCACAAATAATGAAATGAACCGACATAACCCGGAGATGACGGAACGACCACACTGATGGTGGTTACGACCGTGACCACCAGGGCCGCGCTCCAGGGAAGTTGATAGCGGACGGCAAAAGCGAAGGCGATAAAAAGCAGTTGCATGGTCAGGATGTAGCAAACCCAGATCAGCAGAGAAAGAACGCCGACCGCCAGATAATGGGCGGGGCGCTTCAACGCCGTGACCCCGTTTAAAAACTGCTCCAGCAGTCCCTTGATTTTAGCCGCCATGGATGCCGGCAGCAAACGCAGCAGCCGCGCGCTGAGCGCCATGGTCTTCAGTTGGTATTTTTTCATCCACAGCAGCAAGACGCTCAAGGCCGCGACCAGGGCCAGCATGATCCCCCCGCTTTTTTGCACCCAGCCCGGGAAAGGGAAAACCATCAGGGACACTGCCAGCAACAGTAGCAGGGAAAATACATCGATCAAACGTTCCATGACAATGGTGGCAAAAACCGAGCTGGCAGCGATCCCGGTTTTTTTTTGCAGATGCCAGGCCCGCACAAATTCGCCCAAATGGGCCGGCAGAAAAGTGTTGGCCATGTAGCCAATGGTCAGGGAAGTGAACAAACCGCCTATCTTCACCTTTTGCAGCGGGGCCAGCAGGTAGTGCCAGCGCAGGCTGCGCAAGACCAGGCTCAGGGCGATGACCGCCAACACCGGCAGCAAATACCAGTAATTGGCGCGGCCCAATGCCAGCAGCATCTGGCTGAAA
>JALHTJ010000009.1 GCA_022865785.1 Candidatus Aminicenantota bacterium
CTGGATCAGTTGTTCCTCGAGTTTTTTTTCCTTGGTGATATCGGAGGCGATATTGACGTAGTGGCTGATGGTTCCCTGCTCGTCGAACACGGGGGAGACGATGCTGCGCTGGTGGAATAGCGAACCGTCCTTGTGCTGGTTGATGAATTCTCCCGACCACGACTTGCCGGTGGCGATGGTGTCCCACATCTGCTTGTTGAGTTCTTCAGAATATTTCTCGCTTTTCAGGAAACTCGGATTTTTACCCAGCGCTTCGAGTGCACTGTAGCCGGTCAAGGCCTCAAAAGCCGGGTTGGTGTAGACTATGTTGCCTTCCCGGTCGGTAATAACCACCGCTTCGCTCGACGAATTTATCGCTGTCTGCAGCAGGTTGAGTGTCTCTTCGCGTTTCTTTTTTTCGGTGACGTCGCGAATGATGCCCTGGGTACCGCTGACCTTGCCGTTCATGTCGATTGTGGCATTGGCCGTGAGCAGGGCCAGAATGATATCCCCTTTTTTGTTCTGCAATCGGAGTTCGTGATCCTTCACGTTCTTTTTGTGTTTGAGCTGGGCGAGAAAAGTCTTTCGATCTTGGGGATCGACATATATGTAATCAGGTTCGGTGCCAACGATCTCTCCGCGTTCATAGCCGAACAGACTCAATCCGGCCGGATTCATCTCCAGAAGGTTCCCTGTCTTGTCGGAGATGTAGATCACGTCCTGGGAATTTTCGAACAGCGAACGGAACCTGGCCTCGCTCTCCTTGAGCTGAATTTCGAAACCGTGTTTGTACAAGGCCATTTCAATGGTTGTCTTCAGTTCGATTTCCTGGAAAGGCTTGGGAATGTAACCGTAGGGTCTGGTTTTTTTGGCCCGCTCCAGGGTGGGTTCGTCGGCGTATGCGGTCAGGTAGATGATCGGAATGTCCAGTTTTTTCTGGATCTGCTCGGCGGCGGCGATGCCGTCCACGGCACCTTGCAAGCGGATGTCCATCAGGATCAGGTCTGGTTTTTTCTTTAAGGCTTGGCTCACGGCGGCTTCGCCCGTGTTGAGGATGTCGATCACTTCATATTCGAATTTTCTCAAGGCCGCAGCGATGACCGAGGCGATGATGGCTTCGTCTTCGACTATCAAAATATTGGCTTTGGTCATGCGCTCTTTCCTCCTTGTTTTTCCTGGCTTTGCGGAAAGGTAACTTGAAATTCCGTCCATTCACGGCTGTGCACCTGAAATTTGCCGCCCAGTTGACCGGCCAGTACGGGCCAGGGCAAGTGTGGGCCTCGGCAAGCGACCTGGGCGGTTAGGCTCGTTTTTTTCAGTCTCATCCCTTTTTCAGCCGCCATGGTTACTGTCCTTGACAGTTTCGTGTGCCGGCAGCCCTGGAAAAATGAGGCGGAATTCCGCGCCCGGGCCGGATTTGACCTCCAGTTCAGCCTGGATCTGCTTGGCCAGCATCGAAACCAGTTTCATGCCCAATGTTTTCTCCATTTCAGCAACCTGGCCGGCCGGAAGGCCGACACCGTTGTCGGCAACTATCAATTCACATGACGGTGTGCAGTGCAGTGTGCCACTTTCCGTTTTTAGGGAATAAGACTTTGCGTCCTTGTAGCCATGCAAGCCGATGCGGATCTCTCCCTGCCTGCCGTCGGGGAAAGCATGCTTCAACGAGTTGCTGATGATCTCGTTGACGATCAGCCCCAACGGGATCGCCTTTTCGATGGTGATGAGAATGGGTTCTGTATCAAAGATGGTGGTGATGCGGCTGGGAACGATGTCTTGCGAGGCGAAAAGGTTTTCGGCCAGGGTGCGCAGGTAATCGTCAAAGGCGATCTCGGCTAGATTATGGGAACTGTACAGCTTCTCGTGGATCAGGGCCATTGAGCGGATGCGGTCCTGGCTTTTGCGGAATATTTCGTCCAGGGATTTGCCGCCGGTCTGGTCGGCCTGCAGGGTCAACAGCCCGGAAATGATCTGCAAGTTGTTCTTGACCCGGTGGTGGATCTCCCGCAGCAGCACCTCTTTTTCCTTGAGCGAGGCGCGGAGCTGCTCCTCGGCCTGCTTGCGTTCGGTGATGTCGCTAGCCACGCCGCCCATCTGCACGGGGTTGCCTTTTTCGTCATAGACCATTGACTTGCGGTCCAGCAGCCAGCGCACATCACCGTCGGGGTTAATGATGCGGTACTCGGATGTCGCTTTGCCGGTCTCGAACAACTCACGACCGGAGGCCTCGGCAATGTGGCGGTCTTCGGGATGAACCACATCCAGCCACAGGCCGGGGTTGGCGCGGAACTCAGCCATGGGGCGGCCGTAAACCCGTTCGAACGCAATGCTGATATCCAGCAGATTGCTGCCGTTGGCCGAGGATGTCCATACCACGTCGTTCAGGTTGGTCATCAGGTGATAGAAGCGCTTGTTGGAGAGCCGCAGAGCTTTCTGGCTATGCTTTCTGGCCATCATGTCGCCGAGTTGCCTGGCGATTTCGGCGATCAGGTCCCGTTCTTCCTTGAGGAACGGCCCCTGGTCGAGCGCCGGTCTTTCCTCCAGGTAGCAAACCTCGATTGCCCCGTCTTTCGCGCCGGAGACCGTGATTTTGGCCTTTAGTTTCCATGGCGTATCTCTGTAGCCGGGAGAGGTGAACTTGAGCTTCGCGTACCTGATCCTGGCGCAGGTGATCTCCGGGTACTGCCACCCCGGCGGAATGAGATCCACCGCAGCCTTCAGCGTTTCGTCGATTGTTTTGTCCGCTTCCGCGACAATGGACGAAATGGCATAAAGGCACTTCAATTCCTTGAGCAGTCTATCCAGCTTCGCCGTCCGCTCCGCGACCAGCGTTTCGAGGCGATCGCGGTGCATCTCCAGCTCCCGCTTGTTGCGGGCCATTTCGAGAAACACGTTCACCTTCCCCCGCAGGATCTCCGGCACGTAGGGCTTCGTTATATAGTCGACGCCTCCGGCCTCGTAGCTCTTGAATATGTGCTGCTCGTCCGCGTGGGCGGCGGTAAGGAACACGATCGGGAACATCTGGATATTCTTGTCCCCGCGCAAGTGCTCGGCCAGTTCGTAGCCGCTCATCCCCGGCATCTGCACGTCCAGGATAGCCACGGCGAAGCGGTGATCGAGCGTGGCGGCAAGTGCCTGGTTGCCGGTGGTGGCCTCGACGATCTCGGCATCCACAGCGCTCAAAACCTGGCGCAGGGCGACGAGGTTTTCCTTCCTGTCGTCCACGATCAGGATCTTCTGTTTCTCGGTCATCTCAGCACTCTCCATGTTTTATTTCGCATCGCATTGCCTGACGGATTACGGCTTTTCCCTCACGCCAAGCTCGGCCAACAGCCGCCCGATCTCCTCCGCGCGCAGCACCTCGTCCACCGCTTCGGCCTCAATCGCTGCCTGGGGCATGACCGGGTACTTGGCGCTCGCCGGGTCCTGGGCGATGGTAAGGCCTCCGGCCGCCTTGACCGCGCGCATGCCCTTCGCGCCGTCGGCGTTAGTGCCCGAGAGGATGACCGCGACCAGCGCCTCTCCCCAGGTCAAGGCGGCGCTCTCGAAGAGCACGTCTATGGAGGGCCGCGAGTAGTTGACTCGTGCGTCCACGGAAAGGCCTATTGTCCCGTCTCTCTCCACGAGCATATGGTAGTTGGCGGGCGCGGTATACACGCGCCCCTGCTCGATCCTTTCCTTGTCGTGGGGCTCGAGCACCGGGAGCTGCGTCACGCGGTCCAGGTTACAGGCGAAGGAACCATCGTCGCTCGGATGCAGGTGCTGGACCGCGAGGATCGGCAGCGCGAAATCCTTGGGAAGCGCCGCGAGTATGACATCAAGAGCCTCGCTGCCGCCCGTCGAACCGCCGATGACGACGGCTTTGTAATGTGTGCCTTTCGCTGCGTGTCGTGTCGCGCTTGCTCTCATGGCGTGTCCTTCTTCTTGTAGATTTTCGCCTTCCCGTCAACCACCTTGTAGCGGTTGCTCACGCTGGAAAACTGGATGTCTTCCTTGCTGCCGAGGCACAGGAACCCGCCATGAACCAGACTCTCCGTAAAAAGCCCCAGCGCCCGGTTCTGGAGCTCGCGGTTGAAGTAGATGAGTACGTTCCGGCAGAAAACCAGGTGCATCTCGCCGAATGCCTCGTCCGCCGCGAGGTTGTGATTGGCGAAAGTGATGCGCTCTTTCAGCGAACCGTCCATGGCCGCCGCGTCGTAGCGGGCGTGGTAATACTCCGAAAATGACGCCTTGCCGCCCGCCTGCTGATAGTTCCGGGAGGCTTCCTTTATTTTGCTGACCTCATAGATGCCCGCGCGGGCCCGCTCGAGGGCCTCGTCATTGAAGTCGGTGGCGTAGACGGTCGTCCGCTCGTAGACCCCTTCCTCCTTGAGCAAGATGGCCAGCGAGTAGACCTCTTCGCCGGTCGCGCACCCGCTGTGCCAGATCTTGAAATGCGGCCAGGTCCTGAGCAGCGGCACCACTTTCTCCCTAAGGGCGCGATAGACGAATGGGTCGCGGAACATCTCGGTCACCGCGATGGAAAAGTACCGGGCCAAACGCGAGAAAAATTCCTTGTCGTTGAGGACCTTCGGAATCATCTCGGACACCGACGCGCATCCGGTCCCCGCCATAAACTGCCTGATCCGGCGCTCGATGGATGCCCGGGCATACGAGCGGAAATCGTGTCCGTACCGCCGGAATACGGCCTCCAGCAGCAGGTCGATCTCAATCGGCTCTATCTTGGGGTTGTTCATGGTATTCCTTTGTTCCGGCCTCCCGTACTCAGCGGCAGAGCCAGACGCGCATCATGGAAAGCAGCCGTTTCTGATCTGCCGGTTTCGGCAGGTAGTCATTCGCTCCCGCGGCGAGGCATTTCTCGCGGTCTTCCGGCATGGCCTTGGCCGTTAGCGCAATGATCGGCAGCCGACTGAATTTCTCCTGGTCGCGAATGCGTTTCATGGCCTCGTAGCCGTCCATCACGGGCATCATGATGTCCATGAGCACAAGATCCACGTCCGCATGCTCCTCCAGCAGCCGCAGCGCCCTCTCGCCGTCCTCGGCCTTCAGCGTCTTCATGCCGCGCTCCGAGAGGAGGCGTGAAATGGCGAAAGTCGTCCGCATGTCGTCGTCCACGATGAGCACTTTCTTGTCCTTGAGGAGCGCGTCCGTATCGTACAGGTTGCGGATGATATGCCGCTTCTTCTCGGGCATCTGGCCCACCACGCTGTGCAGGAAGAGTGTCACCTCGTCCAGCAGCCGTTCCTGTGAGCGGACGTCCTTGATGACGATGGAATCGCTGAACTCGCGTAACTCCGCCTCCACTTCGCGAGTCAGGTCCCGGGCGGTGTGGATGACGATCGGGGGCACCGGCAGGCCTTCTTGTTCCAGCGTCTTGAGAAGCTCCAGGCCATTCATGTCCGGCAGCCCCAGGTCCAAGACCACGCAGTCGTAGTCACCGGAGCGGAGCGCTGCCAAGGCCTGCTCCCCGGTTTTGGCCTCGTCCACCTTGATGTACCTGTCACTGATTAGCTTGATGGTTTCGCGGCGAATCGTCGGATCATCCTCGACCAGCAGTATCCGCCTGGACTTTTTGGCCGAGACCTGTTCGAGCCGGCGCAAGATCTCTTCGAGATCCTCCTGGCTGAGCGGCTTGGCGGCGTAGCCGACCGCGCCCCTGCGCAGCGCCTCGGTCGGGTCCCCCTCCACGGAAACGATATGCACCGGGATATGCCGGGTGTTCGTGCTTTCCTTGAGTTCGCTGAGCACAGTCCAACCATTCATGCCGGGAAGGCGAATGTCGAGGATGATGGCGGCAGGCTGGTGTATTGTCGCGAGCTCCAGCCCCGCCTCTCCGCTCGGGGCGGCCAGGCACTTGAAATCCTTCTCGCGGCACTTCTTATAAAGGATGCGGGCGAAGTTGGGATCGTCCTCGATAACCAGGATGACCCGGTCGCCCTTCTTCAGATTGGCGCGGTCATCCTCTATTTGCACGGTTGTGGCACTCTGCCCCGTGGCGTCTGGCACCGAGCCTATGTCGGCCCTGGCGACAGTGATCGCTGCGCTAGCGCCCGGCGCCGCGACCTTGCGGCTGGAGGACACCGCTACGGGCAGGTAAAGCGTGAACGTCGATCCCTTGCCCGCTTCGCTCTCTACCCGAATTTCCCCGCCCAGGAGGTGGGCGAGTTCCCTGGAAATGGAAAGCCCCAAACCCGTTCCGCCGTACTTCCGCGCCGTCCCGCCGTCCCCCTGCTGGAACGCCTCGAAGATGATTTTCTTATTTTCCGGGGCGATGCCGATGCCGGTGTCCTTGACCTCGACGGCCAGGCATGCGCCCGCGGCAAGGCCGCTTCTCGAGAGGTTCGTGTCCGGAGCGGGGCGGGCGAAAGTGACGGTCACGCTTCCCGAATCGGAAAACTTGATGGCGTTGGACATCAGGTTCTTGATGACCTGCTCAATGCGTTTGTGATCGCTCGTTATCAAGGCCGGGGCGTCCGCGCGCACCGCAATTTCCAGTTGGAGACCCTTTTCCTCCGTCATGTGTCCGAAGAAGGAGCGCACACCATCCGCGAGGTCGCGTATGCGCACCGTGCCGAGTTGGAGGTCCATCTGTCCGGCTTCTATCTTGGACAGGTCGAGGATATCGTTTATGAGGTTCAAGAGATCGCTGCCGCCGCCGTGGATGATCCTCGCGTACTCGACCTGCTCCTTGGTCAGGTTGCCGGTTTTGTTCTCCACCAGCGACTGGGACAGGAGCAGCAGGCTGTTGAGCGGGGTGCGCAGCTCATGCGACATGTTGGCCAGGAACTCGGACTTGTACTTGCTGGCCAAAGCCAGCTCTTCGGCTTGCAATTCAAGGTCTTTCCTCGCCTTTTCCACGTCTCTTTTTTGCCGGCCGAGCAGCTCGTTTTTCTCCTCCAGTTCCTCGTTGGTGACCTGCAACTCCTCCTGCTGGACCTTGAGTTTCTCCTCCGACGCCTGCAACCGCTGCGTCTGCCCCTCCAGCTCCTCGTTCGCGGCTTGCAGCTCCTCTTGCTGTGCCTGCAGTTCTTCGGAGAGCACCCGGGACTCCTCCAGCAACCTCGCCTGGGTGGCCATTGCCTGCGCACTCTCGACCGCAATAGCCAGCGACGGCATTGCCTGCTGGAGGTACTCCAGTTGCAACTCGGTTATCTCGTTCAGTGTGCCCACTTCCATAACGCCCTCAAGTCGGTCCTCGTTGCTAAAGGGCGAGATGCAGATGAAGCGGGGAATGCGCTCGCCCAGGCCGGAGGTGACTTTGATATAGTCTTCCGGAACGTTGCGGATTACGATCTGCTTCTTTTCCAAGGCCGCTTGCCCGACCAGTCCCTCGCCCGGCTTGATCACGGTTGACAGGTCCTTGCGCTGGCTGTAAGCGTAGTTTCCCATCATCGCCAGCGCGGCATCGATTCCGTCCTGGACCATATAAATGGCCCCCACCTGGGCGTCAAGGTAAGTGGCGATCTCGGAGATCGCCTTGCCGGCCAGGGTAGTGAGGTCCGGGTCTCCGGCCATGGCATCATTGAGCCTGAGGATGCCCGTTTTCAGCCACTCCGTTTTCCGGGCCGATTCCCGGTTATCTCTCAGCGTCCTGGTCATGCGCTGAAGGGCAAGGCCCAAAGTGTCTTTGTCGGAACGGGACGCGATCTCAGCCGAGTAGTCGCCTCTCGAAATCACATCCGCCTGATTGGCCACATCTTTCAGTGCCACGCTCATTTTCCTGAAGGACTGTACCAGCAAGCCCGTTTCATCCCCCCGCGTCTCGGCGGTAGGAATATCCATGGTCAGATCTCCGCAAGCGATCCTTTCGGCCTCATGAACGCAGCGGTTCAAAGGTCGGGAGATGTCCAAGGTCAGGAAGACAACGATGGCCAGGGAAAGTGCTATGGCCAAAACTGTGAGGATTAACATGGTTGTGCGCGCAAGGCGCGCAGCCTCTTTCATCTCATTATAGCGTAATATAACGCGCTCTTGATTATGGAGAATAAGATCGTCGACATGTTCTATCCATTGGTTCTCCTCGGGGCTCCCTTTTCCGATCATCAAATCGAAGGCCTCGTCATGCTTGCCGGCGACGGTCAGTTCGAACACCGCATCGTTCAGCGTCCTGGATTTCTTCTGGGCCGCCTTGATTTTCAAGATGATGTCAAACATCTTGGCATCGTCACTCGAGGTCATTTCTTCCACTTTTTTTAAATTCTCATCGTATCCTATCCTGGTTTCAGCGATCATTTTTCTTGTTTCCCTTGTCTTGTTTATGTCCTTGAGCAACAAGATGTTACGAAGGGCGATGGATACTATTTTTACTTGATTAATCATGCTATTGGCTAATTGCCAGCGGACATTGTTTATTTTTATGATATATTCAAATTTATCGTGATTGACCTGCGCCTGACGCAGACTAACCACGATAATGGCAGCCATCAAAACAAGCACAACGCTAAAGCCCAATGCCAAGCGCAATCCGATTTTCATGTTTCTGAACATGGCGAATTCCTCCTATCTTGAAATACGGCCATGATCCTCCAGGGCAAGCGCGGGCCGCGGCGCGCGGCCACTGCGGATCGGTCTGTTTCTTCCCGGTTCATTTCAGTTTCAGCCGTCATGATCCTTGTCCTTGATCTCGTGCTTTAACGGCTGTCCTGGAAAAATGAGAAGGAATTCCGCGCCCGGGCCGGTCTTGACCTTGAGTTCGGCCTTAATCTGCTGGGCCAGCATGAAGATCAGTTTCATGCCCAAGGTTTTCTCCATTTCAGCAACCTGGCCGGCCGGCAGGCCGACGCCGTTGTCGGCGACGGCCAGTTCATAGGTCGGGGCACGGTTCTCATTCGTAGGGGCACGGCGCGCCGTGCCCTTGTTAGGTGTTAAACCTGTGTTTTCCAAAGGGGCACGGCACGCCGTGCCCCTACATTCATGCAAGCCTATGCTGATCTCTCCCTGCCTGCCGTCGGGGAAAGCGTGCTTCAGGGAGTTGGTGATCAGTTCGTTGACGATCAGTCCCAGGGGGATTGCCTTTTCGATGGTAAAGAGAATAGGTTCCATGTCGTATTTGATAGTGATACGTCCGGCGGCAATGCCCTGTGAGCTGAAAAGGTTTTCGCTCAGGGCGCGCAGGTATTCGTCGAAAGCGATTTCGGCCAGGTTGTTCGAACGGTACAGTTTTTCGTGGATCAGGGCGATGGAGCGGATGCGGTCCTGGCTGGCGCTGAAAAGTTCTTCCAGGGATTTTCCGGCGGCCTGGTCGGCCTGCAGGGTCAGCAGCCCGGAAATGATCTGCAGATTGTTCTTGACCCGGTGGTGGATCTCCTGCAGCAGCACTTCTTTTTCCTTGAGCGAGGCGCGGATCTGCTCCTCGGCCAGCTTGCGCTCGGTGATGTCCCTGACCGTATGGGAAAAAGCGAGCAATTCTCCATTGGCGTCCAGGATCGGCCAGGCGGTCAACAGGTAATAATGGCCGTTCTCAAAAACCTCGCCCACCTCCATTTTATTCGACTTAATGGTCAACGAACAAGGACATCCCACCACAGGCTGGTGCAGATCATGGACCAGCTCGTAACATTTTTTACCGATGATGTCTTCGCGCTTCAGCCCCATGGCGTCGCAGCCGGCCTTGTTGATCTCCAGGAACGTGTGGTCCATGGATATCACTGAAACGATATCGGTGATCGAATTGAAGGTTGATTGCCACTTTTCGGCCGAAATCCGCAATTCTTCCTCGGCTTGTTTGCGCTTGGTGACATCGCGGCAGATCAGAAGCAAACCGATGCTCCTGCCCGCGGCGTCCCGGAGCGGTGACGACGAGATTTCCCCCCAAAATGGCCGGCGATCATGCTTCAGCAGCCTGTATTCATTTATTTGCGGCAGCGAGCGGCCGGAGAGGATTTCGACCATCCGCCCTTGTACCCTGGGGATCTCCTCCGGATCGACAAAATTCATTATCGAGGTTCCGATGATTGATGTTTGGGCGGGAATGCCGAAGATCTCGAGGGTTTTCTGGGAAGTGAAAGTGGCCCGGCTGCCGGCGTCGACAATGATGATGGCGTCGGGCGAAGTCTCCACCAGGGTGCGGTAGTATTCTTCGGATTCACGCAGATGCTCCTCGCTCTCGCGCAGGGATTTTTCGGCCAGCAGGCGCTTGATGGAAACAGCGGCCAAGTTGAGCAGGGCTTCGATCTGGGCGCAATTCTGCAATTCATTGCCTTTCTTGAACAGTATCGTCAAGCCCCCGTAGAGTTGATTTTCCCAGGAAAATCCCATGATGAACATGGCTTCGATGGACAACAGCTTTTCGATGGTTCGGCAGATCTGGCGCGGCAGCTTGCGGTTGGCAAGGCCGTATAGGCCGTCACGCACCGGCAGCAGCGTGCGGGAAACGAAATCGCTGAAATCGTCGGGCCGCATGTCCTTGAGGTAAAAAACCATTTGCAAGAGGTCGATGTGCCAGCGGCGGCGCAGGGTTTCCCGGAAGGGCTCGAAGCCTTTGACGATCTTGGGCCTTACTGCCTGCAGTTTTTCGTCGTACAGGGAGAGCATCAGGTAATCGGCTCCCGATATTTCGCGGAGCACTTGGGCAAGATATTCATACATTTCATCGAGGTCATTGATCTGCACAAAACGCTCGGCCGCCTCGGCCAGGAGCCGCAGTTCCTCGACACGGCGGCGTAAATCTTCGTTGGTTATTTTCTTTTCCAGCTGCAGGCTTGTTTCTTCGATTACCCTTTTGACTGCCGGGCCCAACCGGCGCAAGTTGTCCTTGAAGATGTAATCGGATGCTCCCAGGGCAAGCGTCTCGATGGCTTTCTCTTCGCCGATCGATCCGGAAACGAAGATGAAGGGAATGTCCGGAGCCTTGCGGCGGGCAGTCTCCAGGGCGGCCATGCCGTCGAAGGTCGGCAGCTTGAAATCTGAAAGGATGACCTGGGGTTGGAATTCGGCCAGGGCCTTGCTGAATTCTCTTTTGCCGTCGACCAAGCGCGAGGTGAAGATGATGCCCGCCCTATGCAGTTCATGTTCGACCAGTTCGGCGTCGGCGGGGATGTCTTCCAGGATCAGAACCCGCAGCGGATTTGGATCAGGATTATTTTTTGTTTTTTTCATTGTTGCTGAATGTAAGGTGGACGGCTGTGCCGCCGCTCGATTCGATGGTCAGTGAGCCGCCCAGCTGCTTGGTCAGCATGGTCACCAGCTGCAGGCCCAGGCTTTTCTTATTTTTCGCGTCGAAGCCGGCGGGCAGGCCGATGCCGTTGTCGGCGACGATCAGTTCGTACGTAGGGGCGTGTTTCTGGTCCGTAGGGGCACGGCGCGCCGTGCCCTTCTCATGTTGTACATTCGTTTCCTCATTGGGGGCACGGCACGCCGTGCCCCTACGGGGATCCGTGCTCGATTCTTCTGACTGGGCGTAAAATTTTACGCCCCTACGTTCCTGTAATGAAATCCGGATCTCGCCCGGCCGCCCATCCGGGAAGGCGTGCTTCAAGGTGTTGGTCAGCAGCTCGTTGATGATCAGGGCCAGGGGGATGGCCTTGTCAATGACAAGGAGCAGCGGCGCCAGATCGAAATTGACGGTCGGGGGCATGGCCACCCGGGCCTGGGAACTGAGCAGGTTGCCGGACAATGAGCGGATGTAGTCGGCCATGTCGATGGCGGAGAGGTTGCCCGACTGGTAAAGGGTCTGGTGGATCAACGCCATGGTCCAGATGCGGCTCTGACTTTCCTTGAGCAGCCCTTGCAATCGCTCGTCGTTGATCTGCGCCGCCTGCAGGGTCAGCAGCCCGGAGATGACCTGCAGGTTGTTCTTGACCCGGTGGTGGATCTCCTTGAGCAGCACCTCCTTCTCCTGCAGCGAGGCGCAGATCTGCTCTTCGGCCCGCTTGCGTTCAGTGATGTCCTTTGAACTACCCTGGAAACCAATAATCTGTTCACCTTTCTTCATAAGGCTGATACTTGTTTCAAAATATTTTTTTGATTTGTCTTTTATGACTGCCTCAACAAGAAAAATCTGTAAAGGCTTTCCTGTTTTATAAATATTGGCGAGAGTGAGGAAAAGTTTTCTATGATCTCTTTTTGGGGTGTAGTCCTTGAAGTTCATCTTTAATAATTCAGATTTTGTATATCCGGATAGAGCTAGTGCTGCTTTATTTACATCAGTGAAATTACCTTTTAAATCTAAGGTATAAATAAACTCGCTGGAGTTTTCGAAAAGATCATGATATCTAATTTCTGAATCTTTAAGTTCATTCTCCATTTTCTTGCGCTTAGTTATATCCCACATATATGACCGAGTACCTGAAATCTTACCTGCTTTCTTTAGGATTTCGCAAACATCGATCTCGACATTAATTATTGAACCATCTTTTCGAATCCCCTTGAACTCATATCTGGATGGTATTTTTTCACTTTGCATACGCTTTTCATGGTATTTGGAAATTATCTCAAAACTGTCAGGATGAATAAATTCTTTATAAGTCTTGCCTTTAATCTCTCCGGCAGAATATCCAAATAAATTTAAAAACTGGTTATTGAAGTAAATAAGGTTTCCATCTATATCATCAACAACAATCGCTATATTTCCCTTTTCAACTAAATCTCTATATTGCTCTTCACTTTCTCGCAGCGCTCCTTCCGCCCGCTTGCGTTCCGTAATGTCGGTCATGATGTGCACGGCGCCCGACGATGCCCCGGAATCTTGTTTTATCGGATCCGTGACAATTTTAAATATACGGTCATTGATCTCCAGTTCCATGGATTCCCGTTTTTTGCTTTTCAATGTTCTGGCGAAAGGACATTGCGGGTCGGGCCGCCGATCGGCATGGACCAGCTCATAGCATTTTTTTCCGATGATCTCTCTGAACGGCTTGTTGACCAGATTGGCGAAGGCCTGGTTTACCTGCATGATGGTCTGGTCGACAGCCAACAGTGCGATTCCATCTTTGATGGCGTCAAAGGTGATGGTCCATTTTCTTGCCGCTTGTTCAATCAGTTTGTCGGTCATCATTTTTTCAACTTGCAGGCAACGGTTCGTCAACGCGTTCCGGACCGCTTCGCCCAGGCGGGCCAGACGGTCCTTCAGCAGATAGTCGTCGGCGCCCTGCTTCATGCATTCGACCGCTATTTCTTCGCTGATCGAGCCGGTGATGATGATGAACGGGGTCAGTGGCGCATTTTTATTGCGCAGTGCCAAAGCTTGCAGGGCGTTGAATTTCGGCAGCTTGTAGTCGGCCAGGATGAGATCGGGAGTGAATTCGGAGAGCGCCTCGATGAATCCGGCGCGGCTCTCGGTTCGCAGGGCTTTGTATGTGAATCTATCCCGCCGCAGCTGCCGTTCCATCAGCTCGGCGTCGGCCGGGTTATCCTCCAGGATCAGCACCCGCAGCACATTGCTCTTTATATCTTTTTTATTCGGTACCATTGGCTTCTTGCGTGTGACTTCACCTTTGACCTTTGGCTTCATCGTCTTCTGTTTCTCTTTTTTCATCATTCCTCACCTAAAGAACGAACTGTCGTGACAAATCAAATTATCCACCGTTTTCGGTGGATCTAATTTATTTATCCCCAACGGGGACGCGTGACGCGTGACATGGAAGACCCCGAGTTCGTTTATTGTTTGCTTCATCTTGTTTCTTTTCTTTGTCTTTCTCTTCCCTGTACCCTAGCCCCTAGACCCTATCCCCTGTACCCTGTACCCTTCTTCACCCTGTACCCTTTCTTCACACCGGCGCCTGGTTCAGCAGCACCCAGTATAATCCCAGCTCGGCAACCGCTTCCGCAAATTTGTCGAAATCCAGCGGTTTGACCACGTAGCTGTTAACCCCCAGCTTGTAGCTTTCGACGATGTCGCTTTCTTCCTGGGAGGAGGTCAGCACCACGACCGGGATGATCCGCGTCCTGGCGTCGGCCTTGATGCGCTTCAAGACTTCGCGGCCGTCCACTTTTGGCAGTTTCAGATCCAGGAAAATGACTTTGGGTTGCTTAGGCTTTTTCCGTCCGGCAAAGGCGCCGCTGCCGAAAAGATAGTCCAGGGCCTGGGCGCCGTCGTTGACCACTTGCACCTTGTTGGTCAGGTTGTGTTTTTTCAACGCTCTGAGGGTCAGTTCCACATCGGCCGGGTTGTCCTCGACCAAAAGGATCTCGACTGGGTCCATGTTATTCATAAGAACCTCCTAAGATAGGGTCTAGGGTTGAGGGGCTAGGGTTGAGGGAAGAGAAGAAAGAAAAGAAAATGGCAATCATTGTTTTCTCCCAAAACCCTTCCTGACATTATTCTCTTTTAACTTTGTGATCAAAGCATAAAGCATTTTACCTACTTCAGTCAACAAATTATTTAAAATAGTAAAATTGCTTTCTGATAGATAGTGCAAATCCTTGCCGATGAGCAATTGTGTTTCTACTTCAGCACAAGAACCCAAGCAAGGGTATAGGGTATAGGGTACAGGGGATAGGGGGGAGAAAAGAAAATAAGAATTATTGCTTTTTTCCAAAGTCCCTCCTAGCAATTTGTTCTTTTATCTTTGCGATCAAAGCATAAAGCATTTTACCCACTTCAGTTAATAAATTATTTAAAATAAAGAAATTGCTTTCGGACAAATAGCAAAGATCCTTGCAGAGCAGCAGCTGGGTCTCCACTTCGGCGCATGACCCGAAGGCTATGGATAGAAATTGCACGTATTCTCCTCCATGCTGGCGCTGGTATCCTTCAGCAATATTGGATGCAATCGAAACCGCCGCCCTTCGCAATTGTGATGAGAGTCCGAAAATTTCACTCTTCGGGAATTTTTCAGTTTCTTTATAGACCAGTAATGTGAGTTGATATGCTTTTTGCCAAACAATCAACTCTTTATAACTCTTCAATGGCATCTTTTTTATCTCCTATAGCCCTGTAATTGCTTCTTCACTAGACCCTAGCCCCTCGACCCTATACCCTAGTATTGACTTGCTCACTCTTCCCTCACCCCTAGCCCCTCGACCCTAGACCCTTATCATTCGGTATAGCAAAATAGAACGTCGCTCCCTTGCCGCCCTTGCTCTCGGCCCAGACGCGGCCGCCGTGGCGGGAGATGATGCGCTGGACAATGGCCAGGCCGACGCCGGTGCCCTCGAACTCTTCCGCGCCGTGCAAACGCTGGAACACGCCAAAGATCTTGTCGACGTACTCCATATCGAAGCCGACGCCGTTGTCCTTTACAAAGTACACGTTTTCCGTCTTTTCCGTTCGGCCGCCGAACTCAAGGCGCGCAAGCTTCCTGGGCCGGGTGAACTTAACGGCGTTGGCCAGCAGGTTCTGCAGGACCTGCTGTAGCATGGAGTGGTCGCCGCTGGCGGCGGGCAGGGCGCCGACCCTGAATTCGATGTGTCGCTCTTTCTCCAGGCTTTTCAGCTCCGAAAAAATGGCCTCAGCCAGAAGGGCCAGGTCGACCGGGGCAAACGCTATCTGCTGGCGGCTCAAGCGTGAAAAGGCCAGCAGGTCGTCGATCAATTGGCCCATTTTATGAGTGTTGGCGGCGATGACGTCGAGCAGGCGCCGGCCCTCATTGTCCAGTTTCTTGGCATATTCTTCAAGCACGATGCGTGAGAAGCCCTCGATGGCCCGCAGCGGCGCCCGCAGGTCGTGCGATACTGAATAAGAGAAAGCTTCCAATTCCTTGTTGGCGGCTTCCAGCAGGGCCGTGCGCTCCGCAACCAGTTGTTCGAGATGGTCATGGTGTTTCTTCAGTTCCTTCTCCGCATCTCTCTGTTCCGTGACATCCAATACTGCGGATTGATAACCTATGACCTTTCCATTCTC
>JALHTJ010000010.1 GCA_022865785.1 Candidatus Aminicenantota bacterium
AAAAATGTACAACCCCCCGTCGCTCCCGGGGCCATAGACCACGGGCAGGCGGATGATCGTATACGGCAAGGTGTTTTTCAAGGAAGCCAGGTATTCTTCCGCCGCCAGTTTGCTTCTGCCGTAGGCGCTCACCGGCCGGCAGGGCGCACCTTCATTCAACAAATCGCTTTTCCCCGAAGGCCCCATGACCGTGGCGCTGGAGGCGAACAGGAACCGTTCCGGTACCACGCCCTGCTCGCGGCAGACATCGATGAGATTCTTCGTTCCCTCGAAATTCACCCGGAAAAGTGCGTCCGGGGTTCCCCCGCCCAGCAAGGCCGCCAGATGAAAAATGTACTCAGCACCGCGTACGGCCTCCGCGAGAGAAGTTTTTTCGAGAAGGTCCCCGTAAACGATCCGGCAATCGAGACCCTGAATACGGGAAGTGTCTTCGTCCGGCCTGGCCAGGCAAACCACGCGGTTGCCTCTGCGCAGCAGCTCGGGCACGAGATTGCTGCCGATGAACCCGGCCGCTCCGGTCACCAGGATGTTCTTGCCCTTCAGGTCCAAGCCCTTATTATCCATGCTCATTGAAGATCGACTTGTCCCATGAATGGATTGTAAGGAAAATCGGCTGTAATGTCAACCATTGGCCCGGACAAAGCGGACCGGTGCCTGGATCAGCAGATTGATCACCGCCCTTCTCCTGTTTCCGCAGGGTTGAGATAAATTCTCATGCCCCCCTGAACCTCAACCGGGGGCACACGGGTTTAGCGGCCGAGTAAGACCAAAGCTCCGGATACAATGGCCAGGATCGCCATGATCAAGGAAAGGCCCTCAAAGTTCAAATGGAGCAGCGGAATCAGCCCGGTCATGATGAGCCAGATGCCCAGCAGAATCATCCCCAAGCTCTTTGTCAGTTTAAATCTACTCATTTTGTTACCTTCCTTTTTTTATTTTTCATTGGAACATAAGGAACCGCAAAAATTTTTAATAAGAATATATCTAACTCCCATTTTCTCTTGCTTCTCCATTGTCTTGACGGGCCTTTTTTCGGACCAGCATGATGAACATGCCGCTGACGGCAAGCACTTCGGCTGTGAAATAGACCCAGGCGTCGTTGGCACCAAAGAGATTTACGGCCAGGGCGATCCCGGCCGCAGCCAGGAAAACCGTTGCCGTGACGGTCAGAAAAAAGCGCAGCAGGTCTTTCTTTTTAGCGGCATCTCTGAATAGTTCGAAAGAGCCCAAGACCAGGTAGGCCGCGCCGGCGGGGAAAAAGAAATATGGCTGGCGTGAATCTTTTCCCAGCAGGACAAGACCGATGATGATCAGGAATACCCCCTCGGCGACATGGAAGAGGGCGGTAAAGTGGAGCTCATTTTTTTCAATCCTATGGTGAAACACGGCGCTAAGGATGATGAAGGCTCCGGCGCACAAGAGGAATATGACAGTGAAGGCGTGCCGGCTGAAATATTCTGCCAGGTCGATCCCTTTCAAGACCAGGGTGAGGCCGACCAGGTAATGGGCCAGGCTTTCCAGCATCACGTACCTTTCATTGGACACGAACAATCGCGGCATGAGTTCCTCCGGCGGCAGTAGGGATTTCAGATTCCAGGCCCTACGCAAAGTATTTCTGGGTAAAACTGCGGCTTTTCATCGCTACTTCTTATAGTACCTCATCGCCTCCGGCATCGCGGCTATGATCTTCGTCATCCGTTTTTTATCGGTGGGATGTGTGCTCAGGAACTCCGGCGGCTGCTTCCCCGCTTTTTGGGACATGCGCTGCCAGAACCCGATGGCGGCATGGGGGTCATACCCGGCCATGGCCATGAAGATCAGCCCGAGGCGGTCGGCTTCGCCTTCCTGGAGACGATTGTAGGGCAGGACCGCGCCCAGCTGGACCCCTACGCCGAATAGGCCCATCCAGATCTGCTGGGTCTGCTTGGGCTTCTGCTTGAGCGCTTGGGCGAGCACCTGTCCGCCCAGCTGCTCGACCAGTGCCTGGCTCATTCGCTCGTTGCTGTGCTTGGCCACGGCGTGGGCGATCTCGTGCCCCATGACGACGGCCAGTCCGGTTTCGTTCTGGGTGAAGGGCAGGATGCCGGAATACACCATCACTTTCCCTCCCGGCATGCACCAGGCGTTTGCTTCCTTGTTTTCGACAAGGTTGAATTCCCAGGCGAACCCATTGAGACCCTGTGACAGATTGTTCCGGGCGAAATAGGTTGTCACCGCGTTCTGGATGTTCCTGCCTACACGTTTCACTTCATTCGTATCCGCCGAGTTGGAACTCATCCTGTTTTCCTTCTGGAACTGGTCGTACTGGCCATAGCTCATGGAAAGCATGTCGGCATCAGAAACGAGCGAGAGTTGGCGCCTGCCGGTGAGCGGCACGAGGCTGCAGGATTGGAACAGGAACGCCGCGATCACAATGACAACCAATCTGGTTTGCATTTTTTTCATGGTCCACTCCTCCTGGTTGGGCAGGCTAGAGCTCTCCTGTGAAAACAATATCGAAAAATAGTGAAGCCTTGCACTGTCCATGTTTTTTCTTTTTATATTTTCCCGTTAGAAGGCTCTTCGCCCCATAAGCAGCCGAACAAAGTTGTATGTAAAGAATCCCAAAGCACAGAGCGCACCAATGGTGACGAAAATTTTTAAAATCATGCCTACCCCCTATATCTTGTGCTTCTCATCATCGTGCCCAACCTGTTTGCCAGCACGATGAAGCAGGCTGTCATTATCTCCTGGTGATCAATCGGTAAACGGCCAGGATCAAGACGGCTCCCAGGATCGCCCCGATGAACCCCGCCGGCTGGCCCTGTCTGTACCAGCCGAAGTGCTGCCCGATATAGGTCGCCACGAAGGAACCGGCGATGCCGAGAAGGATCGTAATGATGAATCCGCCCGGATCCCTTCCCGGCATGAGCAGCTTGGCAATGAATCCGACCACAAAACCGATGATGATGATCCATAAAATATTCATGGGGCCTCCTTATATATGACTACAAGATTCAGCCTTTTACTTTGTCCTGCGCGGCCTTTTTTAACTTGTCATTGGCGATCACCGCGATATCCACGCGGCGGTTTTTCTGCCTGCCTTCAACCGTATCGTTGGTCACGATCGGTTGCGCTTCGCCGTAGCCTGTTACGGAAAATCTCGCCGACTGCACATTCATTGTCGCCAGGTAAAAGGACACGGACTGGGCGCGCTCCTTCGATAGCGTCATGTTGTGGTCCTCCGATCCGCTGTCGTCGGTGTGGCCTTCGATCAGGATGTTTGTATCGGGATATTTGTTCAGGATCTTGGCCAGCTTGGCCAGGCTTGTTTTACTGGCCGGCCGCAGGTCCGACTTGTCAATATCATAAAGAATCCCGCTGTCGAAGGTGATCTTGATGCCTTCCCCGATGCGCTGGACTTCGGCCCCTGCAATATCGCGTTGCATTTCCGCGGCTTGTTTGTCCATGTAACTCCCGATAACGGCGCCGGCAGCTCCGCCGACAGCCGCTCCGATGATCGCGCCAAGCACGGTGTTTCCGGCGGCATGGCCGATCAAGCCGCCGAGGACGGCGCCGCCGGCACCGCCAATCACGCCACCCTTTGCGGTCTTGCTCCAGGACGCGCAGCTAACGGCCGCCAATAAGAAAACCACCACAACAAACAGGGTCACAATTCTCTTCATAATGTCCTCCTTCTTTCTCTTGACCTCGCGCCATCATGTCCCCAGCTGTTTGTGAACGACACGCCGGATTGCGCGAAAACTACGCTATTTCTTTTTGCGCTCGGCAAGGATCAGCGCGATACCGGCGACGATCGCCGCTCCGCCCACGATCGGCGGCAGCGGAATGGTCTTCTTCTCCGTGGTTGTGACATGGAGGGATCCGATATCGATCAGCTTCTCCTGGGTCGTATAGCGTATACCCTGGTAGGCCAGAGCCAAGGCTCCTAGAACGATCAAAACAATGCCTGCAAGTTTCATGAGATGGTACCTCCCTTACTGTCGAGAAAACGGCTGCCTGCACCATCTTCCGCAAGAGGGCAGGCGCCGTACAAACTTAAATTAACCCAGTCCCCTGTAAGGGGGGACAAGAGCCTTAAATAACAAATTTTCTTTGCTGAAAAACACAGAAAATTTATTATAAGGCTCTAAAGGACAGCGGCCAGGCCGATCACCGCGAAGATGATGATCACGACGAGGATGATATCTCTGGTGGTCATATATCCTCCCCCGGCATCGGAAGCCGTGATCACATCCTGGGCGCCGATTTCGATCTGAACAGTTGGCTCCGGCTGCGGAGCCGCAGTTTTTTCAGCGGCCATGGCCAGGGATGAGGCCAGCACGATCATCAACAGGACACTCCAAATTTTAATCTGTTTTTTCATTTTTTTTCTCCTTTTTATCTATATTATCAAGCCGGGCCCTTTCGATGCGCAGGGCCCGGACCTGCAGATAATGCTTGCGGATGAACTTTTCACGCGGGGCCAGCCGCTGCGCCTGCTCCAGGGACTGCAGCGCCAGCTCTATTTTCTCCTGTTTGGCGTAAGCCAGGCCCAGGACGTCATGGGCGAAGGCGCTTTTTGCGTCCAGGGCGATGGCTTGCCGGGCGTAGGCCTCGGCTTCCCCGGCCTTGCCTTCCCGCAGGCTGATCATGCCCAGGCTATACAAAGGATAGGGATCGGCTTTGAGTAATTCCCTGGCTTTTTTCCATTGCTCCTTCGATCTTGTGAAATCCGACCTGCGGTAATATGCCGTGGCCAGGTTGATAGCGGTCAGCGGGTCATTTTGCAAAACGGGAAAGGGGAAGGGGCCTTGACCGGCGACAACGGCCAGCATCCACCGGCACTGGTTCCGCCCCTTGCCCAATTCCCAGACCTTCATGAAATTCTTGGACGTCATGGCATAACGGCTGCCGAAGAAGGGATCGTGAAAGATGACCTGGCCCTTGGCATCATCATAGCCGATGACCACCCGGTAGTGCCCTTTGGCGATCTGTTTAATGGGTTTGGTCAGGACGATCACCGGCATACCCTGGCCGACTACTTCCTTCAAGATCCGCAAGTCTCCCTGGAAAGAGTGGCTCATAAATCCTTTGCTCCGCGGATACAGTACCATCTCGGAGTTGTAGGTCGCTTGATTTTCCGAATCATAGATCTCATCCGTGATTTCCCTCTGGCTGAACGATCGTGCTTTGTCCCAATAGTTGAGGACCATGGCCAGGCAGGCCGGTCCGCAATAATTTCTTTTCAGCCATTTTTCAAAGGGAACATTTTGGATCAAATATCCCTTTTCAGGCTGGCTTCTTTTGTATTTGAAAACCTGTGCGGAAAAGAGACAGGGAGCAATCAACCCCATGCTTGCCAGGAGGACCCATATCCGTCTTGTAGCCCGGATTTTCGGCAGGATCATTTTTGTGATTTTCTGCTAAAAGATTTTTTTGCCCTGCAGCAATCGCAGGATCACGACCACCAGGGCAATGACCAGAAGGACATGGACCAGTCCGCCGACGTGGAACGCGAAAAATCCCAAAGCCCAAAGAACGAACAGAATGACTAAAATTGTTCCAAGCATGTCAACCTCCTTTTTCCTTTGCCTCTCGCCGTCCTGTTTTCAGCCGTTGGTGAACGGCACTTATAGACAGAACGAGAAACTGATTATTGTAATGCATTTATCATGCCAGATTTTTTCACGGTGGCAGAGCGGCAGAAAATGGAACGCCTCTCTGGAAAAGGGGAATGGCAATGAACCGGCGATCCAAAACTTCCATTCAGACAAATTGCGCCTCTTTTCGGATCAAGAAGTCGGATTGTAAAACAGGACATTTCCTGTTTTGCAGTACATTTCCCGCCTCCCAATCCCAGCAGAATATCCGAATTCTTATCCTCGGTTATTAATAAAGAGAGCTTTGGGACGCTTCTGGAACCCAGGAGGTGAGCAAAGATTGGAGGCGGGCATGCTCCCGGCGGCGAACAGTGGTTATGCTGAAAAAGGATTGGTATATAACATGCATGGATTATTATTAAAAGGATATCCATCATGAAAAATGGTCTAATAAAAATTACGGCCCTGGAAACGCTGTTTCCGGGAATCGTATCAATGTTGCTGATGACGGGATTGTTGATTTTGCTAATGATCACCGGCTATTTATTCAACGCCAATACCGACGATCACATCACGGCGGCCGCCAAGGAATCGTTCGCATTAAAAAACGATCTCAAAGGTGATGATATCCAGGTTCACGCTCATGACGGTACGGTCACGTTGACAGGAACCGTTGCCGAGGAACCTCATTTATCATTGGTCGCCGAGACGATTGCCGATCTGCCTGGAGTCAGGCGCGTGGACAACCGGCTGGAGGTAGGGACCCATTCTGATATTTCAGGACCGGGCCCTCACAAATTGACGAAGTAGCCAAGGAGGCCTAACAAAATGAATACTTTATTTGTTCTCGAAACAACGAGTTTGAAGCCTTTGAATGTGATCCTGCACAACATACTCACATTCATTTATTATCTTGCCCATCAGATCGGTTTGGGAATCTTCAAGGTCATACAGGCAATATTTTCCGGCACGGTTTTCCCGGAAAGCATTATCGATCCCCTTGGATTCCTGGCCATATTGACCCTGTTCATGTTTCTGGTCAGCATGGATGCTCTCAAGAAAATTATCTGGATTGTTGTTTGCGCAGCCTGGATACTGTTGCTCATCAGAATTTTTATGATCATTTTCAAGCTCGGATAAGCTATCTAAAAAACCAGATCCACTTCTCCGGGTCCCGGCCATAAGACGAGTGATCGCCATAACCCAAGCCGGGATTTATAAAGGTCTTTACAAACCAGTTTGCTGAAGTAAGTGCGGGTAAAGGGCCATAGGTAGAAACCCGCTGAAAAATAATTTATTAAAATATTGCAATTAAATAAACTTTCTACTATTATTTTTTCAAAGGCAGACGCAAAAACGTGGAAAATATATTGATCATTCATTCCGACAAGGCAAGCAGTGAGAGGATCAGTAATGTCGTGAGCCAGATGGGGCATACCCCGTCGATCGCCATCACGCTGGCAGAGGGGCTCCAGCAAGCCCGATCCGGGCCGTTCGCCGTGGTTTTCCTCGAGGCGCAGCTGCCCGACGGCGGCGGCGTGGACAGCATAGCAAAAATCAAGGCCAGCGGGCACTTTCCGGAAATTATCATCATCACCGGCTTCGGCAATCCCGATGAAGCGGGGCTCGCCATCACCAACGGCGCCTGGGGATACCTGGAAAAGCCGGCCTCGCTGGAACTGATCAGGCTGCATATCAGCCAGATCCTCGACTACAAGGCCGAGAAAGGATTGCGCAAGCCCCCCATGGCTTTGGAAAAGACGGATATCATCGGCAGCGCGAAACGGCTCGATGCAAGCTTTGAGCTTCTTGCCCAGGCGGCGCAAAGCGACGTCAATATCCTCATCACCGGGGAAAGCGGGACCGGGAAGGAGCTTTTTGCCAAGGCGATCCATGGCAACAGCAAGAGGGCCCAGGGGAATTTTGTGATCGTCGACTGCACGGCGCTGCCGGAAACGCTCGTGGAAAGCGTTCTTTTCGGGCATACGCGCGGTTCTTTCACCGGGGCCTACGCCAGCCAGGATGGGCTGGTCAAGCATGCCGACAAGGGGACCCTGTTTCTTGACGAGATCGGCGAGCTGCCGCTGGCGATCCAGAAGAGCTTCCTGCGGGTCATCCAGGAGCACCGCTTCCGCCCGGTGGGAGGGAGCAAGGAGATCAGCAGCGATTTCAGGCTGGTGGGGGCGACCAACCGCAGCCTGGAGGATCTGGTAAAGCAAGGGCAATTTCGCGAAGACCTGCTCTTTCGGCTACGGTCGCTGGTCATCGAATTGCCGCCCTTGCGGGAATGCCGGGAGGACCTTAAGGAATTGACCTTGCATTACATGGGCACTTTGTGCCAGAGGTTCGGGCTGGAACCCAAGGGATTCTCCCAGGAATTCTGGAGCACCATAGGCAATTATAAATGGCCGGGAAACGTCAGGGAGCTGATCCAGGCGCTGGAGAAAGCATTGCTTTCGGCAAAAGAGGAACCCATTCTCTACCCGCTCCACCTGCCCAACTATATTCGCATCCAGGTGGCGCGCAACGGCATTCACAACAGGTCCGCGGACCTGGAGAAGCCGCAGAACGGCACGACCGTTCCCGCGGTACTGCCCACCTTGAAAGAATTTCACGGGACCGCCGTGGCGGCAGCTGAGAAGCAGTATTTTAAGGACCTGATGGGGCTCATTGATGGGAATATCAGTGAAGCCTGCCGGATTTCCGGCTTATCCAGGTCAAGACTGTACACGCTTCTCAAAAAATACCGGCTGACCTCCACCTTGTAACCCGATCGATCCCAGGCATCCCCGGAAGCGGCACAGGTATATTGAATTGGCATCATTCTTGATTGATATTTTTCAAAAGCAAAGATAAAGTAATCCTTTGTTTTTCAAGGAGGGTACACAAACATGCAACTCCTTTACTATGCCAGTAAAAATGACGAAAATGAAAACAGACTAAAAGCAGCGATCCAAGCCGCGGCCTCGGAAGAAATAATCGAACGTTTCACCCGGTTGGATGACCTGCGGGAAAGGCTGCGCAGCATCGTTGAACCGGATTCCATCATGATCCTGGCTGCGGTCGACCGGGAAGAACTACTGAAAATGCAAGCATTTCGCAACATGCTGACAGAGATTTTTATTATCCTGGTGCTCCCCGATCGGCAGGAAAGCACCATCAAGCTTGCCCATCTTTTAAGGCCGCGGTTTTTAAGCCAAGTCAATGATGATTTCACGGAACTGAATCAGATTGTTGTAAAAATGATCCGGACTCCTCACGGCTCACCGCCATCCCCGTCTGCTGCCGGAAACTCTTCCGACATTCACGGATCGCGGCCATGAAAAGGGAATAAGCGGCGCGGAATCAGTTGCAGTGGAAGTCCCGATAAAAGGAAAAATTACTGTTAAATAAGATATTTATTGTTTAATAGGACGATTTCAAGAATCAAACTCAACTCCGAATTCATCTGATCCGAGAGGTTTATAAGGGAAAATGGTTTTCCCCGGATTGATTGCCATCATTATTTTGCTTGGCTTGATAAATGCTTTAAAAATAGTGATACGGTTTAAAATTTAAAAAAAGAGGTGAACCATGCGTAGAAAGATCATGATTATTCTGGCAGGGACTATGTTTCTTACAGCAGCTGTTGCCCAGGTCTCGGCACAGAGCGTGCTGATGAATTCGGCCGAGACCATCAACCAGGGCAACCTCAAGCTTGGCATTTTCCCGACCATTCTTTTCGGCAAGAACGGCGGCGACTCCGTATGGGGCGTGGCCGCGCGCTTCGGGTACGGACTGACAAAGAGCATCGACATCGAAGCCAAGGCCGCGTTTTTCAAAGGGCTCAAATACTTCGGGGCCGATGTGGAGTATTGGTTCCTCAAAGGCGAGAATTTCAACGCCTCGGCAGCGCTGGGCGGGCACATAACGGACTACAAGGGCGGAGGGGACAGCAAGGGCATCGACGTCGCGCTCATGGCCAGCACCAGACCCGTGAAGAACCTGGAGCTCTATGGCGGTCTCATGCTCGCCTTCGATTCGATAAAGAACGGGGGAAACTACACCCTGGCGCATATCGTGCCCGGGATCGAATACCGCGTCAGTGATGACCTCGATTTCCTGGCCGAGGTCGGCATCGCCCTCAACGACAACTCAAGCAGCTATGGCAGCGTGGGCTTGGCATATTACTTTCTGCGCTGAAGCCTCACACCCAGGGATTTGTGATCAGGAATTAAGCAAAGGGCGACCAGCAGGTCGCCATTTGCCTTGCGACCCAGCCATCAATGAAAAAGAAATCATTGCAGCATTTACTGAAGTTGTAATTTTACGTAGAAGTTATATTTCTAACGAATAGATGGACGAATATTCGTAATTATCAGGACATCGTTCTTTCTTCTTCATCTTCACGGTTGAGGACGCGCAGACTTGGGGTACCGACAAGGAAATTTATTTTAATATTGTCACAATCCAGACACACTTGGCATTTTCAGGCGTTTCACTCCATGTTGAAACCCTTAAGGGCAAATTGTTTCAAGGCATTTAAGCGATTTTGCCCCTTAGAATGGCATTCAGAAGGTCGGGAGTATTGCCACTCTGATTTTTCAGAACTTGACGACTATGGAAAATCGGCGAGTGGCAATATGCCAATGCTGGATGCGTTCTAGGCTTTCAAGCTTGAGAACGCATAGCATTGGGATTCGATCCTCCTCAGCTCCACTTTTCATTTTCTCTCCCCTAACACAAACCGATCAAGTTCTCATTCCTGGATTCAAATTTCGTACTTTATTTTCATAATTTGGAGCCCTTTCAAGAACAATTTTTTAAATTTTCCCTTGAAATGGTCGGCTTCAAGCAATATTTTCTCCTTTCCAAGCCAATTTAGAACGACCAAGGCATTATCCATGTCCTTTATCATCTTGAGTTCACGATCCTTGCCCTTCCTCAATTGCGAAATGGCAATCTTGTGGATAGCCCATACAGCCGGCTGGGGAAGTTGGACGGAAATCTTTTTATAAGTCAGCGTCATGAGGTTTTCCAAAAGGATTTTTTGATAGGGAACCGGGTTGGCCACAATACCCAGTCCTGGCAAGTGGTATGGCTCCGAAGTATTCCGCCCTGGTTCGCACAAGAACTCGATGCTCAGGCTGTTCGACTCGGAATCGGGAGCGGGGATGTACTTTTCGGCTTTGCTTAAGATGCCTGATTTCGGAACATAGCCGAGCTTGGTTAATGATTCCTGAAGAGAGATGCCGGATCTTCGCCGCAGGTCCCGCGGGCGCTGGATGGAAAAATCGATATCGCTGGTAGTGAAGGCAAATCGGCGGATGGGATAATGCTCGCGATAGACCGGCAGGCACCAGCTGCCGATCAGGACCAGATGCGCCAGAGCCCTTTTTCTCTGAAACTCCCTCAGCAGACCAACGAATTCTTTTTCAAACTCGAACATGTTCGAATGCCTTTCTTGCGATCTTGGCTTGCTTTTTCATAGCCAATATCTCTTTTTTCAGCTTAGCCAGTTGCCCTTTCGCTTTTTTGATTTTATCGTTGTCCGCTTTCAGTTTGATGGCCGCTCCTTTGAAATCGAAATCTCCACTCCCTAAAAATTCCGAAACAGATTTGCTTCCCTTGCGATATTTTTTATAGTAATAAACCTTTCCCCTGATACTCCGTCGATAGATGGATTTCAACGGATTAGCCTGAAGGAAACTCTTGATCGCCTCGATCCGCTCCTGCAGATTCGCGATCTCTTCTTCCAGATAAACGACATTCGCCTCCAACCCCATATTACACCACCTTTTTTCAACTTTATTATAATATGTGGTGTAATCTCTGTCAAGGACATTACACCACAATTTATTATTTTAATTAAAATATGTGGTGTAATTGGTTTCGAGGCTAATCTAACACCCTGGGTAATCTGGTCCTGCTGGCCCATGAGATCGTGGAGAACAGGAACTTCAACGGCATCGAACGGTCGATCGTGCAGGCCAACTTGGAAAGGTATGTGCAGGCCAAGGTGACCAACCTGGCCGATGCCATCGGCAGGGTGCTGCTGACCGAGTCAGGGGCACGGCTGGTAACGTTTCAGCCGGCACCTCATCAGATCACGGGCTCGCGGCTGACCGAGCTGCTGCGGAAGCAGTATGTCATAGAGACCGGCAAAAAGCCCGAGTTCATCGACGAGCTGGAGACCATCCAGCGGCAGGCGAAAAAAATCGCATAAAAATAAATCGCTACTCCCACCGGGAGGTGCGTATGTCAAAATTTCTAAAGTTCATCTGGGTACTGCTGCCGTTGGTCATCGAACTGATAGACCAGCGGGACCATGCCGGATGATCACGCTTTGTGGGGTGGCTGAGAAACCGGTTGCCCCTTTTTTTCTTTCTGAGTTTTAACCTAATCGCCAAAGTCCTGACCCAAAAGACAGGCAAGGAGAATATAATAACCGGGGAATCATCTACACTTGACTTGACATTCATTGTCGAATTAAGTATTTATTAGATACATTTTTCAGGATTTTCATCATAGGCAAAAAAGGAGGGAAAAATGAAAAAACTTTGCGTGATTTTACCTTTGGCTCTGATTTTATGCTTTATGGTTGGCTGCCAAGACAAAAAAGCGATGGCAGAACTTGATGCATTGAAAGCCCAGGCTGATGTTGAGGAGCAGAATAAGGGTCTTGTAAAACGCATGTATGAAGCGTTTGAAAAAGGAGACTTTGAGGCTTATAAGGAGGTGGTAGCTCCTGAGTATGCTTGGTACTCGCCATCAAGAAGTACTAAACCATTATCCCGAGAAGAAACAATAGAATTTGGAAAGATGCTTCGTAATGGTTTTCCTGATTTTGCTTATAGTGTTGAAGATTTAATTGCCGAAGACGACATAATTATATCCAGATTTATCTTCAGAGGCACTCACGAAGGAGAATTTCAAGGAATTCCAGCGACAGGGAATAAAGTTGAAATGAGCGGATTTATGATGACCCGTATTGAAAATGGAAAAATTGTCGAGGATAAGGAAGAATATGACGGATTAGGTTTTATGATGCAACTCGGCATGGAGCTTAAGCCGAAGGAAGCCGAGAAATAAACTCTTCATCATTAAGCCGAACTTGACTTGACACTCGCTGTCAATTCTTGTGTTGTTCAGTCCAATTAGAGCCTCAATCTCCTGTTTAATCTATAGCTAAAATAAGCCTATAATGAAATCGAAGTATAAGGTTGTTATTGTCTTCTGTTTTGACACAATAGGAAAATCATTTTTCCCCATGATGGGATTTTAAATAACTTTTATTGAAATAGCAATCGTCGGCACTAGAGTTTAGCAGGTCCTAAAGAAGGGCATATCCCCGCCTATTTTAGGCCCATAGCAAGCCCGTAGAGGTACGATCTCCAAGCGGTTGAGAATTGTAAGGCATTTTATTTATACTTTGTAATGCTTACAGCGGACAAGTTGTCCATGGCTATCCCTGCTCATTCGTGAAAAAAAACATAGTCACAAAACAGACACATTTGGTGTTTTATGGCTTTTTCATATTTTGCAACACCATTATAGGCAAATGGTTTCAAGGCATTTTTCTGATTTCGCCCCTTAGAATGGCATTCAGAAGGTCGGGAGTATTGCCACTCTGATTTTCCAGAACTTGACGACTATGGAAAATCGGCGAGTGGCAATATGCCAATGCTGGATGCGTTCTC
>JALHTJ010000011.1 GCA_022865785.1 Candidatus Aminicenantota bacterium
AGACGCCTGGCAAACAGATGAATGAACCCATTGATGAGATCGGTCTGCTAATCAGCCGCGTTCAGGCCGGAGACCGCCAGGCCTTCCGTGTTTTCATCGAAAAATACCAGCGCCTGGTGGCGGCCATCGTATTCCGCATGGTCTACAATACCGCCGACCGCGAAGAACTGAGCCAGGAAATTTTTCTCAAAATTTTTAAAAACATCAAGGAATTCCAGGGGTCGGCAAAAATTTCCAGCTGGATCGGGCGCATCGCCAGCAATACCTGCATCAATCACCTGCGCAAAAAACGCCTGCCCCTGTTCGCTGACGTCAGCCCTGTCGGGCAGGAACTGGAAAATGTCGCCGGGGATGGTCTCACCCCGGAGCATTTGAACGAACGGGCCGACAGCAGCATGAACCTGCAGCGGGAGATCGAGCGGCTGCCCGCGCATTACCGGCTTATCCTGACGCTTTTTCACTTTTCAGAAATGAATTACGAGGAGATCGGCCAAACGCTGAACCTGCCGTCCGGAACGGTCAAGAGCCACCTGTTCCGCGCCCGGCAAAAATTGCGTGAACGGCTTTTGTCTGCCGCTCAGGAGGAAGTATGAACAACGAACATTTGACCGACGAACAGATCCAAAACATACTGGACACCGGCATGCTCAAGGCCGGATCGATCCTGCCCTTACATTTGGGAACCTGCGCCAACTGCCAAAAGCGCTTGGACAGCTTCCGGCAGCTGTATGCCGGTTTGGCAGCCGATCCCGGTTTCGCTCTGCCGCCGGCTTTTGCCGACTCCGTACTGGATAAAATCTCCGCTTCCCGGCCTGTTTTTTGGGAGCGACCGGCAGCCAAGATCGCCATGGCGATCGGCACTGCCGCCGTCATCCTGGCCGGCTTGCTCATTTTTATGGACATGAAGCCCCTGGCCAGGGGCACCCTGCAGGTCTTCGACACACTCAAGACAACGTTCCTGCCTCTGAGCGTTCAAATCAAACAGCTCTTTTTCTGGGTGGGCGGCAATGCCAAACCGTTCATTCTCGGCGGACTTGGTCTGCTCAGCGCCGCTCTTGTCGACCACTTTTTAAGCCGTCAGGTCATGCGCCACAACCCCTAACCCACATTTCTCACAAATATTTACTGCAATCGCGGATATGGGCATGTCTACAGCGTCAGGCTCGGTCGGATACCTCCATCGTACTAACAAGTACGTCTCCGGTCTCCTCGGTCGCCTTCCTTGTATCCACACCCATCTGCACGATTTCGCGACAATATCTGTGAGAAATGCGGGTTAACCCCAAATCACCGGCCCGGCATAATTCCGCACTGGTTGCGTTTGAAATAGCGCCGCTGCGCCTGATTCAAGACCCGGCTCAGATTATCTTTTCAGTTTGGGTACCCCGAATTCGCATTTCAACTTCTTGACCATTTTGTTGTTGGTCTCATCAGTTTCATTGACTTCGCCAGTATGGTCGATAAGGGCGGTGATCTCGGCCTCATCACCTACGATCAATTTGCTGACATATTTCGCCGTGCCGCCCGGACCCTGCAGGTGCTTGCTCGGATCGAAGCCCCAGATCGTCCCGCCGCCCCATTTGTGACCGTTGATATAGATGTAGACACTGCTGCTGGTCGGCTTGTGCACGGTCCATACTTCATCGGGGACCATTCCCGGGCCGACATTGGCAACGATGACCACCACCTGGCATTTGCGGTTGAGGACAATGTCACGAACAATCAGATCGGGCAGTTTATTTTCAATCCGGCAATATTTCTCCGCTGCCGGCTTGGTCGCGAACCATACCCCACCCTTCTCCTTGCACTGCTCGGGCGTGGCCGCGAACACAATGCCGTCCTTGCAGCACCAACCGCCGGCAGGCGGCTGCTCGCAATACTTTCTCGCTTCGGCCTCGGTCGCGAACCATACCCCACCCTTTTTCTTGCACTGCTCGGGCGTGGCCGCGAACACTACCCCATCCTTACAGCACCAGCCCGTCGTCGGCGGCTGATCGCAATAACGTTTCGCTTCGGCCTCGGTCGCGAAATAGACACCCCCCTTCTCCTTGCACTGATCGGACGTGGCCGCGAACACCACGCCATCCTTGCAGCACCAGCCCGTGGCCGGCGGTTGCTCGCAATAACGTTTCGCTTCGGCCTCGGTGGCGAACCATACCCCACCCTTGTCCTTGCACTGCTCGGGCGTGGCCGCGAACACCACTCCGTCCTTGCAGCACCAGCCCGTGGCCGGCGGTTGCTCGCAATAACGTTTCGCTTCGGCCTCGGTCGCGAACCATGCCCCGCCCTTGTCCTTGCACTG
>JALHTJ010000085.1 GCA_022865785.1 Candidatus Aminicenantota bacterium
GAAGCCGTGGCCGCGGCGCGGCAGGCCGGGCAGACGGTGATCGGCGAAACCTGCCCGCAATATCTACTGCTGGACGAAAGCCACTACCAGGGCGGCGACGAACTCGCGGCGGCCCATGTCATGAGCCCGCCCCTGCGCGCCGGGGAACACCAGGCGGCCTTATGGGAAGCATTGGGGCAGGGGCTCCTGCAAACGCTGGCCACCGACCACTGTTTATTCACCCTGGCCCAGAAAAATAAATTCGCCGCCGTTGATTTCACCAGGATCCCCAACGGCTGCGGCGGCATCGAATATCGCCTGTCCCTGCTCTACAGTTTCGGGGTCAAGGGCGGCAAAATTTCCCTGGCTAAATTCGTCGACCTGGTCTCCACCCGCCCGGCAAAAATATTCGGGCTGTATCCGCGTAAAGGCACTATCCGCACCGGCAGCGACGCCGACCTGGTGATCTGGGATCCGCAAAACAAAAAGGTGATCTCGGCAGCCCGGCAATGGCAGTCTGGCGACCACACTATCTATGAGGGGCTTCAGCTCGTCGGCAGCCCCCACCTGGTTTTCAGCCGCGGTGTGCCGGTTTTTGAAAATGAAACGATCCAGGCCGAACCGGGCCGGGGCAACTACCTGGCTAGGGATTGGGGCCGGGGCAACGATGGACACCGCGGTTGACGGGGTCTTGCTGGCCGCCGGCCTTTCCAGCCGGACCGGGACTTTCAAGATGGAAGCGCTGCTCGCCGGCAAACCGCTGCTGGAATGGAGTTTGGAAACTCTGGCCGCGGTCTGCGAACGGATCATCGTGGTCGCCGGGTTCGCGGCCGAGAAAGTGCGCCGTCTTGCCGCCGGTCGACCCGGGGTCGAGGTGACCGTCAATGAGCATTATGTCCTGGGCATGCTGTCATCGATCCAGACCGGCATCCGCCTGGTGCGCGCCCCCCGTTTCTTTCTCCTGCCCGGCGACATGCCCATGGTCAAGACCGAGGTCTATCGTCAATTGCTGTCCTGCGGCGCTGAAATAGCCGTGCCGGCGCACCGGGGCCGCCGCGGTCACCCGGTGCTGATTTCGAGCCGCCTGATACCGGAGATTCTGGCCGAACCGGCCGTTTCAAGCCTGGGCCGGTTCATTGCCCTGCGAACTGCGGAGACCATCGACGTCGACGACCCGGGGATCCTTGCCGACCTGGATGATCAGGCCGACATGAAAAAAATGGACGCCTTGCTGCGTGCCAGGGGGAAAAATGAATAAAATTCAATTCTGGGAGTTTGTGCACGAATGCCTGCAGGATGATGAACCGGTCATGCTGCTGCTGGTGGTGGAAAGCGGCGGATCGTCCCCCGGCAAGCCGGGGTTCAAAATGGCGGTGACCTTGGACGGCCGCAGCCACGGCACCATCGGCGGCGGCATCATGGAAAAGGAATTGGTCGACAAGGCCGGAAGACTTCTTGGCCGCGGCACGGGGCATCCGCAACTGCTGAAACTCCTGCACCATGAAGGCGGGGCCGGCAAACGTTCGGGCATGATCTGCTCGGGTTGGCAGCGGCTGGCCCTGCTGCCCCTGGCCGGTACTGCCAGCGACGCCGTCGACTCCCTGCTTTTCGCCCTGAAACGGAACCGCCCCGGTTGCCTGAAATTTACCCGGCAGGGAATGGAGTTCCAGCCGCGGAAAAATCCTTCTGCCGCCATTGCCTTCGCCTTCAAATCCGCAGAAGATTGGCTGTACCAGGAAGAAGCGGGCCAGCGTCCGATCCTGACCATCATCGGCGGCGGCCATGTCGGCCTGGCCCTATCGCGGGTCATGGCCGACCTGGATTTCCATATCGTGGTCCTGGATGACCGCAGCGAACTGGCGACCATGGCCGCCAACACCTATGCCCAGGAAAAACAGGTGGCCAGTTACAAGACCATCGGCAAGCATGTAAGGGAAGGCAGCCAAAGCTATGTGGTGATCATGACCTTCGGCCACCTGGCCGACGAGCGGGTATTGGGGCAGCTGGTGGTGAAAAAGCTGCGCTATCTCGGGCTGATGGGCAGCCCGGCCAAGATCGCCCAGATAATCGCCCACCTGAAAAAGAAAGGCGTTGGAGCCGCCAGCCTGAAAAAGGTCCATGCCCCGATCGGCCTGC
>JALHTJ010000086.1 GCA_022865785.1 Candidatus Aminicenantota bacterium
GACTGGCAGTTGAATTTAAAAAAATTTTTCCGGGAAAAAGCAACGCTTGAGGAAACTCTATGATGTCTATCTGGCGCCGGGTCATGAGGCCGGTCATTTTTTTCTCGGCTTTGCTTTTGTTTGCCAACCTGCAGGGCGCTGGGGTCCATATCTCCTGCGCGCCCTTCCAGGCCACGGCCAGGCAGGGTGAAAAAATCATATTGAACTTCACCGTCAGTAACCTCTCCGCTTACACGATGAACCAGGCCGGCAATTTTTTTATTTCCTATCATGTCCGCGACCTTTCCGGACGCCTGGTGCGCTTTGACAACCGGCGCTTCTCTCTGCCTTTGACCGTCAAGCCCGGGAGCACGGCTCATTTCTCCCTACCTGTTTACTTCAGCCTCGGTCCCGGCAATTACCGGCTGGAATGGGACCTGGTCCGCGAAGGGGAATTTTGGGGACTTGATAAAAAATGGGAAAGCTGCTTTTTCCGGCTGCGCTTGCTGCCGCTGGTAGCGCCGGATTTCCGCAAGGCCTGGCTGCCGACGAGTTATGAAAGCGACCGGGACTGGCTTGATCGTGAGCAATATCTCCTGCGCCAGGTTTTTCTGAACAATGAGATCCGTTGGCGAGGCAAGTTTTTCGGTTTTACCGCCGGGACTACTTATCCGCAGGTTTGGATCCGCGATGCGGCCACCATGATGTTTTACGCCCGCTTTTTTTACCCGCTGCCGGTCCTGCAAGAAATGGTGGACCTTTTCTTCCTGCGTCAAGGCCGTGACGGCCAGATTCAGGATTGGATCGACACGGTGGGGCGCTGCGACAAGAACACGGTAGAGACCGATCAGGAAAGCTCCCTGGTTCTGGCCGCATTTCAGCTGGCCCTATGTGATCGCGGCTGGCTCGACGGCAAGGTGGCCGGTGTTGCCCGTTTGCTCAGGCTGGACAAAGCCATGGAATGGGTCTGGCAAAATAAGCGCGATCGTGCTTATGGGTTGATCTGGAGCGGTTTTACCGCCGATTGGGGCGACGTGGAAAAATCCTATCCTGACCAGCGCGCCATCAAACTTTCCGACCGTTCGCGGCGGACTTATTCCACCTACACCCAAGCCCTGTATATCCAGGCCGCGCAAAAACTGGTCTTGCTGGCCGGGCGCGCAAACCGCAAGATCCTGATGGAAAAATGGCGACAGCGGGGAAAGATCATTGCCGACAACTGTCGGCGCCAGTTGTACCTGCCGGAACAAGGATACTTTTTGGTTCACCGCGTGGCCGGCAGCCCGGATTTTTTCGAATTGGAAAAGGGCATCCTGGCTGTGGGCGGCAACGCCGAGGCAATTAGGGCCGGCCTGCTGGATGGAAACGAGATCTCCCGGTTGCTGCAGGTTTTGGAAAAACGGCGCCGGCAATTCGGATTGCGCACGGTTTCTTTTACCCTGCTGCCGCCGTATCCAAGGGATTTTTTCCCCCACCCGCTGCTGCGCATGCCCTGGAACTATCAAAACGGTGGCGAATGGGACTGGATAGGAGGCCGACTGGTTTCGGCCCTTTATCAGGCTGGTTTCCGCACTAAGGCCGAGCAATACTTGAGGGAAATCGTGGCTAAGAACCTTGACGAGATGAATATTTTTGAGTGGTCAGATAAAAGTGGCGGTGGCCAGGGAGCCATGTTCTATGCCGGAGCGGCCGGAGTCCTGGGCGAAGCGATCCTGCACGGACATTTGGGGCTGGCTGAGGATTTTGACCGTTATACAGTGCCGGTTGGGAGCGATCGCTTCAAGATCATGGTGACAAAATCCGGCGATCGTTTCACCGTGGAGAACTCCGACAAAGTGACTGTCGATATTTCTGCATTGTCAAAAAAAGAAATTTGTATTTTGACCGCATCAAGCAAGAAAAATATTTGCGTCTCGAAAAAAGGGAAGATCGAAATTCCAAAGAAATGATCTGAAGAGGACGGTTTCCCCCATTCGGGGACGGAAAAATCAGATCCGCCGAGGTCGGCGGATGATTTTTGCAGCCGAACCGTCCCTAGTGCGCTTTACCTTTTCTTCCTCGTCACGTGTTTCGCGTCACGCGTCACGAAGGACTGAATTATCTTGGCAGTTTGAGTGATTCCTTGATAAAGCCGATAATGTCGCCGTCCAGGACGCGTTGGGTGTCGCCGCGTTCGATGGCGGTACGGTGGTCCTTGATGCTCTGGTAGGGGTGCAGGACATAGGAACGGATCTGGTTGCCCCAGGCGATACCGCCCTTGCTGTCTTCGATATGGTCTTTCTTGCGCTGTTGTTTATTGATCTCCAGATCGTAAAGCCGCGAGCGCAGCATTTTCATGGCCTGTTCCTTGTTCTGGTGCTGGGAGCGTTCGTTCTGGCACTGGGCCACGGTGTTGGTCGGCAGGTGGGTGATGCGAACGGCCGAATCGGTGCGGTTGACGTGCTGTCCACCTTTTCCCGATGAGCGGTAGGTGTCGATGCGCAGGTCCTTGGCATCGATGTCGATGCGGATCGAGTCGTCCACTTCGGGGATGACGAACACGGCGGCGAACGACGTGTGCCGCCGCTTGTTGGCATCGAAGGGCGATATACGCACCAGGCGGTGAACGCCGATCTCTTCTTTCAGGTAACCGAAAGCGAATTCCCCTTCGTAGCGCACGGTAACGCTTTTGACGCCCGCCTCTTCGCCAGCCAGGATGTCGGTGATCTCGGCCTTGAAACCCAGGCGTTCGCCGAAACGCAGGTACATGCGCAGCAGGATCTCGGCCCAGTCCTGACTCTCGGTGCCGCCGGCGCCCGGATGGATGCTCAGGAAAGCGTTGTTGGCATCGCTTTCACCGTTGAGATAATTTTTAACCTCCGTCTCTTCGACGAACTCCTGGAAAAGGATCATTTTTTCTTCCAGTTCGGGGAGCAGTTCGGGGTCTTCGTCGATCAGCTGAAAATAGGCCTCCAGTTCTTCGCCGGCAGCGATAAGTTTTTTGTCGATGATCAAGAAACTGTTCAGGATCTTTTTCTCTTTCTGCAGGCGGGCCGCTTCCTGGGGCTTGCTCCAGATGGCGGGATCGGTCAGCTTGCTGTCTATTTCTTTTATCTGGTCAGCTTTTTTGGATAATTCAAAGAAACCCCCTGAGGTCGGAGGCCTTCTGCTTCAATTCAGCGAACAAAGTTTTAAGTTGAACAAGTTCCATGCCCGGATTGTAGCGGTTTTCACTCCTGCCGTCAAGGGCCTCACCCCCCGACCCCCCCGCGTTGCGGAATGGCATAACCAGATGCCTCGTAAAACCTTGGCATGGTGATGCGTACCTCTCCTGAAGGCGAGGGGGAGAAGGGGAAGGGGCAGGCATTTGCCAGCCCCGGTGTTTTGTACTATAATTTCAGCGTTCTCGAGGCGACGAACAAAAAAATGAAGGATATATTAGAACGCATTCATGTCGTGCTGGTCGAACCCAAGAACGCCGGCAACATTGGCTCGGTAGTCCGGGCCATGAAGAACATGGGCTTGTCCCGTCTGCACCTGGTCAATCCCGTCCCCTTCCGCGACGAGGTCGAACAGAGGAAAATGGGCTACCGCTCCCAGGAGATCATCGCCGCCGCCCACGAATTCACCAGCCTTTCAGAAGCGCTGCACGGCATCTCGCAGGTCTTCCTGGCCACGGCCAAAAAGGGCAAGTGGAAAAAGGATTTCTTGTCGCCGGCCCAGGCCGCGGCGCGCATCGCCGCCGGCCCTGCTGAAAAGATCGCCCTGGTCTTCGGCCGCGAGGACAAGGGGGTGACCACCGACGAGAGCCAGTCGGCCAACTACTTTATTCGCATCCCCATGGCCGGCACCTACCCGTCGCTCAACCTGTCCCAGGCGGTTATGGTGGTCACCTACGAACTTTACAAGGCGGTCCAAGAAGGCGGGCAGGCGGACGGCCTGCCGCGCATGGCCGAAAAAAGAGCCTTTGAGCGGCTGACCGAAAACATCTGGAATCTGATGAAGAGTCTGGAATTGCGCGAACCGGAAAACGGCCTGTTTCACCGCTCGCTGAAGCGGGCCCTGAACCGCACCCGCTGGACCAACGCCGATGTGGCCGTATTCGACCGTTTTTGCAAGCAGATGCGCTGGTTTGCCGAGAAACGCTGCTGCCCCCCTCAAGAAGAGGATAAATAAGCCAATGAGATTTTTCAACACCATGACCCGCCGCCTGGAGGAATTCCGCGAGATCGAAAAAGGGAAGATCGGCCTCTATACCTGCGGCCCCACGGTCTACGATTTCCCGCACATCGGCAATTACCGTTCCTACGTGTTCGAGGATCTGGTCAAACGCTTTTTCACTTTTTCCGGATACCGCGTCCGCCACGTGATGAACATCACCGATATCGACGACAAGACCATCCGCAAGGCCAATGAACTGGGATTGCCGCTGGCCGAGGTGACGCAAAAATTCATCGACGCCTTTCACAGCGACCTTGGTATATTGAACATCCTCCCTGCCGACGTCTACCCGCGCGCCACCGCGCACATCCCGGAAATGCTTGACCTGGTCTCGGTGCTGCTGGAAAAGGGTTTTGCCTACGAGAAAGACGGATCGGTATATTTCAGCATCGAGCGCTTCGGGGATTACGGCCGTTTGGCCAATATCGACCGGGACAAGTTGCAATTGGGCGCCGCCATTGATAGCGATGAGTACGAAAAGGAATCGATCCAGGACTTCGTTCTCTGGAAGGGCAAAAAGCCGGGAGAGCCGTCCTGGCCCGCTCCTTTCGGCGCGGGCCGCCCGGGCTGGCACATCGAATGCTCGGCCATGAGCATGAAGTACCTGGGTGCGCATTTCGATATCCACATGGGCGGTGTGGACAATATTTTTCCACACCATGAAAACGAGATCGCCCAGTCCGAATGCGCCAACGGCCAGACCTTCGTTAATTATTGGCTGCACTGCCAGCACCTGGTGGTGGACAACAAGAAAATGTCCAAGTCGCTGGGCAATTTTTACACACTGGCGGACCTGCGGCAGCGCGGCGTCGATCCCATGGCCTTGCGCTACCTGCTCATCTCAACGCACTACCGGAAACTGCTTAATTTTACCTTTGCCAATCTGGAAATGGCCGGGCAGGCCTTGAACCGCATCAAGAATTTTGTTTTTTCATTGAAAAACGTAGAGAACGCGGGGGAGGCTGCCCCTGAGATTGCTGTCCTGATTGCCTCCAATCGAAACGACTTCACCGAGAACATGGCCGACGATTTCAACATTTCGGGAGCGCTGGGTATCCTGTTCGATTTCATTCATGAAATCAATCAGAAAATGAGCGAACTTAGTAAAAAGGATGCCGCTGCCGTCCTGACATACCTGGAAGGCTTGGACACGGTGCTGGGTGTTTTGCGCGATAACGATTCCGGCCCCCTGGCCGCTGCCGTCGAGGAAAAGATCGCCCAGCGTGAAAAAGCCAGGAAAAACAAGGATTTCGCCCGGGCCGACGCCATCCGCAGTGAATTGATGGATCTGGGAATTATGCTGCTCGATACTCCAACCGGAGTGAAGTGGAAAAAGGAATGACTTGTTTTCGGCCGCTTAGGCGGCAGTGTTACTTCTCAAAGGCGTTGCGGATATAATTAACGATTCTCCTGAGTATAGAATCTTTTTTGCCCGCCCGCTGTTTGAGGATGATGGCTTCCTTGGTATTCTTGATGCGAAAGTTGATTTCGTTGTAAGCCGGGTTCAGTTTCTTGGTTTTTTCGTAGAACTCGAGCGCAAGCCTGTAATTTCCGGCCTTGAAAAAATTTTCGGCGGCGTAAAAGCAGGCATCATCATAGTTGGGATCGCGCTTAAGGGCGTCGGAAAAATATTTTTCGGCGGCGTAAAAATTCTTCCTGACCGTCAGGATGATGCCCAAATAAATCAGCAGGAAAATATTGCGCTTATTGAGCTTATAGGCTTCATGGAATTTTTCCCCGGCAAGGAGGTAATTGTCCTTGCACAGCGCGTAGAGGCCCTGATTGTAAAAAAACTTGGCCAGCTGATCCGTGGAGAAAAGGCTCATTTCCATTTTTTTGTTGGCGGCCTGGTAGATTTTCAGGATCTTGAGGAAGGCTTCGTGCAAACGCATGAATTCCTCCTTCAATATGTCCTGGTTGATGATGATGCGCTGGAATTTGATCTGCAGGGTTTTTTCCAGGTATTTTTCGAGAATTTCAGGCAATGACGCCCCTTTGCCCAAATTAAAAAGACGCAAAAGTTCTTCTAAATATTCCGTACTCTCCATGGGGGGGATTTTAACACAAATTACAATAAATTAAAATCTTTTTTCAAGAGGTGAAAAACTTCCATGGTGTTGGCCCGGGTTTTGGCGAAAGGGCCGCTGCTGTCAATGGCGTAATTGGCCACTTTCAGTTTTTCCTTCAACGGGAATTGCGACTGGATGCGTTTTTCGGCTTCGGGCCGCGTCAACTTATCGCGCGCCATGGCCCGCTGCAGCTGTTCGGCAACCGCTGCATAAACCACAATGATCTTTTCGAATTCATTGTAGATGCCCGATTCGAGCAGCAGGGCCGATTCGTAGATCAAAAATTCGTAAATCCTGGTTTCGGCAATGGCCCGGATCTTGTTTTGGCGTTCCTCGCTGACCAGCGGGTGCACGATGGTATTGATAAAATTCCGCTTTTCATGGTCTTCGAAAAGGATTTCACTGAATTTCTCCTTGTCAAGCCCCTTTTCCCGGTCGTAGATTTCAGGGCCGAACGCGGATATGATCTCCTGTAAAATGGGTGAATCCTTGCTGAAAATGATATTTTTGGCCAATTCGTCGGCGCGCATGGTGTAGCAACCCTGTTCTTCCAGAACTTTCAGTACAAATGTTTTGCCGCTGCAGAAACCACCGGTCAAGCCGATTGCGTGCATTTATATTCAAGTTGAGGCTTACTTTTTCTGGCCCTTGATAAAATCAGAGAAATTAAAGATCGTATTCTGGTCGGTGACGATGGCCTGGATACTGGGGGCTAGAAGCTTGATGTATTCGTACTGGATCAAAGCCGGGTTGTCGGCCAGGGCCTTGCCCTTCAGGCGTAGGGCTTCGGCTTCGCCTTCGGCCTCGATGATCTTGCGCTTCTTTTCCAGTTCCTGCTTTTCCAAAACGTATTTCATGCGTTGGGCTTCCTGTTGGGCGATCTGCTTATTTTCTATGGCCTGCTGGAAGTCCTTGGAGAACTGGACATTGCGCAGCAGCACCTCTTCACAGGTGATGAAATTCTTTTTGAGTGAATCCTTCATTTTTTTTTCGATCTCGGCCTGGATGAGCAGTCGTTTTCCCGAATAGATATCCAGCACCGGGTACTCCGACACGATCATGCGCACGATCGAACGCACCTGGGGGCGAAGCACTTTGTTGACAAAATCGATGCCGATGCCGCGGTGGAGTTTGTCGAGTTTGTCGTTGTCGGGGTGGTAGCGCACCGAAATATCCAGCAGTACATTCTGCCCGTCCGAGGTCAGTGCCTGCAGCGAGTCGTCACCCTTGATTTCTCCTTCCAAAGTGGCGATGCTCATGGTGTAGGTCTTGGCCTTCATGTCGTACACGGTGGGTTCCTCGATCAGGGGAACGAGAAAATAGAAACCCTCGTTTGGGGTGACGCGCAAATTGCCCGTGGCTTTGTTAAAGATCACCGCCTTTTCGCCGGGATCAACGACGATGTAGATCTTTAACATGAAAACAAGCAAGAATAAAACGATCACGCCTACCAATATATATTTCCCGATATTTTTGGTCACTTCTCCTCCTTCTTTAAACATTTTTTTGATGTTTTCCATGAAATCAGTGTAAGCAATTTAATTTTTTTTGTCAAGGAATACCTGCTGGCGTTGGTTTCTGGCTTTCCTTGTTTTTTTTCGGAGAATATAATATTGGCGCTGTCAACTTTCCGGCTGTTAATTTCGTTATACTGTTTGCCTGAGCAAAATTGGAGGATGACAATGGTCAAAAGAATGTTGTTTGCGCTGCTGCTGATTGTTATCGTTTTATTCAGCAACGGTTGCTTTAATGTAAGGATAGAGCAGGATGTCGATTTCCCGGCCAGCCGCTTTGCCGAGGTTCACAAAAAGATGGCGGTCATGGAAAAGCATAACCCCGAGCGCCGCGGCAAGGTCGAGACAATGCAGGTGCTGGTTTATGACGGCCAATCCCGGGAACTGGTGCAAGTCGCGGTACCGGTGTGGCTGGTCGGCATGACCAAGGATCATGCGCAAAAGAACTCGCGGCGACAGCCGCAGGATGTGGCCGGACGCTATATTGATTTTGACCTGTCCCATTTGGAAAATATTTCCCGTCTGGGACCGGGGCTTCTGGTCCAGGTGGAAGACAGCCGCGAAAACACCCATGTACTGGTTTGGCTGGAATGAAAAGGCAGATATGCTTGTATTGCCGAGGACCGCTGAAGGGCTGATGATCAAGCCCATGGCAAGAGTCGCGGAGGCGAATAAATATGACCTGGAGTTTGAGCAGAGCCTGGTGGTCCGGATCCAAAAGGGCGAAAGGGAAGCTTTTGCCGAGCTGGTCCGCCTTTACCAAAAAAAAATCTTCGTGGTTGCCTATGGATTTTTCCGCGACCGCGACGACGCCCTGGAAATCGTGCAGGAGACACTCATGAGGGTATATAAAAAAATCGGCTCTTACCAACCGGAGCATTCGCTGCAAAGCTGGATTTACCGCTTGACCCGCAATTTGTGCGTGGACTATTACCGGAAATATGCAAAAAAAAGGAAGCTGGAAGGCGGCTTCGAAAATGTTCCGGCCCGGCAATTGGCCAGCGCCGACAATTGCCAGGCCGCTTACGAGTCCGAGCAGCTCTCTGAAGCCATCGACCGGGTTGTGGAAAGCTTGTCGTGGCGGCAAAAAGAGGTTTTTTCGCTCAAATACCGCCAGGGAATGAAACTGCGGCAGGTTGCCGAAATCATGGCGATTTCAATCGGCACCGTGAAAGCCCTGCATCACCGGGCCCTGAAGCGAATCAGGCGGGAAGTGGCGCCGGGCCCGGGAGGTGAATATGAAAGCATGTAATAAGATCCGGCCATTGCTGGAATGGCTGGCAGCGAACGAAATCGTTGATGAGCAGCGGCACCTGGTTGAGGAGCATGTTCGTGTTTGCCCGGCCTGCCGGCGTGAATTGGCCGTTTGGCGGTCGCTGCTGGCCGCGGCCGTCGAACCTGCCGCCGCAACCGCTGCGGAACTGCAAGCCATCGATTGGGACGCGGTCAGTGCTAAAATTATGGCCGGCGTCGTTCCGCAACCCGCTCGCTCCCGGCGGCCGGCAGCGATGTTTTCTCTGGCATTTCTGGCCGCCGCTGCAGCCTTGGTCGCAATTGTCGGCCTGGGTTTATTTTTATTGACGCGCGCCGGCAGTGTGACCTTTCCCCTTGACAGCAACAGCCGGTCAGCGGCGGCGGCTGTGACGCGGTTGCAGTCGGGGATGGCCCGGGGAGAAGTGATCTCCTATTTGCAGCAAAGCCAATTGATGCTTACCGATCTGCTCAATGATTGCTCCAGCGAAGAAGTAGCAGCCCGGGAAATCGGTTTGTATTCACGAAAAGCCAAGGAGTTGCTGTTGAAGAAGAAGTATTTTCAGCAGAATTTGCCCGCCGTGGAGTGGATCAAGGTGAAAAACGTCAGTGAACGGATCGACTGGCTGAATTATGAAATCCTGCAGTTGGAGGATCGGCAGCTATGCCAGCAGATCCTCCGCCTGCAGAGGATCATGGAAAATGAAAGATTGCTGCTGAAAATCCGCTTGCTGGAAAGAGATCTCTCTTACCAGCCTTATCAAGAGGTTTAAATGAAAAAGAAAATATTTTCCCTAATTCTGATGATCTGGCTTTTTTCAGGTGTTGCCGTTGCCCAGACCGGCAGCGATATCTTTGAAAAGGCCAAGACGCTGATTTTTGACAAACAATGGGCCGCGGCGCTGAAACAGTTGGATGAGGTCATTGGCAAACATGCGGACAGCCGTTATTACGCGGCGGCGCTTTTTTACCGCGGCAAATGCCAGGAAGAACTGGGAGCAAAAAAACAAGCCCTGGAGAGTTATGAGAAATTTGTCAAAACCTCAGCAAGCAGCAATCTGGCCGAAGA
>JALHTJ010000087.1 GCA_022865785.1 Candidatus Aminicenantota bacterium
GCGGTGGTGCTGCTGCACCAGCTTGAGCACCGTTTTTTTCAATGAAAAATTCTGCCGGCTGTCAATGCGCAGGCGGTCCAGGAATCCTTCGGCCAGTTTGACGCCCCGGGAATCGTGAAAAGCGGAAGTCACGGTCATGCGCCCGCGTTTGAATTCCCAGGTGGTGGTGGCGGCCTTGCCGCAGTCGTGCAGCAGGGCGGCAAGCAGCAGGGCCAGTGATCGTTCCTCATCCAGGTGAAATTGCCCGGCCAATTTTTTGACTATGTCCACGGTGATCAGGGTGTGGGCCAAGACCGAATGGTGGCCCTGTTCGTCTTTTTCCGGATGGAAATGGGCGTCCTGGATGGTCAGGGCCAGGGCACTGAGTTCCGGGAACAGTTTCTCCAGCACGGTCAGGCGAAAGTATTCCTGCAGTCCCAACGCCGGCCGCGGCGACTCGAGCAGCAGCCGGAAAAGTTCGTCGGCGACGCGTTCGGCGCTGAGCTCGGCAAGAGTTACTTTCCTGGCCTTGGCGTAGATGGCTTTGTCGACGGCAAAACCGTGCGTTGAGGCGAAACGGGCGGCGCGCAAAACGCGCAGCGGGTCGTCGCTGAAACTGGCCGGGCTGGTCATGATGATGCGCTTGGCAGCGATGGCCTGCAGCCCCTGGTGCGGGTCGACGACCGCGCCGTCGGCCAGGCGCACGGCCAGGGAATTGCAGGTGAAGTCGCGCCGGCCCAGGTCTTCTTCCAGGCTGACCTGCGGGCCGGACTGAATGGCGAAATTTTTGTGGGAGTGTCCGGCCGCGTCCTTCTTTTTATCGCGGCGGGGAACGGCGATATCGAAGGTTTTTCCCCGGCGGCTGAACTTGAGCACCGCGAAGCTCTTGCCCACGGTGTCGGTTTTGCCGAAGGCCTCCAGCCGGGCGGCGATCTCGTCGTAGCTGAGGCCGGTGACCAACAGGTCGATATCCTGCTGCGGCGCGGTTTTTTTATAAAGGAGCGCGTCGCGCACAGTGCCGCCCACGACGTAGACGGCGTCCTTGAAGGTGGAGACGAAAAATTCCTTCTGGGGAAATGCGATCTGCAGCCGCTTCATAATGGCTCAATATTAGCGGTTCCGGCCGGGGAAGTCAATGCGTTTACGTATCGCGATCTCGCCGTGATGGTTCCGCAACGCTCACCACTCCGGGACCGACCGACCGCGTTTCGCGCCGATTAAAATGGTCAACTCGCCCCGGCAAGGCCGGGGCTCAAACAGCGGCCATTTTACCTGCGGCCATCGGCGCTCCCCGGGTCGGGACCCGGTCCCTCCGTTTCGTTCGCTTATGCGGGACACATCACGGCAATCATGGAATGATTACTTTGCTGACAATGCCATGTAACACTCATGGTGATATAATGAAACTCATGGTGGATACGTTTTTCAGCCCGGCTTTTTGGGAGAAGTTTGACTCGCGCCGCCGCCGCGTCGAAATCGCCGCGGTGGACCGCGAGGCGCGCGAGCTCGCCGTGGCCGCGATCTTCGCGCGCTGCGGGGAGAGCGTTATTTGGCTGGGTGGCGAGAACGAGCCCCTCGATGAAAAGCGGGAGAAGCTCGGGCAGTGGCTGAAGCTGCTCGGCCTCGATGACGTGCCCGTCCACTCCCACACCCTGCCCTTCGAAGACCCCTATATCAACAAGGACGCCGACGCGCGCCAGATAGCGGCCAAGCAGAGGCTGCAGGCCGACCTGGCCGCCGGCAAAAAAATGATCGTGCTGTCGACGCTGGCGGCGCTGTCCATCGGCCTGGAAAAGCCGGGAGCGGCCGGGAGCGGCCTGGAGATCAAAAGCGGCGACCTGTGGGAGCGCAATGAGCTCATCGAAAAACTGACCGGCCTGGGCTACCAGACGCGCGGCGCCGTGGAGATCGGCGGTGATCTCTCCTGGCGCGGCAACGTGGTCGATGTCTTTCCCGTGGCCGGCGCCGCCCCGGTGCGCCTGGAATTCGAGGGCCGGCGCCTGGTCTCGCTGCGCTCTTTCGACCTGGATTCACAGCGCTCCACCGGCACGGTCGCCGCCGTGCAGATCAGCGAAAACCGCTATTTTCCCGATGCCGTCACCCCGGGCCGCGACCCAAAGCAAACCGCTTACCTGACGGCGCTGCTGCCGTCTTGCCGGCTGCTGGCTTCGAATTTCAGTAAAATCGAGAACGAGTTCCGGAAATTACTGGAAAATTTCCGCCGTATCCGCGCAGCCGTGGCCGCGGGTCAGGCCGCGGCGCCCGAAGTCGACGCCATATTCGCTTTCCCCTACCGTGGTGAGAAGCTGACCGACCTGGTCGATTTTTCCGCCGACCCGGACGCTGCTGCGGAAATCCGCGTCTGGCCCAAAACCATCGTGACTCTGGACAACGCCGACCTGGAAAATTTACGCCAAAAAACGGCCTCGGGATTCCGCCTGCTGGCCTACAGCGCCGACAAACGCCTGCTGGACAACCTGCGCGCCCAATTGCCGGGGTTGGAATGTCATTTTTTCAATATTCCCTGCTCTTTCGAAAATCCGCTCCTGCGCCTGGTTGCCTTAAGCGGGCGCAGTTTTCAATACAGTGACAAGCAGGCCAAGGCGCGCGAGATCCCGGCCGAAGAGTGGCTGCAGGATATGGAAGTGGGTAACTGGGTGGTGCACCGCCAGCACGGCATCGGCAAATTTTCGGGATTCAAGCGCCTGCACTTCGAGGGCTTGTCGGCCGAATTCCTCAAGATCGAGTACGTGAACCGCGAATTCCTCTACGTGCCGCTGCACGAGCTGGACGTGCTCAAGCGTTACAGCGGCAGCGAGGGCGGCGTGCCCAGCCCCGACCGCCTGGGCGGCAGGACCTGGCGGCTCAAGACCGAGCGCGCCAAAAAAGCCATCGTCCACTACACGCGCGACCTGCTCAACCTCTACGCCATGCGCAAATCGATCCGCAAAATAGCCCTGGCCGCCGTTCCCGAGTTGGAGGACAAACTGCAGCAGGATTTCCGCTTTGTCGAGACCGAGGACCAGAAGCAGGCCATCCGCAGGGTGCTGACCGATCTGGAAGCCGATTTTCCCATGGACCGCCTGATCTGCGGCGACGTCAGCTTCGGCAAGACCGAGGTGGCCCTGCGCGCCGCGCTGCGCGCCATGGCCAACGGCAAGCAGGTCGCTTTCCTGTGCCCAACCACCATCCTGGCCCTGCAGCATTTCAAAAACTTTGAACTGCGCCTGGCCGCCTTCCCGCTGCGCCTGGGCATGCTGTCGCGCCTGGTGTCGGCGGCGGAAAAGAAACGCGTCGTCGCCGCCCTGAAGAACGGCAGCGTCGACCTGGTGGTGGGCACCCATGCCCTGCTGGCCAAGGGGGTGGAATTCAAGAACTTGGGGCTGTTCATCGTCGACGAGGAGCAGCGCTTCGGCGTCTTTCAAAAGGAAAAGCTGAAAAAGGGGCGCGAGGATGTCGATGTCCTGACCCTTTCGGCCACCCCCATCCCGCGCACCCTGTCCATGGCCCTGTCCGGACTGCAGGACATTTCGCTGATCCAAACGCCGCCCCTGGGCCGCCTGGCCGTCAAGAACTTCGTGGGTTATTTTTCCCGCCAGGTGGTGGTCTCGGCCGTGCTCAACGAGATCGAGCGCGACGGCGCCGTGTTTGTGGTCTTCAACGACATCGAGCGCATCTTCCATTTCCGCGACCAGCTGGCCGTCTGGCTTCCCGATGTGGCCATCGGCGTTGTCCACGCCCAGATGGCCACGGCGATGATCGAAAAGAACATCATGGACTTCATCGCCGGCCGCTTCCGCGTCCTGCTCTCGACCACTATCATCGAGAACGGCATCGACATCCCCAAAGTGAACACCCTGATCGTGATGAACGCCGACCGCCTGGGCCTGACCCAGATGTATCAGCTGCGCGGCCGCATCGGCCGTGGCAGCCGCCAGGCCACCGCCTATTTCCTCATCGACCCGCAGAAAGGCGCGATGAGCGAAAAGGCCAAAAAAAGGCTGGACGCCATCCGTGAATTTTCCGAGCTGGGCTCGGGCTTCAAGCTGGCCGAGTTCGACCTCAGCCTGCGCGGCGCCGGGGCGCTGCTGGGCAACCGCCAGCACGGCCACGTCGAGGCCCTGGGCTACGATTATTTTCTGGAGCTGCTGCAGCAGGCCATTCGCGAGTTCAAGGGCGAGGCCGAAGAGGAAAGGGCTCTGGCCCTGCGCGTTCACTTCCCCTACGCCATCAGCGAGGAATACATCGCCAATACCTCGGAGCGCATCCGCGCCTACCGCCGCATCCTGGAAAGCCGCGAGCCGGCCGAGCTGGAGGCCCTGCGCGCCGAGCTGCGCGACCGCTACGGCCACATGCCCGCCGGCATGGAGAAGATCTTCTATGTCGGCGCCGTCAAGCTGTTCGCCCGCCGCTACGGCTGGGAAAAAGCCGAGGTGTTCGCCGATCGGGTGCAGGTGAGCTTGGGCCGCGAGATCAAACTTCAGGATGGGAAGGATACTTCCATCCCCGGGCTGGAGATGATCGACGCCAGGAACGTCCAGCTGGAATTCCATTCGCTGGACGGATTCATGGCACTGGGCGCCGGCCTGGGCAGACTTTTCTTGCGTTCCCAAAACAGTGTCAGTGACAGTGGCAGTGAAAGCAAGAAAATTTACTGAAATCTGAACCGTTGGTTAAATTGATGCCGCGATAACCGCTGCTTTTATTTCATTGGTTTTTTACTGACACTGACACTTACACTGACACTGAGAGGTCGTTAATTGATTATTCTTTAAGGCGCACCCAGACCCCGGTGGACGAGTGGTCGTCGCTGCGGCGGATCTCGAAATCGGGGAGGGATTTGATCAGCGAGGAGAGCTGGCGCTGGCCGAAGCTGCGCGGGTCGAAGCCCGGGTCGAGCTGCAGCAGGGCCTTGCCCATGGGGCCCAGGTTGGCCCAGCCGTTCTCCTGCACCACCATCTCGTAGGCCTCGCGCAGCAGCGGCATGGGGTCGGTGCCGGCGTAGAGGGGCTGCGGTTGTTGCGGCTGCGGCGCTTCCCCCTTCTTGCTGGCGCTGCGGCCGCGGCTCTGCTCCTGGCGCGGCTTGCTTTCGCGCCGCGGCGAGAGGTTCTCGGTGTAGATGAACAGGTCGCAGCCGTTGACGAACGACTTGGGGGTCTTCTTCTGGCCGATGCCCATGACGAAAAAGCCCTCCTCGCGGATGCGCGTGGCCAGGCGCGTGTAGTCGCTGTCCGAGGAGACGATGCAGAAGCCCTCCACCAGCTTGCGGTGCATGATGTCCATGGCGTCGATGATCAGGGCGCTGTCGGTGGCGTTCTTGCCCACGGTGTAGCGGAACTGCTGGATGGGCTGCACGGCGTGCAGGTGCAGGGCGTCCTTCCAGGAGTGCATGTTGGAGGTGGTCCAGTCGCCGTAGATGCGGCGGATGGTCACCGAGCCGTGCTTGGCGATCTCGGCCAGCATCTTGGCTAGCAGCGAGGCCTGGGCGTTGTCGCCGTCGATGAGCACGGCGAGCTTGTAATCCTTGCTTTCTATGGTGGTTTCGGCCATGTTCTCCCCCTAAAGTCACATTCAATTTAGCAGAATGGCTCGTTTAAGTCAAGTGACGCGTGACGCGTAACGCGTGACGAGGAAGAGGGAAGAAGGACCGGCATACGGCGTAGGAAAGAAAGGCATGTAGGGGCGGTCCGCCGGCGCTTCGCTGGGCGGATGTCCGCCCTGACGTAACGCGTAACGCGTGATGAGGGTAGGGGCACGGCGTGCCGTGCCCAAGGCAAAAGGCAGTGCAGCGTAGGGGCGGGTCCGCCGGCGCTTCGCTGGGCGGATGCCCGCCCTTTTTTATAGGTTGAAATTGTAGGTGAATTTCACCAGGAAGACATGGGTGGCGGGCAGGTTCATCAGCTCGCGGAAGCCGGATGACAGCTCGAAATCATTGCGGCCGGTATCGTTGCCGCGTCCCTGGCTCCAGACCACGTAGAGCGCGGCTCCCGGCCGGTATTCCCAGCGCAGGACCAGGTTGGTGCGCAGTTCGAGCACGTTGAAGTCGGGATTGGCAAAAGAATAGGAGCCGCTGCCGGAGGCTTCCTGCACCTGGTAGGTATTTTCAGCGGCGTCGAAGCTGATCTCATCGCTGCTGTAGGTTTGGAAACGCTCCTGGAACAGGCGGGCGCGGGGCGCGGTGATGCGCTTGAAGGCGTTGTAGCGGCCGTTGGAGATAAAGGGCTGGCCGTAGAACTGGATGGAGAGTTCCGGCGTGATGCTGTAGTTCAGGCGCAAGGTCAGGTAGACCGTGTTCTGGGCGATGCGGGCCATGACATAGCGGTCGTCTCCGCCTGCCTCTACGGTGTCGACATACAGCAGGTTGCTTTTGTAATGGGAGTATCCGGGCGCGACCGAGAGCGACAGCCCGTTGCTGGGGCGGTAGGCCATGGTCAGATTTGTGTTCCAGCTCTCCCGGGAGCGGTCGTCGGTGATGAAGCAATTGCCGCCCCAGTTGACCGTGAACCGCTTGCGCCCATCGCTGCCGAACCAGATCCAGGGATTCCAGCCGCCGTCGCTGCGCAGAGCAGGGCCGCCGCGCAGTGATCCTTGTGAAAGGGCCGTGCCCTGGCGGCTGCTGCCGATTTCGAAGCTCCAATAGTTCTTCAATTGCCCATAGAAATTAACGTTGCCCCCGAGAAATATCGGCGTGCCGCCGAAATTGTAGCCCCGCCAGCCGTTGAAGCTCAGGTTGAGCTGGTTGAAGATCCCGGTCGGCTTGGTGATCTGGTAGCCGGCCCAGCCCCAGGCCATGATGACGTCGGACTGATACAGATAGCCCATGTCGTTGAGCTCCAGCCCGGGCGAGCGCCAGGTCACGCCTCCGGCGTAGGTCAGCTTGCTGGCGCCGCTTTTGCCTATCTCGAAATTGCCGCCGTATCCGCCCAGCGATGTGCGATCGGGATCCAGATGCAGGTACTCCCTGTCCGGGCGCTGGAAATAGTGCACCGCGGACTCCTGGGTCTGCAGGATCGCCTCCTTGCTGCCCTGCACCAGGCTGAATATGGTTTTGGCGGAAACAAAATAGCTGCGGTTTTTCCAGCTGTGGTAAAAATCGATGCCCGCGCTATAGGCGGAACCGTGCAGGAAATCGAGCGCCTCGTCCCGGATATCGCGGTTGACCGCCGTCATCATGGCACCGATAAAGGATTGGCCTTCATTGAGGTCCTGCTGGGCGCGCAGCATGAAATAATTGGTCAGGGGTTCCACGGTTTCGTTGCGATTTTGGCCATTGAAACTAAGGGTGGCCCGGCTGCGGGCGGTCAGGCTTTCAAGCACTCCCAGTGACAGGCCGTGCCTGGTCTTGCCCGTGAGCTTGAAGGCGCCCAGGATCGGGGCGGCCATGGGCATGTCGAGGTATTCCCCGTCCCGCGTGGCCGGGGAATAGTGCGGGGAACGGCCGATGCGCCGGGAATAGAACAGGTTGTCGCTGCCGAAATCGCCGTTGCCGCTCATCATGCGGAAATCGAGGATGTTTCTCCCTTCGGTGAAGAACGGCCGTTTTTCCTGGAAAAATGTTTCATAGCCCGTCAGGTTGACGACCGACGGGTCGGCCTCGACCTGGCCGAAATCGGGATTAATGGTGAAATCGAGCGTCAGGTCGCTGGTCAGGCCGATCTTGCCGTCGAGCCCGCCCAGCAAGCGGCCGCTGCTGCCGGTGGCAAAAGGGTTGCCGGCTTCCTCCGGCGACAATTGCCCCTTGGCCACGGCGTAGGGGATGATCTCGATCTGGTGCTGGGCGCGGATGCCCTGCAGTCCATCGAGCACGCCGAAGAGGCTGACAAATCCCGCGGCGTCTTTGGGCATGTGCTGCCAGGAGGAGATCTCC
>JALHTJ010000088.1 GCA_022865785.1 Candidatus Aminicenantota bacterium
CATCATCGTCAAAAGCACCGAGATCCCCGCATCGCTAAAGAAAGCGATCATCGCCGCCGAAGACAATCAGTTTTATTCCCACTGGGGGATCAATTTTCGCGGCTTTGTCCGAGCTGTCGGCGGCGTACTGCTGCGCAAGAAATGGGGCGGCGGCAGTTCGATCACCCAGCAATTGGCCCGGGGACTCTTTCTAACCCCCGGATTTTCCATATCCCGCAAGCTGCAGGAAATGCTGCTGGCTATCCAGATCGAAAAAAAGTATACCAAGGACCAGATATTGACGTTTTACTGCAACAAGATTTTTTTGGGCGGAAGCATTTACGGGATCGAGGCCGCCGCCCGCTATTATTTCGGCAAGACGGTTAAAGAAATCAACCTGGCCGAAGCCGCCCTGATCGCCGGTATTGTGCCCAATCCCAACGGCATCTACGCGGTTTTCAAGCGGCCTGAAAACGTTCGCAAACGGCGGAACTACGTGCTGCTAAAAATGCTGCTACTAAAATCCATCAGCGATAAGGAATACCAGGAAGCGCTGACGGTGAAGCTTCCCGAAAAACCCTCCGACGCCGGCAATGAATCCCTGGCCGATTATTTCACCGAGGATACCCGCAAATATCTGGAGGCCAAATACGGCGACAACCTTCTCTACAAGGGCGGCCTGAAGGTCTTTACTACCCTGAACGGCGAAATGCAAAGATGGGCGGAAGACGCTCTGCGGGAAGGATTGCGGACATTGGACAAGCGCCAGGGCTGGCGCAGCAGCAGACTGTTCAACTTGCCGGAAAACAAATTGAACATCAATAAATATCGGCTGCCGGCCTGGGAAAACGCCAAGATTGAACCCGGACAAATCATCGAAGGGGTGGTGCTTGAAGTCAGCAGAACCAGGGCAATTGTGCGTATAGCCGGCTTTGCAGGCGAGTTACGGTCAGCCGAGGCCCAATGGACAAAAAAATCGCTGGCGCGCCTGCTCAAGGTCGGCGATGTCGCCTTGTTCAAGATATTGGCCGTGGATAAGGGCAAAGCGAAACTCGATCTTGGCCTGGAGCAGGAGCCCGAGGTCGACGGCGCCCTGCTGGCCGTGGACAACAAAACCGGAGAGATCAAGGCCATGGTCGGAGGCTATGCATTCCAAAAAAGCAAGTTCAACCGTGCCATTCAAGCTCTGCGCCAAACCGGTTCCACATTCAAACCGATCATCTATACGGCTGCGCTCGAGCATGGATTTTCCCCGGCCACCATTATCCAGGATGAACCTTTTTCCTATATTGACGAGTGGAGCGGTGAACTCTGGGAGCCGCGCAACCACAAGGGAGATTACCTGGGCCCCATGACCCTGCGCCGCGGTTTGGAACAGTCACGGAACGTGGTCACGGCGCGCATTCTGCAGGACATCACTCCGCAAGTGGGAGTGACCTATGCCAAGAAATTCGGTATCAGTTCCGACCTGAAGCCGTTCATGTCACTGGGCCTGGGCGCATTCGAAGTCACACTCCAGGAAATGGTAGAGGCCTTTACCGTGTTCGCCAACTACGGGATGCGGGTCGAATCCTATTTTATACGCAGCATACGCGACCTGAACAACAATATCATCGAAGAAAATTTCCCCGAACGCAAGCAGGTGATCGAAAAGGAAACGGCGTTTATCATGAATTACCTCTTGCAGGGGGTGGTTCGCTCCGGGACAGGTTGGCGCGCCAGGGCTTTGCCCGCCCCCGTGGGCGGGAAAACCGGCACGACCAACGATTTTACCGATGCCTGGTTCATCGGCTTCACTCCTACCCTTACCGTCGGCGTTTGGGTGGGTTTTGATCAGAAGAAGAGCCTGGGCCAGGAGCAGACCGGTTCCGTGGCGGCGGCGCCTATTTTCGTCAAATTCATGGAAAACTACCTGGCCAAGTATCCGGAAACCAACAAGTTCCGCATTCCTTCAGGAATCTATATGATCGACATTGACAAATACACCGGCAAGCTACTGACCCCCGACTGCCTCTATCCCTTCAGCGAGGCCTTTCTGCCGGGAACCGAGCCCCTGGAATTCTGTAATGAAGAGGAACACCAGAAGATCTTCAATTATTACAAAACCGAAACGGAAAGCACGGACGACTGAGCCGCGCTTTTTTCTTTCTAAAAGATAATTTATTTCTTAATCAGGAAATAACCCAGCAGCCATTCCCCCGGCGTGGTAACCTTGATGCGAAAATACTCCTTATCCGTCATGAATTTTTTCCCCACAAAAAAAGCAGAACCGCTGCGGTTACCTTTCCTGTCCTTGACGATGGCCAGGTCCTCGAACAGCAGCTCCTTCTGGGCGTTCTGGACGACAAAGAAGGGCTGCCCGTCCTTCGTGGCCAGGACCAGCCAGTAATCCCCGGCGGGGTATTCCCTGCCGGCATGAATGAACGCCTCGGGGAAACGGACCCTCTTGAGGTCCTTGCCCTGAATCGGGGCCGGGGGCTGCTCCTCGACTTGGACCGGGGGCTGCTCCGGGTCCTGGACGGTGACCTGTTCCTGCTCCCGGCCCAGGAGCGCAATGGAAACCAGCGCCAAAGCGGCCAAAAAGATTGTTTTTTTCATCGGTCTCTCTCCTGCTCGAATATTATAAGGAAGTCGCCATTACAATGTCAAGGTCAGGGACGTTTTGCCCAGGAAATAAAAAAGGGCCAGGTCGCGGGACCTGGCCCTTGCGGTTCCAGAGCTATCGGGAATTAAAAGATATAGCGGAATCCCAGCAGCAGTTTGTGGTGATTTTCAAACGGACGGTCCTCGGTGATCACCGGGGCGCGCAATTCGCCGAAGATCGAGCCGATCGAATCGTCGGAGCGGAAGAGGTTGACCCCCAGTTCACCGACCAGGTCGATGCCGCCCTTGCGTCCTTCCCGTTCAGCCGTGCTGAAGCCGAGACCGCCGGCCACGTAAGCCGGTCCGGCGTGCAGGTTCAGCAGCGCGTTGCCCATGAAGAAAGATTTCCAGGGCTCACCCTTGATCGGAACACCGCCGCCCAAAGAAAGGATGAAATCCAGCTTGTCAAACACGAGATTGACCAAAATACCGGCCCGGGCCCAGAACATGCCGGTGTAGGTTCCCTTCAAAAGTCCGGGACCGCCTTCAATCAGGAAATGAAGCGGATTTCTTTTTTCAACGACAACCGGAGCAACGACCACGGGTTCAAGCACCTTGACCATCGCTTCGCAGGGATTCGATTTCATGGCATACTGGCCTTCGACGATCGCGTTCACCTGGTATTCGCCGACCTTGTCCAGGGTGAGTTCGGCCGAGCAGTTCTCAGGGGTCAGTTCCATGGTCTTGATGACCGCGCCAGCGGCATCGGTGACCGTGACCGTCGTTTTCACGGCATTCTCCGATCCGCACATGTCGATCTTGACCGGGTTGCCAAGTTCCACTTCGGCCGGATCCACGTTCAGCACGCAAACCGGTGCCGGAACTTCCGACGTATTTTTCAGTGAAATGTTGCCGCAGATCTTGGGGACAATGAATTCATAGAGCTTTCCGTCCCTGAAAATGGTGAAATTGTAGGCAACGATCGGTTTTTTGCCGTCCCAGACCACATCTTTCTTGACCTGGACCTTTCTGCCTTTCTTGAACAGCATCCATTGCAGGCCGTCGCCGGGGTTCAATTCCACGGTTTGGACATCGGCGCTCTGGATCTGTTCGAGAAAAGCGAATACCAGGTCGCCATTGCCGGCTTCTTCAAAGCCCATCTTGACTTCACCGGCCTTGTCCAGGGCGATGATCTTCAGGTCGGCAGGCTTCAGGTCACGGCTTTTATAGAACGGGTGCTGACCAAGCCGGCTGACTTTTTCAACAGCCTGAACACTGAATAACAAACAAAAAATAAGCATTAAAAAAATGATTTTTTTCATGCGCGACCCTCCCGAATCGTTGAAATTTAATAGCAGTCTATTTAATATAACATTCAAAATAAAAAGTCAAGAGAAAAACCACTTTTCATTTATACATGGGCACTCAAGGCGGAAAATCAAGAAATTGCTTCTAACCAGCGTTCCTGCTGCCTATTTTTCGATACCGGTCCGGGCCTGGATATTTTTCTGGAAGTAATGGCGGATCTCCTTCATCTCGGTCACCAGGTCGGCGCGGTCAAGGATGGCCTGGGGCGCGTAACGCCCGGTCAGCACCAGCTCCACATTTGCCGGCTTTCGTTCCATGAGCTGCAGCAGCGGTTCAATGGTGACGATCTGGAAATGCAGAAGGGTGTTGATCTCGTCCAGGACAACGATCCGGTACTCACCTGCGGCCAGGGCGGCGCCGGCCGCGGCCAATCCCGCCTCGGCCGCTTTGACCTCGGCGGCGCTGACGCCATTTTGCATATGATGAAATTCCGGCAAGCCGAACTGCTCGATGGTGATCAGATCGGCCAGGCGCTCACGCACGGCCAGCAGTTCGCCGTATTCTCCCTTTTTTAAAAACTGGGCCATGAAGGTCTTCATGCCCCGCCCGGCCGCACGCAGGGCCAGTCCCAGGGCCGCCGTGGTCTTGCCCTTGCCGTTGCCGGTATAAACCTGGATTTGACCCTGGAAATCCATGCCGCCTCAGGCCATCTTCATGGAATAAAGCTTGGAGACGCCGGGCTCGTCCATGCTGATGCCGTAGATGTAATCGGCTTCCTCCATGGTTTTGAAATTGTGGGTGATGATGACGAACTGGGTCTTGCTCTTCAACTGCTGCAGAAATTTCAGGAAACGCTGGATGTTGGCCTCGTCCAGCGAGGCGTCGACCTCGTCAAAAACGCAAAACGGCGACGGCTTGTATTCGAACAGTGAGAACAGGAAAGCCAGCGAAGTAAGCGTTTTTTCCCCGCCGGAGAGCAGGCGCATGTTTTGCAGCCTTTTGCCAGGGGGCTGGACCTGGATCTCCAGGCCGGTTTCCAGCACATTTTCGCTGTCGGTCAAGAGCAGTTCCGCCTCGCCGCCCTCGAAAAGGATCTTGAAATTCTTGACGAAATTTTCCTTGATGGCAGCGAAGGCTTGCAGGAAGCTTTCCCTGGATTCGCTGTCGATGCGGGCGATGGCGGTATTCATATCGGTAATGGATTTGACGATATCCTCTTTCTGGCCGAGCAGGAAATTGTAGTCTTTATCCAGGATCTCGTACTCCGCTTCGGCGGAGAAATTCAGGCGGTCGCTTTCGCGCATGCGGTTCAGCTTATGCACCATATCGTTGAATTGGGCGTCAAGCTGGGCGGTTTCAATCTGCATCATTTCGGGATCGGCCTCGATGTCCTTCAGTTCCATCCCCAGTTCCTGGCCGGCGATCTCCTCAAGCTGGAAGAGATCCTTTTTCACCGCGGCCAGCTTGATCTCGCTTTCCTTCTTGTTTTCGCGCCACTCTTCCAGGACCTTTCTTTTGGTGGTCAGTTCCGCGGAAATTTTCTTTGTCTGCCCGTTCGCTTCGTCCAAGGCCAATTCTTCACTTTTTAATGATTTTTCCAGGTCGGACCTTTCCCTGTCCAAGGTCTTGGCGCTGACCTTGATCTCCTTGATTTTGGCAGTACTGGCGCCGATCTCCATTTCCAGACGATTTTTTTCTTCCTCGGCGTTGAGGATCTGCTGACGGCGTTTTTCGTTCCTGCCCTGTGCTTCCTGCAGCGAATTTTTGCGTGAATTGATCTTTTCGCGGATCAGGTTCAAGGCGTTGTCCCGGTGGATTTTTTCCTTTTCCCGGTCATTGATCTGCTGCAGCAATTTTTCACTTTCCCGGCCGCAGCTCTCTTTTTCGCGTTCCAGCGTTTCGTTTTGTTTTTCCAGATCGGCTTTTTTCGTCTCCAACTCGGCCAGGCGCTCCTGGAGTTTTCCGGCTTCAGCGGCCAGGTCTTTGATTTCGGCAGTGGTGGTCTCGATGCGTTTCAGACCCAAGTCGCGGTTTTTCTTCAGTGCTTCCAGGCGTGAGCGCAGGCCGATACCTTCCTCTTTGTGAGCGCTTAAGGCAATTTCGGCTTTTTCCCGCTGCCCGACTTTTTCTTCTTTCTGCCGGGAAACCTGCTCGAGGTTCGCCCTGATCCCAACCAGCCCATCTTGCAAAACGACTATTTTTTTATCGATGGCCTTGATCTCGTCCAGCACCTCCAGAATGCCCCGGTCGCGGTTCTTGATCAATACGCCATTGCTGCCGATCACTTCTCCCTTTTCCGTGACGATGTCAACGCCATATTTGGCGTAGATGGCCAAACCGCTCTTCAGAGAATCAACCAGCACCCCGTCGCGGAAATATTTCTTCAGTTCCTTGTCTTCCAATTCAAACAGGTTTTTAACGAAATTCCTGAACCCGGGTGCGCTGCGGACGGCAGCGGGCAATTCCGCGGCGGCGGCGCGCTTGAGAAAAGCCTTGCGCATTTCAGGTTGAAGGGCGACCTCGCTGTCGGTCAATATCGGCGCATCCAGCTCATCGAAATAAAAACTCTCCAGAACGGAGTGGATATTTTTAGGCGCCAACAGCAATTCCTGCAGGAAACCATGGTTTTTTCCGGAGCAGGGCCTGTCCTGGGCGCCGGTAATTTTATGCTTGATCTCCAGATATTTTTCCTTCTGGCGGCCGAGATTGGCGATCTCGTTTATGGCTTCGCGCAGCTGCTTTTCTATCGCTTCGTCTTCGGCTTGTATTTTCCTGAATGCCGCGGCTGCTTTCTCAGCTTCGTTTTCTTCAACGCGCAGGGTCTCGGCCAAAGTTTGCACCGTGCTTTCGATCTGGGCGATCTCCGGGTTCTGGCCCTGGTTCTCGAGTTCGCTGATGAACTGTTTGCGGTTGGCGCTATCCGCCTCGAGGCGCATCAGGTTTTTTTCCAATTGCAGGGACTCGTTGCGGTTGCGGGAAATCTCCACCTGCAGGTTAAACATTGATTTTTTCAGGTGGCCATCCTTAACATTCCGCTCGGAAATGGTTTTTTTCAGGACGTCGATGGCCAGGTCCAATTCGCGGTTGCTGCCGTCCTGCTCAGCCAGTTGCCGGTCCAATTCGCTCATTTCCGCGGCCAGGGTTTTGTCCTGTCTATCGATCTCCTTGATCTCGGCCTGGCTTTCCGCCACCATTTTCTGCAATTCGAGCATTCTCTGCTTGAGGAATTCCTGGCGCTGTTGCGCTTTTTCAATTTCCTTGCTGCCTTCCAGGAGACGGTTGTTGCGGTCGAAAATGAACTGCTGGTTGTTCTTCAAACCATGGTCCAGCTTCCAGCGCTTCGCTTCCAGATCGAGCAGGCTCCTGTCAAAATCGGCGATCTCCCTGACCAGGGCCGCCTCGCCGTTCAGGAACTCGATGATCTTCCCTCCCTGCAGGTCAAACTCACCCTTGAAGGTCAGGTACTTTTTGTTCAGCAGGGCTTTTAGATGATCGTTCCTGGTGTTTTTAATTTCACGGTAGCGGCGGGCGAAATGCACCTGGTTTTTCAGTTCGCGCAAGCGGTTGCTCTTTTCCTGCAAAACCAGGTCCAGGCTGTCCAGGTTCTGCTGGGCGATTAGCAGTTTGCCGGCGGTCTCTTTTTTCCTTTCCAGGTATTGGGCGATGCCCGCCGCTTCCTCGATCAGGATACGCCTTTCGCTGGGCTTCAGGTTGACCATTTTCTCGATGCTGCCCTGCTCGAAAATGAAGTAATTGCGTTCACCGATGCCCAGGTCGAACAACGTGTCCTGGACATCCTTGTTGCGACAGAACTTTTCGTTCAGGATGTATTTCCCTTCGCCGCTGCGAAAGAAGCGCCGGGCGACGTAGGTCTCATTTTCGTTGTTGGCGAAGTAGGCGCCGACCTCGGTCATGCCCAGGGGCTTCTTCGAGGCGCTGCCGGTAAAAATGAGGTCCTCGTTGTTTTCGCCGCGCAGGTTCTTGATGCGCTGCTCGCCCAGAACCCAGAGCAGGGCGTCGACCAGGTTGCTCTTGCCGCAACCGTTGGGGCCGATCATGGCCGTGATGCCCTGGTGGAACTGGATTACCGTTTTTTCCGGAAACGATTTAAAGCCGTGCAGTTCGAGTTTTTTCAGATAGATGCTCATGATTCCGTCCGGGCCGGGCTTGCCGGCCGCTCAAAAGATACCACAAATCGGGCCTTTTGTAAATTTATCGACCGACCCGGCCGGCGATGCGAATGGCGGGAAGCATGTCGCGCAAGAAAAGGTTTCAGCCACCGTCAACGATCGCGGCGGTCTGAAGAATGAAGCAAGAAGCGAGAGCGGAAACCTCTGCCCGGCCAGGCCGGCTCACGTCACCAGCAGGGTTCGTGGCGGTCCCAGCCGATGACGAACTGGACGGTGAAATCCTGGTTCAGGGCCCGCATATGGGTCCCCGACAGGTCCAGCCAGCGGTTTTCCGGAAGGGTCCCCTCGTAGCAGACGCTGAGCGTCGAGGAACCGGTATAGGGCA